>JAFGSN010000060.1 GCA_016934575.1 Vicinamibacteria bacterium
CCTGGCCCTAGCCCTAGCGTATCCCGCTCCTGAGCCAGCGAACGTGCGCCGCGAGATCGCCTTGCGGCTGCTCCTCGAGGAAGCGCACGAGACGGCTGCCGACGACGACGCCGTCGGCGATCCGCCCTGCGTCCGCCACCTGTTCAGGCGTGGAGATTCCAAAGCCCAGCGCAACGGGAACGGGAGCGATGGCGCGGATACGCTCCACCATCGGGGCAGCCTCTTCTGAAAGCGCCGTTCGCTCACCCGTGATGCCGATGCGGCTGACTGCGTAGACAAAACCGCGCGAGCTTTCGACGATACGGCGCAGACGTTCCGGAGGGCTCGTCGGCGCGGCAAGAAACACGGTGTCGAGTTCGGCCGTCCAGGCCGTGTCTTTCCACGCCCGCCCTTCCTCGGGAGGCAGATCCGTGACAAGAACGCCGTCGACGCCCGAGTCGCGCGCCTCGCCGGCCACGCGCTCGATGCCGTATCGCAAGATCGGGTTGAAGTAGGTGAAAAGCAGCAACGGGATCTCGCTGCGCTTCCGGATCCGACGCGCGGCGTCGAGCACGCCGGCGAGCGTCACGCCGCGCTTGAGCGCTCGCTCGCTGCTGCGCTGAATGGCGGGACCGTCGGCGAGCGGATCCGAAAACGGCACTCCCAGCTCGAGCACGTCGACGCCAGCGCCGTCGAGCTCGGCGGCGATCTCGATGGTGCGCGCAAGCGACGGGTCGCCGGCCGTGACGAAGGCGATGAAAGCCTTGCGGCCTTCGCGTCGCAACGACTCGAAGCGCGTCCCGATGCGGGTCATGCGCCGCGCTCCTCGGGCATATGACGCTCGACGATGTCGAGATCCTTGTCGCCGCGGCCGCTCAGGTTGAGCAGGACGTTCTTGCCGTGAAACGCCGCCGCCTCTCTCATGATCCATGCAACCGCGTGAGCGGACTCGAGCGCCGGCAGGATGCCTTCGAGGCGGCCGAGCGTCTGAAACGCCTTGAGCGCTTCGGCGTCGCGCACGGTTCCGTAGCGCACGCGGCCGGCGTCGCGCAGGAAGGCGTGCTCCGGACCGATCGCCGGGTAATCCAGCCCGGCTGAAACCGAATGCGTCGGCAGAACGTTGCCCGTCTCGTCCTGGAGCAAATAGGTGCGCGAGCCCTGCAGAACGCCCACGGCCGCTCCGCCGCCGAGAAAACGCGAGGCATGATCGCCGGGACGATCGGAGCGCCCGCCCGCCTCCACGCCGACCATCTCCACGGGATCGTCGAGGAACGCGTGAAACAGGCCGATGGAGTTCGAGCCGCCTCCGACGCAGGCGACGAGGAGATCAGGCAGCGAATCGGTCCGTTCGAGGAACTGCCGGCGCGCCTCGCGGCCGATGACTATTTGAAAATCGCGCACCATCATCGGATAAGGATGCGCGCCCAGAACCGATCCCAGCAGGTAATGCGTCGTGCGCACGTTCGTGACCCAGTCGCGCATGGCCTCGTTGACGGCGTCCTTGAGCGTGCGCGAGCCGGCCTCGACTCCACGCACCGTGGCGCCGAGCAGGCGCATGCGCTGGACGTTGGGGGCTTGACGCGCCATGTCCTCAGTGCCCATGTAAACGACGCACTCGATTCCGAGCAGGGCGCAGACCGTGGCCGTGGCCACGCCGTGCTGGCCGGCGCCGGTTTCGGCCACGATACGGCGCTTGCCCATGCGCAAGGCGAGCAACGCCTGGCCGACGGCGTTGTTGATCTTGTGCGCGCCCGTGTGGCACAGATCCTCGCGCTTGAGCCACAGGTGGCAACCGAGCGTCCCCGAGAGGCGTTCAGCGTACGAAATCGGCGTGGGCCGACCGACATAATCGCGCAGCAGCCGATCGAACTCACTAATAAAGACTGGATCGCGCCGCGCATCATTGTAGGCCCGACTCAGCTCGGCCAGCGGGTTCATGAGCGTCTCGGGCACATACTGTCCGCCGTAAGGACCAAAGCAGCCGGCGAGATCAGGAACCTCGTCCCAGGAGCGGCTTTCTTGCGTCGTCGTCACCATGTGATCAGCTCGCCTCCTTCTCGAATCTTCGGACGGCCTCGACAAACGCGCGTAACTTTTCCGGATTCTTGCGGCCCGGCGCCGTCTCGACGCCGCTCGAGACATCGACCGCGTCGGGGCGGACCTGCGCAAGCGCCTCGTGGACGTTGTCCGGAGTCAGGCCGCCGGCGAGCACGAGGCGCTTCACGCGGTCGCGCACCTCACGGGCCAGTGACCAATCGAAGGTTCGCCCGGTCCCGCCCGGAACGCCGGCCGCGCCGCTGTCGAGGAGAATCCCGTCGACGCGGCCGGCATAGCGATCGACGGAATCGAGCGCAAAACCGGCGGCCACGCGCAACGCCTTGAGCGCTCGGCGCGGCAAACCGTGCAACTCTTCCGGAGGCTCGTCGCCATGGAGCTGGATCATGTCGAGACCGGCCTCGGCCGAAGTCCGCGCCAGTTCCTCGCGCGTCGCGTCGACGAAAACGCCGACGCGAACGACGAACGGCGGAAGCGTCGCGATGATGAGGCGCGCGGTCGCGACGTCTACGGCGCGCGGGCTCCGCGGCCAGAAGACGAAGCCCAGCGCGGAAGCGCCGGCCTCCGTCGCCGCCGCCGCGTCCATGATGGAGGTGATCCCGCACACCTTGATCAGGATCCGGCTCATCCGCGCGAGTCTCCGTCTTTTCCAGTAAGAGCGCGCAGCGCCTCGCCGGGATCGGGGGCGCGCATCAAATGCTCGCCGATGAGCAGCGCGTCATAGCCGGCTTCATACAGCCGGAGAGCGTCTTCCCGGCCGCGGATGCCGCTTTCCGACACCGCGACGACGTCGTCGGGGATGCGCGGGGACAGGCGCAGCGCCGTGCCGAGATCCACATCGAGAGAACGCAGATCGCGATTGTTGACGCCCACGATGCAAGCGCCGGCCGAAAGCGCGCAATCGAGCTCGCGCTCGTCATGCACCTCGACCAGCGCATCGATCTGCGCCTTGTCGGCCACGCGCAAAAGCTCGCGCAGATCCGCGCTGCTCACGGCGGTCGCGATCAGGAGCACCGCGTCGGCCTCGACATGCCAGCTCTCCCAGATCTGGTATGGATCGACGATGAAATCCTTGCGCAGGACGGGAAGACGCGTCGCCTGCCGCGCCTGCTGTAAATCGGCCAGACTGCCGCCGAAATCCTGCTCCTCGGTCAGCACGGACAACGCCGCAGCGCCCGCCTTCTCGTACGCATGCGCCGCATGAACCACGGAAAGATCTTCGCGGATCGCGCCGCGCGAGGGTGATCGTCTCTTGAACTCGGCGATCACTGCCGGACCGTCGCCGCGCGCAAGCACCGCGGAGAACGGCCGGCGCGTGGTGCGCGTCCTCGGCTGCGCGAGCATCTGATCGATGGAGAGCGCGGCGCGACGTCGAGCGACCTGCTCGTGAGCGCGCGCCACAATGCGCGTGAGAACGGTTTCACCTGTCATTTTTGAGACAACTCCTTTACGCGATCGAGCAACGCGGCTGCCCGGCCGTCGTCCAGCGCCCGCGCAGCCTGGTCCAGGCCCTGGCGCAAGTCGGAGGCCCGTTCGGCCACGACCAGCGCGGCCGCGGCGTTGAAAAGAACGGCGTCTCGCCTGGGTCCGCGCGCTCCCGCCAGCAGCTCGCGCGCGATGCCGGCGCATCTCGCGGTGTCGCCGCCCTCGAGATCTTGCAGCGTGCAACGAGTCAAGCCGAAAGTCTCGGGTTCCAGCTCGAACGAGCGCACCTTGCCGTCCTCCACGGCGGCCACCGTACTCTTGCCGGAGGGAGACAGCTCGTCCAGCCCGGCGCCGTGCACGACCCAGACGCGCTCGATTCCCAGTCGATCGAGACAACGCGCCATGAAGGTCGTGAGCTCGGCGCGCGGCACGCCCACGACCTGGCCGCGCGGACGCGCGGGGTTGGTGAGCGGACCGAGCAGGTTGAAGGCCGTGCGCGCGCCGAGCTCCTTGCGCGGTCCCACCGCGTGCCGCGTTGAGGCATGAAAGCGCGGCGCGAAGATGAAAGTCCATCCGATCTCGTCCAGCAGGCGTTGAACCACTTCAATCTCCGGATCGATCTTGACGCCCAGCGCTTCCAGCACGTCGGCGCTTCCGCAGCGGCTGCTGGCCGATCGATTGCCGTGCTTGGCGACCGGAACGCCGCAGGCCGCGACGACGAGCGACGCCAGCGTCGAAACGTTGAACGTCCCCGCGCCGTCGCCTCCCGTGCCGCAGGTGTCGATCGCTCCCGAGGATCGCAGCGGCGCGGCCCGCTCGCGCATGACGCGCGCGAACCCGACGATCTCGTCCTCGCTCTCCCCGCGCACGGCGAGAGCGGCGAGCAGAGCGCCGATCTGGGCCGGCGTGGCCGCGCCGTCCATGATCTTCTCCATGGCGCGCGCCGCCTCGTCCTCGGCCAGGCGCTCGCCGCGCATCAGTTTCTGAAGCTGTTCCTTCATCAATCACCGTTCATCGAGATTCGATCCGAAGAAAGTTGCGTAAGAGATCCTTGCCGACTTCGGTCAAGATGCTCTCGGGATGAAACTGCACGCCCTCGAGCGGCAGCTCCTTGTGACGCAAGCCCATCACCAGATCGTCTTCCGTCCAGGCCGAGACTTCGAGGCTTTCCGGCACGGAATCGGAAGCGACGATCAGCGAGTGATAACGCGTGGCCGTGAACGGCCGCGGCAATCCGCCAAAGATCGTGCGCCCGTCATGGTGAATCTCGGAGGTCTTTCCGTGCATGAGCTTCGGCGCGCGCACGATTCTTCCGCCGAACGCCTGGCCGAACGCCTGATGTCCGAGGCACACGCCGAGCAAGGGAACCCGGGCGGCGGCGGCGCGCCGGATGACGTCAAGGCTGATCCCCGCCTGATCGGGATTGCCCGGACCGGGAGAGATGACGATGCGCTCGGGCCGCAGCGCGAGCGCCTGCTCGGCCGTGATCTGGTCGTTGCGAACGACTTGCAGCTCCTCGCCCAACTCTCCCAGATACTGATAGAGGTTGTAGGTGAATGAATCGTAGTTGTCGATCAGGAGGATCATAGCTCCTCCGCCAGCGCGAGCGCGGCGAACAGCGCGCCGGCCTTGGCCTCAGTCTCGCGCTCTTCCGAGGCCGGATCGGAGTCGGCGACGATGCCGGCGCCGGCCTGGATCGTGGCGCGCCCGTCGCGCAGCATGATCGTCCGGATCGCGATGCAGAAGTCGAGATTGCCGCGCAGGTCGATGTAGCCGAGCGCTCCGCCGTAGAGACCGCGACGCGCGGGCTCCAGCTCGTCGATGATCTCCATCGCGCGAATTTTGGGAGCCCCGGAGAGCGTACCGGCCGGAAAAGTCGCCACAAGCGCGTCGAGAGCGTCCTTGCCGGGAGCCAGCTCGCCCGCGACCGTGGACTCGATATGCATCACGTGGGAGTAACGCTCGATCTGCATGAACTCCGGAACGCGCACGCTCGTGAAGCGGCAGACGCGTCCGAGGTCGTTGCGCCCAAGGTCGACCAGCATGATGTGCTCGGCGCGTTCCTTCTCGTCGGCCAACAGCTTCTCGGCCAGTCGCGCATCTTCGGCCGGAGTGGCGCCGCGCGGGTAGGTGCCGGCGATCGGGCGCGTCTCGGCGCGTCGCCCGTCGACGCGCACCAGGCTTTCGGGCGAAGAGCCGGCGACGGCCGTGACGCCGTCCTTGACGAAATACATGTAGGGAGACGGATTGACCATGCGCAAGGCGCGGTAAACCGTGAAGGGATCGAGCGCGCAGTCGAGCGTTTTCTGTCTGGAAAGCACGACCTGGAAGATGTCGCCGATCGCGATGTATTCCTTGGCATGCGCGACCGCCTCCCGGAACGCAGCGCCGCTTTCCAGCCCCGAGACGCGAGAAGCGGCGTTCCCCTTCTCCATGCGTCGTCGCGGCCGAACCGGGACCGAAAGGAGGTCATGCTCGAGCGCGTCCAGGATCTCTTGCGCGCGTTCGAAAGCGGAGCGACTTCCCGGCTCCGTGTTGGCAATGAGCACCAGCCGCTGATGGACGTGATCGAAGGCCACGATCGAGCGATAAAAGGAAAAGGCCGCGAGCGGTGCATCCGGCGGCGCGTGGCGATCCGGGATGCGTTCGAAGAGCCGGATTGCGTCATAGGACAGGCAACCCACGGCGCCGCCGGTGAAACGCGGCAGTCCGTTTACGTCGACGGCCGATCGCCCCGGCCCCAGAAGCCGCCGCAAGACGCTTAATAGATCGTCTGACACGAGACGCGTGCCCTCGCCGTCGCGCACGACGACGCCGTTTCCGCGCACCTCGACCGTGGCCACCGGGTCGCGTCCGAGGAACGAATAGCGCGCGATGCGCTCGCCGCCGACGACGCTCTCGAGCAGAAAGGCGCGCTCCGAGCGCGCTGAAAGTTGTAAGAACGCCGAGACCGGCGTGAAAAGATCGGCGGCGACGTCGCGATGGACCGGAACGAGGCCGCCCGAAGCCGAGAGCCGCTCGTAGTCCTCGTAAGTCAGGGTCCTCATCGCGGCCCTCTTCGCTTCTTGAGCTCCTGCAACACGCGGCTCAGGGCGACGCCGCGCTGGGCCAGCGCGACCTCGAGGTGAAAGAGCAGATCGGCCGCTTCCTCGATGACACGCTCGGAGTCGTCGCCTTTCGCCGCCAGAACGAGCTCGGTCGCCTCCTCGCCGATTTTCTCGAGAGAACGATCCAGACCGCCGTCAAGCAGGCGCACCGTGTAGGATCCTTCGGGCCGCCGCTTCGCGCGATCGGCGATGACGCGCTCGATCTCGGCCAGGACCCCGGCGTCGGTGGCGGAGTCCTCCCCGAAGCAAGTGCGCATCCCGGTGTGGCACGTCGGTCCGGCGGGCTCCGCGATCAACAGGATGACGTCGCGATCGCAATCGGTGCGCGCTTCGCGCACGCGCAGAACGTTGCCGGAGGTCTCGCCCTTCTTCCAGAGCTTCCGGCGGCTGCGGCTCCAGAAGTGCGCGTAACCCGTCTCCTCGGCGCGCCGCAAGGCTTCGTCGTTGGCATAGCCGACCATCAGTAAGTCGCCGCTCGTCACGTCCTGGACGACGACCGGTATCAATCCCGACGCGTCGTACTTGAGATCACGCGGCATCGTCGCGCTCATCCTCTAAATCCTCACTGTCACGCCCGCCGCGCGCAACTCGCGCTTCGCCTCGGGAACGCGGATCTCCCCGAAATGAAAGATAGACGCGGCCAGAGCGGCGCTCGCCTCTCCCTCGCGCAGGACCTCGATCATGTGCGCGATCGTCCCGCATCCGCCCGATGCGATCACCGGCACGCGCACGGCGCGCGCCACGTCGCGAGTGAGCGCGATGTCGAAACCGTCCCTGGTTCCGTCGCGATCCATGCTCGTCAGCAGAATCTCGCCTGCGCCGCGCGCGACGCCTTGTCGCGCCCAGTCCACGGCGTCGATCCCCGTGGGCATGCGCCCTCCGCGGACATGGACCTCCCAACGCTCCGGGCCGCAAGCGCGGGCGTCGATCGCCAGCACCGTCGCCTGCGAGCCGAAGCGGCGCGCGATGCGCGTGAGCAGATCGGGATCGCCGACGGCGGCGGTGTTCACCGCGATCTTGTCGGCGCCAGCGCGCAGCAGCTCCTCGGCGTCCTCGATCACGCGCACGCCGCCGCCGACCGTGATGGGCAGAAACACCGAATCCGCCACGCGGCGCGCCACGTCGAGCATGATCGGCCGCGCGTCCGACGACGCGGTGATGTCGAGAAAGACCAACTCGTCGGCGCCCTCCTCGTCGTATCGGACGGCGCACTCGACGGGATCGCCGGCGTCGCGCAGCGACACGAACTGCACGCCTTTGACCACGCGCCCGCGGTCGACGTCAAGACAGGGAATGATTCTCTTCGCCAGCATTCTCGTCATGAACCGTAAAAACAAGGAGCGTCGGAAGGCGTCGTCGTCATTCCGATCGCTCCTTGTCGTCGTCTATCGTGGTCGCCGCGATCGCCTCGGCCAGCGTGAACCGGCGTTCATAAAGCGCCTTGCCCACGATGACCTCATCGACGCCCAGAGGCGCCAACGCGGCCGTTCTCCGAATGTCGTCGAGCGTCGAGACGCCTCCGGCCGCCGTGATCCTGAGACCGCTGGCGCGCGCGATCGCGGCCGTCTGCTCCAGGTTCGGGCCGACGAGCATGCCGTCGCGCGTGACGTCGGTGTATTGCAGGCGCGTCACGCCCAGTCCGCGGATGCGCGCGGCGAGATCGAGCGCCGAAACGGCGCTTGTCACGCGCCATCCGACGACCACGGCCATTCCCTCGCGCGCATCGAGCGCCACGGCCACCTTGCCGCCCCAATCGCGCGCGGCCCGTTCGACGACCTCGGGCGCGGCCAGGGCCGCGGTTCCGAAGATGACGCGGTCAACGCCGCGCTCGATGTAGCGCGCCGCCTGCTCCCGCGTTCGAATCCCGCCCCCCGCCTCCACGGGAATGCCCGCGGCCGCGATGATCGCGCCGACGACGTCCGTCTGCGGCTTGCCGTCGATGGCGCCGTCAAGATCGACGACGTGCAGGCGGAGGGCGCCCTGCGCGGCCCAGGCGCGCGCCGTCTCGACGGGATCGTCCCCATACACCGTCTCATCGGAGGGACGGCCCTCGCGCAGGCGCACGACTTTGCCCCGGCGCAGATCGACGGCTGGAACGACGATCAGCTTGCTCATGCCCCCTCCGAAACGGCGACCGTCGCCGCACGAACGCCGGCGGCGACCCAGCGCGCGAAGTTGCCCACCATGCGCAATCCGACGGCCTGGCTTTTCTCCGGATGAAACTGAACGCCCAGAACGTTGCCGCGACCGACGATTGCGGCAAACTCGTGGCCGTAATCGGAGCGGGCCAGCACGATCTCGTCGGCCGCGTCGCAGAAGTAAGAATGGACGAAGTAGACGAAATCTCCTTCGCCAACGCCTTCGAGCAGAGGATGGGCGCGGCGGCGCACCAGAGCGTTCCAGCCCATGTGCGGCACGACGAGATCATCGGAGAAACGCCGGACTCGCCCGGGCAGACACCTCAGCCCGACATGTTTTCCATGCTCCTCGCTTTCTTCGAACAGAAGCTGCATCCCGACGCAGATCCCGAGCAGCGGCTTGCCCTTCGCGACCGCCTCGTGGAGCGCGGGAATCAGATCGAGACGGCGCAGCTCGGCGATCGCCGCGCCGAACGCGCCGTCGCCGGGCAGAACCAGGGCGCTCGCTCTTCGCAGCTCGCGCGGGTCGCCGGTGAGAACGGCCGGAGCGCCAACATGGCGGAACGCCTTGGCGACGCTCCCGAGGTTGCCGATTCCGTAATCTACGATCGCGATCATGGATTCATCGCCGCGCGCAGGGCGCGCGGGCCGGCAAGGCGCCTAGAGCGCTCCTTTCGTGCTCGGCACGCCGAGCGCCCGCGGATCTCGCGCCGCCGCCATGGCGAGGGCGCGCGCCGCGGCCTTGAAGAGCGCCTCCGCGACATGGTGCGCGCTCCGGCCGCGCAGCAGATCGAGATGCAGATTGAAGCGCCCGTTGTCGCTGAACGCACGGAAGAAGTCCTCGAAGAGCTCGACCGGCATCGATCCGACATACTGCGCGCCGAAACCGACTTCGTAGTGGAGAAACACGCGGCCGGAGAGGTCGACGACGCAGCGGACCAGGGTCTCGTCGAACGGCACGTATGCATGACCGAAGCGAGTGACGCCCTTCTTGTCGCCGAGCGCTTGAGCAAGCGCCTCGCCCAGGACGATGCCCACGTCCTCGACGACGTGATGGGCGTCGACATGCAGGTCCCCCTTGCACGTTACCTTGAGGTCGAAGCGGGCGTGCGTGGCCAGGGCGGCGAGCATGTGGTCGAAGAAGCCGATGCCCGTGGAAATCTCCGCCGCTCCTCGACCGTCAAGGTCGAGAAAGAGATTGATGTCCGTCTCGCGCGTCTTTCGGTGCAGAATGGCGCGGCGGGGCAACGCCGCGGGCGGCGTCACGGCGGACGACGCCGGTTTGGCGGACGTGGTTTTCTTCTCCTTCATTGGGTCCTCCTTCATGCAAGAATCTCGCGCAGCGCCGCGACGAGCGTCTCATTCTCCGATGCGGAGCCGACGCTCGCGCGCAAACAACGTGAGAGTCGCGGATAGGACGTCACGTCGCGGACCAGCACGCCGCGACGAGCCAGGGAATCGAACACGATCTTGGGATCCTTCTCGATGAGCTCCAGGAGCAAAAAGTTCGCGCGGGAGGGATAGACACGCAACCCCGGCAGCGCGCCAAGCGACTCGGACAACGACTCCCGGAGCGCCACGAGTCGCCGCACTCCCTCAGCCAGCGTTTCAGGCTCGGCCAGCGCGGCGATCGCCGCCGTCTGCGTGAAGAAATTGACGTTGTAGGGCAGGCGCGCCTTGTTCACCTCGCGCACGAGATCGGGCGAGGCGAGCAGATATCCCAGCCGCAGGCCGGCCATGGCCATGGCCTTGGAGAAAGTTCTCAGAACGACGAGATTCGGATGGCGCGAGAGAAGCGGAACGGCGCTCACGCCGGAGAACTCGTGATACGCCTCGTCCACGACGACCAAGCCGTCCTCCTCCGCGCACAGGTCGGCGATCCGTTCCGGCGCGATCCAACCGCCAGTGGGATTGTTCGGCGTGCACAGGATCAGAAGCGGCGCTCCCGACTCGCGCCGCGCGACGCGCAGAGCGTCCATGTCGTACTCGAGGTCCGGACCGAGGCCGGCCGTGACCGGCGCGCCGCCGAGCACTCTCACGAGCAGGGCATAAACCGTGAAGGTCGGTTGCGGTATGACGACGCGCGTGCCCGGACTCACCGTCGCCAGAAGCAGCGCCTCGATCATCTCGTTCGAACCGTTGCCGGCGAGGATCCCGTCCGCGCGCCATCCCGAATGCCGCGCGAGCGCCTCGATCAGCTCGCGCGGATCGAATTCCGGATAGCGCGCCCACGGCCGCGCGAGGGCGCGATCGACGATCTTGCGCTTGAGCGCATCGGGCAGCTCGAAGGGATTCTCGTTCTGATCGATCTTGACGGAAACCCGGCGGGGGGCAAGCGTGTAGGCGCTCAGCGCGCGCACGGCGGGCTTGACGAACCGCAACGGATCCCGCGGCTTTCCGCTTGTCGTCATACGTTTCGCGCTCATTCCGCGAACCTCGTGAGCACGCTCTGCGCGTGTCCCGTCAGGCCCTCGGCCTCCGCCACGCGCGCCACGTCGGACGCGACGCGGCGCAGGCCGGCGCGTGTGAGCTTCACCTGACTCTGTCGCCGCACGAAATCGCGCACGGAGAGCGCCGACGTGAAGCGCGCCGTTCCGCCCGTCGGCAAGACGTGATTCGGACCGACGCCGTAGTCGCCCACGGACACGGGCGTCCAGTGCCCAACGAACACCGCTCCGGCGATGATGCGCTTCGCGATGGATTCGGCGTCTCGCGTCATGACTTCCGCATGCTCGGGCGCGAGAAGATTGCACGCCTCCACGGCCGCGTCGAGATCCCGCACGAGCACGATCGCGCCCTGTCGCGCCAGCGCCTTGCGCGTGGTCGCGACGTTGGCGACCGAGCGTGCGCCCTCATCGACAAGCCTCTTGACCTCGATCGCGAGCTTCCGCGCGGGCGTCACGAGCGCCACGATCTCCGAGCCGGAGCCGTGCTCCGCCTGTGCCAGAAGATCGACGGCCGCCCAGCCGGCGTCGGCCGTCTCGTCCGCGAGGATCACGACCTCGCTCGGGCCGGCCTCTTGGTCGATGTCCACGGTCCCGCGGACCTGGCGTTTGGCCTCGGTCACGTAGGCGTTGCCGGGACCGACGATCTTGGAAACGGCGGGCACGGAGGCCGTGCCGTAAGCGAGCGCCGCGACGGCCTGGGCGCCGCCGATGCGATAGACAGAGCCCTCGAGCCCGACGATCACGAGCGCCGCCGCGATCGCGGGATTCGTGTCGAGCGCCCGAGGCGGCGTCACGACCTCGATGCGCGGCACGCCGGCGACGCGCGCCGGAACGGCGTTCATGAGCACCGAGGACGGATAGGCGGCCGCGCCGCCGGGAACGTAAAGACCGGCGGCGTCGATCGGCGTGATTCGCTCCACGAGCGTCGAACCGTCGGGAAGACGCAGGCTGAAACCGCGTTCGATTTGCCGGCGATGATACCTCTCGATGTTCCGTGCCATGCGGCCCAGCGCGGCGGCGAGCTTGGGATCGGCCCGTCGAGCCCGCGCGCGGATCTCTTCGGACGAGACATGGATCCGTTTTGAATCCAGCCGAATCCCGTCGAGGCGAGCCGTCAAGCGCACGAGCGCCCGATCTCCGTCGCGGCGCACGTCCCTGATGATGGTTTGAACGGCGCGCTCCACGCGCAACGAGCGCGAGGAGGAGCGCGGCAGACGCTCCAGATAACGACGCCATTCCGACTCGCCGTAACGAAGGATACGCATCGTCATCGTCCGTTCTCCGCTCGTCCGGAATCACGACTCATGGCGGCGAACGCCTCTCGCATGACGTCTCGGGTCGCCGGGCGGCCGGTCCATGTCTCGACCTGCCGGGCCGCTTGTGCGAGAAACGCCTCGGGATCGCCGTTCACGATGCGACTCGAATCCGGATGCGTTGCGATTCCGCGCAAACGCCCGTCCTCCACGATGACGGTGTCGACGCGGCCGGAGCGGCGCGCCGCGCCGTCGACCTCGTCAAGATGATCGAGAATCTCGCTCTCGTACGATCCCGTCACGCTGAAGCCCGACAGCCGTATCCCTGGAAGCGCCGCGAGAAACGGCGGCAGCGCCTCGGCTTCGAGTGGAACGCAGACGGAGTCGACGCCGAGCGCCCGGAAACAGCGGTTATGGACGACAAGCGCGGGATTCGTGCGCACGTTCCGGCCGAGAACGCCGTACGCACGCGTTCGCGGATTGATTTCGCGAACGCGATAGAGATCGGCCATGAGCGCGATCGAAATCTGCCCGGGCGCGGCCTCTGCCCCTGTCTGCGCCGAGGCGAACATGAAGGGGACGCGATCACGGCCGCCCAGAATGCGCGTGACTGCTCCCAGAGGGCCCATCGCGATCGGGATCAACGGCGGTCCATCGCCCTCCGCCACCCGGCCGGCGAGGGCCATGAGTCGGCCGACGTCCGCGAGCGAGCGGGGCGTGCCGGCGATCTTGACGATGTCCGCGCCCGTTGCGGCCATGCGGCGATAGAGCGTGTCCAGATCGTGCGGGATGCCCGCAAGATCATGAAAAGAAACCACGAGCCCGCGGCCGGCTTTCGCCGACATGATGTCATGGAAACCGCTCTGGAGGTTGACGTCGACGAAGTCGTAGCCGCGCTCCGTTGCCTCGAGCAACCGGAGACGTCGATCGGGATCGTCGTCCGGCCACAGACCGCCCTCGGATCGAGGAAGACAGGTGAGAAGCAGCGGTCGACACCGAGCCTCCAGGATCGCGGCGAGGGCAAGGTCTTCCACGAGATCGCCGCGCACCTCGAAAAGATCGGCCTGTCGGGACAGCCGGGCCATGCCGTCTATCGTCGCCTTGGTGGTCTTCTCCGCCAGACTCACGCAGATGCGCATCAATGCCTCACAACAAAAAAGCCTCTCCAGGGTTTCCTGAAGAGGCTTCGTCGCCCGTGACTGGTCTTTCCAGAAAACCCGCTCTCGCTGCCGCGAGCGGGCCTCCGGGCCCGCCGCTAGCCGCGGCGATGATGGGTCGAACGCCACCAGAAGATCAGATTTCGGCCGACCAGCGAGCCTTTGCGATCTGAGCGTAGTGACCTCATCGGAAGGCTGATACTAGAAGAAGGAAATATTGATGTCAAGCTGCTATTCCCTGTCGGTCTTTCAAGAAAAGCGATACGAAACAGCTTGCGATAAGTATGATAGCGGCGCCGGGCGGAAATGCCGTCAGCATGGGCGCGAGGATGTCCGAGATGACGATGGGGGGGCGGCTTCCCCGAGCAGGCTCTCGGCGCGGAACGGGAGCTCCTCGAACAACAGCGCCGTATCGATGAGCAACAGGAGGCTGGATCTCCTGAATCGCCCCTACCAGCCGACGGCGGCGCGAATGATCGGCTCGATGTCTCCGGCCATCGCGGCATGCTGGGCGCCCGTGGGGTGCGCATCGCAGGCATCGCCGGGATAATGACGGGACTCAAAGACATGCATCCTGGGATCGGCAAGGCGGGAGGCCGTCTCCGCGATGTATCCACGCAGAACCGTTTTCTGCGTCCGGCCCGACGCGACGGAGTCGTTGACGATCGCGCCTTCGGTCAGGAACACATGGGCCTCCGGGTAACGCGCGCGGATCGCTCGCGCGAAAAGGACATAGGCGCCGACCCATTCCTCGCGGTCGGGAAAGTCGCCGAGCGCGAGGTTGAAGTCGTTGGTTCCGAGCGAGACGACGACGACATCCGGCGCGTATGCCGCATGATCCCATGGCGGTTTCGTCGACTCGTCGGGGAGCGCCATGTCAAAGAACTGAGGCGCGTTCAAGACGTCGCGGCGGCCCTGCCAGTCGCGGATCAGGCCCCGCCCGCCGTAGCTGACGAGATGGCACTGGGCGTCGAACCGTCGGGCCAGGAGCATGCCGTAGGAGAGATCGGCGTTCGAGGACTCGAACTTGTCTTTCTTGCAGTCGGGCGTGCGGTCGACGCCTTCTCCGCACGTCACGGAGTCGCCGATGAAGAGCATCCTGCGGCGCGGCCACGGGAGCGGATCGAGCAGGCGGCCGCCGGACGGGAGGCGGAAGCCGGCGACCGTGACGATGCCCTGCCACGTTTCCGTCCGGTGGACCACGTCGACCGCATGCCGGCCGGCGCCGAGCCCCTCGACGAGAATCACGTCCGTCTCTTCTTGCGGCAGGCGCAGGACGCGCGGCGCGCCGCCGTCGACGGAGACGCCGACATGGCTGTTCTGCGTGCTCGACGCGACGCGCATCGCGAGCGACGGACCCTCGAAGCGAACGCGGAGTTTCACGCCGGGATAGCCGATCCGCAGGCGATTCGCGGCGCCGGCGTCGACGCGGCCCATGACCGCGATCCGCGGATCGTTCGCCGGGACGAGATCATCGACATCGGCCGGCATGGCGGGCAAAAGAAAAGAAACGCTGGCGATCGAGGCGACCGCGGCAATGTGTCCGACTCCGGTCATGGCTCCCCCTTGTTCCTGTTCGTGCCTTCCGGTCGTCGTGGAAGCGCGCGCTATCGAGAGTCAGGGTCAGGTTCACGTTCACGTCTGTCAGCGTACCCCGGCGCGATCCGACGCCGAACGCGCGCCCTTTCCTGTGACCCGGCATTCTCCGTCTGTGTCGCGCCGTCTTCCCGTCCAGGGCTTGACGTCGATCAGTAACGCGGCTTCTCGACGAGCGCGTGGTTTGTGACCTCCGGATCTTCGCGGATGTTCCAGCGCCGGCATGAAGGTCGAAGCCCAGGCGCATCCCGCCGATGCGCGAATGTCCCGCATACCAACAAGAATACGTCACTCAACGCGTCGATGACTTGTCCTCATGCGCCGGATGCGCCGGAAACACGGCGGTCGGCGGGCGCGGGAGATTACGTGGCAGGATCGCGATCATTGCTTGACTTCAGCATGATATCTGTTATCTTGCGGCCGGGTGTCGGGGATGGTTGGGCAGCATCCGGCGGCGCCTGACGAAATCCATCCAAGGGAAGGCGTTCGAGAAACGCCGCACATCATCAATCAAGTCGCGCGGCTGATTGATGCGATCGAGACAAGGTTGTCTCCCAAATAGCGAGCAGAACGCGATTATGTCTCACTTCGAGGAGACGTTGGAGCGCGACATCCAGCGAATCTGCAGGCTTGTCAAGGAGATGGCGAGACTGGCCGAGCGGGGCCTCAGGGATTGCATCCAGGCCCTCGTCGAGAACAATCGGCAGTTGGCGTACGCGGTCATCCTCCGCGACCAGTATATCGACGAGAAGGAAAAGGAGATCGATCGCCTGTGCCTCGAGTTTATCGTGCGGCAGCAGCCCGTCGCCGGACCGCTGCGTTTCGCTTACAGCACGATCAAGATCAATCTCGAGCTGGAACGTGTCGGAGACTACGCCGAGAGCATCGCGCGCCACATCTTGAGATTGGACTCATCGTCCAACAAAAAGTCGATCCCGACGGCTCGCTTCGTCGAACTGGCCGATCTCTCGATCCCGATGCTCCGTGACGCCATCGAGGCGTTCGTGCGGCAGGATTCGGAACTGGCCAAAACGACGATCGCCGTCGAGGACGCCGTGGACGCGCTTCAAAGCAAGCTGAACGCCGAGCTCTTCCAACTGCTTCACGAGGAGAAGCTCCCGCTCGACATGCTGGATCCGCTCGTGACCATCGGCAAGCGTCTCGAGCGGGTTTCGGACCAGGCGCGCAACATCTGCATGGACGTGCTTTACATGTGCACGGGAGAAGACCCCCGGCATCCCGGCGCCGAGACCTTCCGGATCCTGTTCGTCGACGGGCACAATTCCTGCCGGAGCCAGATGGCCGAGGCGATCGCGCAGTCGCTGGATCAGCCGAAGTTCATCTTCCAGAGCGCCGGACTGGAACCCCGGCCGATCGACGCGAACACGCTGCAGTTCATGCAGAAGAAGGGCCTGGACCTGTCGCGCGCCGCTCCCAAGACCATTTATCAGGTTCCTTATCTCGATCACTATCAGGTCATCGTCGCGTTGGCCAAGGAGGCGCAGCGAGCTTTCCCGATGCGGCCGCGCAAGATGGTCTACGTGGACTGGAGCGTCGGCGACCCCTCGAGCGTGCACGGATCACCCGAGGAGATCGACGATGCGTACGAGACCACGTTCAAGTTCATCTCGAGCCACGTGCGCGCGCTCGTCGAAGCCGTTCTTGGCAACAAGCTCGAATAGACGTCGAGGGAGAGCCGAATGACGCGCGCCAGCGACTCGACTCCGCCGCGATTGACTCTCGGCGGATGTGCGTTGCTCGCCGCCATCATCGCCATCCCGTGTTGCGGAAGAGGACCCGCCCGAGCGGGGCAAGCGCAACGGCCGGGCGCGAAAGTCGTCATTCAGAACAAGGGCTCGGACACGATGGTGAACGTCGCCCAGCTCTGGGCCGAGGAGTATCGCCATGTCGCGCCCGAAGCCGACGTCGAGGTGTCGGGCGGCGGTTCCGGAGTCGGCATCGCCGCCTTGATCAAGGGCGCCGTCGATATCGCGAACGCCAGCCGAGACATGAAGCCCGAGGAGATCGAGGAAGCCAAGCGTAATAATCAAGGCCAAGAGCCAAAGGAATTCGTCGTCGGCCATGACGCCCTGGCCGTTTACGTTCACAAGAGCAATCCGCTGAACGAGATCTCGCTCGACAGTCTCGCCGACATCTACGGCGAACACGGGACGGTCACGCGGTGGTCGCAGCTCGGCGTCGAAATCCCCGGGGTTCGCGACGACAGGATCGTACGCATCAGCCGGCAATCCAGCTCCGGCACGTATGAGTTCTTCCGCGAACAGGTTCTGGATCAGAAGGACTTCAAGCTCGGCTCACTCGACCTGAACGGCTCCAAGGAAGTCGTCGAGCTTGTCGGCGCCACGAAGACGGCGATTGGATACAGCGGCATGGGATATGACACGGACGCGGTCAAGATGCTCGGTCTTTCGAGGGATGCGGGCGGGATCGCAAGCGCGCCTTCGGTCGATAACGTTTTCGACAAGCAATACCCGCTGGCTCGCTCCCTGCTCATCTACACGCTTGGAGAGCCTCAGGGCGCCGTCAAGATGTATATCGATTGGATCATGTCTGAGACCGGTCAAAAGATACTGGAAGAGAGCGGTTTCGTGCCGATTTCAAGACGTCGGAGCACGAAGAGCTGACCGCTCGCGGCGCGACGGCTTGCACGTTGTTTGATCCGACGACATGAACGCGATTACCGATATCGATCGAAACGAAGGCGCGAACGGCTGTCGAGAACGGTTGGATCCGGCTGGCTGCTGTTTACGATCTCGTTTTTCTCGAACCGGCGGCGCGTCATGAATCGCGACGCGCGATGGGAAGCGGACCGATGAAAAAACGCCTGGAAGCCATGAACCGTCCGTCGCGGCCGCGATGGGCCGTTCTCGGCGAAAAGATGCTCGAAGGCGTCATTCGACTGTGCGGCATCAGCGCCATCGTTTTCGTCGCGGCGATCCTCCTCTTCGTTTTTCGGGAGGCCGCGCCCATCCTGTTCGGCGACCGCTTTCATCTGAAGCAATTCCTTCTGAGCGTCGAGTGGTATCCCACCTCGGTCTCGAACGTCAGATACGGGACTTTCGCCTTGACGGTCGGCAGCGTGAGCGTGACCGCGCTGGCCATGGTCATCGCCGTTCCGTTCGGCCTGGGAGCCGCGATCTTCGTCTCGGAGTTTTGCGGCCGGCGCATGCGAGAGACGCTCAAGATCGTGATCGAGCTGCTCTCCGCCATTCCCAGCGTTGTCTGGGGATTCATCGGACTGACCGTCATGAGCAAGCTGATCGTCGCGTATACGGCGGCGCCTGTCGGAGTCAACATCCTGAACGGCGGCGTCATTCTGGCCTTGATGAGCGTGCCCATTATCGTTTCCATCGGCGAGGATGCGCTCAAGGCGGTTCCGGACTCGTACAGAGAGGCCGGCCTTGCGCTGGGAGCCACACGCTGGCAGCTTGTCTACCGAGTGCTGCTGCCGGCCGCGAAGAACGGGCTTCTGGCGGCCGTGCTCCTGGGCGTCGGCCGGGCGGTGGGCGAGACGATGGCGGTGCTCATGGCCACCGGCCACGCCGTGCATATCCCGCATGGAATACTCGACTCTGTCAGAACCCTCACGGCCAACATCGCCGCCGAGCTGGGTGAAGCCCCGGTGGGCTCGGATCACTATCGCGTCTTGTTCCTCACCGGATTGCTCCTTTTCGGCATCACGTTCGCAGTCAATCTGACGGCCGAGCTGGTCGTTCGAGGAATTCGCAGAAAATGACGCAAGATGCGGCTTCCAGTCCGGCGCGGAATCGATTCGTCAAGACGTCTCTCGTCGTCCGGAAGGAGTTCGCCGAGCAATTGGCCAAGGCCGTGTTCTTCTTGATGTCTGTCGCCATGGTCGCGCCTCTTCTGGCGATCGTGGCATATCTCGTCTGGCGCGCCTGGCCGGTGTTGAGCTGGAATTTCGTCGTCGACGTTCCGCGACGAGGCATGACCGACGGCGGCATCTGGCCGGCGTTCATCGGCACGCTGTATCTCGTCGGCATCTCTCTGGCCGTCTCTGCGCCGACCGGAGTGCTGGCGGCCGTCTACCTCAATGAATACGCGAAGGAAAACTGGCTCAATCGCATCGTCAATCTGGCCGTGATCAATCTGGCCGGCGTGCCGAGCATCGTCCATGCGCTTTTCGGGCTCGGCGCATTCGTGTACGCCGCGCGATTCGGCTACTCGATCCTCTCCGCATCGCTCACCCTGGCGATCATGACGCTTCCGGTCATCATCGCCAGCACGCGCGAGGCGCTCGCCGCCGTGCCGGCGTCGTTCAGGGAAGCCTGTTGGAACGTCGGCGCCACACGCTGGCAGACAATCAGGGCCGTCGTTCTGCCCAATTCCATCTCCGGCATCCTGACGGGCGTGATCTTGCAGGTGAGCCGCGCCGCGGGCGAGACCGCGCCGATCATGTTCACCGGCGCCGTTTTCTTCAAGGCGGTCGAAAAGGGCCAGCTTCTCCCGTATCGACTCGACGAGCAATGCATGGCGCTCTCCATGCATCTGTATACGGTCGCCACGCAGGTGCCGAACGTCAAGGAATCGATTCCCTACGCGACGGCGGTGGTTCTGCTTGGCACGGTGTTGGCCGTCAACGCCGCGGCTATCGCGTTGCGAGTGTGGCTGCGTAATCACAAGAAATGGTGACTTCGTGAGCCGTGATGATGTCCGCAAGAAGATCGAGGTCGAGGACCTGCGCCTCGCTTACGGCTCCCAGGAGATCATCCATTCGATATCCTTCGATGTGCGCGAGAACGAGATCCTCGGAATCATCGGACCGGCGCAGTCCGGCAAGACTTCGCTTCTCAGATGCCTCAATCGAACGATCGACTTTTGCGCGCGCGCGCGCGTTTCGGGCTCGGTGCGCGTGGACGGCGAGGACGTGCGCCAAATGAAGGACGTTTTTGCGCTGCGCCGTAAAATCGGCATGGTGGCGCCGTTGCCTGTCGGCCTGCCGCTCAGCATTTATGACAACGTGGCCTTCGCTCCGCGTTCCGCCGGACTGACGCGCAAAGTCGAGTTGAACGCCATTGTCGAGAGGTGCCTCAGGCAGGCGGCCCTCTGGGACGAGGTCAAGGATCGGCTCGACAGCCTCGGCACGGCGCTCTCCGGCGGACAACAGCAGCGCCTCACCATTGCTCGGGCGTTGTCGCATCAACCGGAGGTTCTGTGCCTGGACGAGTTTTCAATCGCCATCGACCCGGTCACGACGATGCGTATCGAGGACGTGCTCAAAACGCTGCGCCGGGAGATCACGATTATCCTGGTCACCAATCTGAACCAGCAGGCGCGCCGGCTGGCCGATCGCACGATGTTTCTCTGGGGCGGGAGAATCGTCGAAATCGACACGACCGAGGTCGTGTTTTCCGACAATCCGGCGAATCCGCAGACTTATGATTACGTGCGGGGCGTCTTCGGATGAAAACGCGGGCTCCGGCGATCGAGACGCGCGATCTGAGCCTCTGGTACGGCGGCTTTCAGGCGCTCGACGGCGTGTCCATCGTCGTTAAGCGCGGCCTGATCACTTCGTTGATCGGACCAAGCGGCTGCGGCAAGACGACGCTCCTGCGCTGCTTCAACCGCGTCAATGAGCGCTATGGCTGCGTCTCGACCAAGGGCGAGATCGAGGTCCTCGGCAAGAACATCTACGACCACGACGTCTCGCTCGTGGAGTTGCGCAAGGCCGTGGGCATGGTCTTCCAGCGGCCGAATCCATTGCCGCTTTCGGTCTATGAAAACGTCGTCTTCGGCCTGCGCCTTCACACGCCGCGAATTCGGCTGAGAAGATCGACGCTCGACGAGGCCGTGGAAAAGGCCCTGAGCGAAGTGGGGCTTTTCCGAGAGCTCAAGGACAAGCTCGACTTCAAGGCGACGTCTTTGCTTCTCGAACAACAGCAGAAGCTTTGCCTGGCGCGCCTGCTTCCTCTCAAGCCGGAGATCATCCTCATGGACGAGCCCTGCTCGGCTCTGGACGTCGACGGCACACGCGCGATCGAGGAGCTGATGCTCGGTCTACGCGAGAAGTACACGATCGTCATCGTCACCCACAACATGGCTCAGGCCCGACGAGTGAGCGACGAATGCATTTTCATGCTGCTCGGCGAGGTCGTGGAGCATTCGCGAACCGCGGACCTCTTCCTCGCGCCTCAGCATCACAAGACCGCGGAGTACATCGAGGGTCGCTACGGATAATCGTTCCTATTTCTTCTTTTTGATCGTGCTCAGCACTTTCTCCTTGGCGATTCTCTTGGTGCAGAAGAACCAGTCATGGCAGGTGACGTCGGCGTCCTTGCTTTCCATGCGCTCTTTGGCCACGCCGCAGGAGCCGGCCGTGGGGACGATGACGTCGTCACCGGGGCGCCAGTCGGCGGGAGTGGCGACGGAGAAGGCGTCGGCGGTTTGCAGGGCCTGCAACACTCGTAGAAGCTCGTCGAAGTTGCGCCCCATGCTCAGCGGGTAGTAGATGATGGTGCGGATCACGCCCTTTGGATCGATGTAGAAGACGGCGCGCACGGCCTTGGTCGAACTTTCGCCCGGTTGCATCATGCCGTACTTCTTGGCCACTTCCATGGTGATGTCCTCGATCAAAGGGAACTTCACCTCGACGTTCTTCATGCCCTTGTAATCGATCTTCTCCTTGATGGTGCGCAGCCAGGCGATGTGGCTGTAGAGGCCGTCGACCGACAGGCCGACCAGCTTGCAGTTCAACTCGCTGAACTTGTCCTCCATTGAGGCGAAGGTCATGAACTCCGAGGTGCAGACAGGGGTGAAGTCCGCCGGGTGGCTGAAGAGGATGACCCAACTGCCGGCGTACTGCTCGGGAAAGTTGATCTCGCCCTGGGTGGTGACGGCCTTGAAGTCGGGCGCCTTGTCGCCGATCCGGGGCATGCCGATTTGCGTGTTTTCCATTGCTATCTCCTTTTCGTTGATTTGGCTGAAGATGCCTTCCGTCCTTCTTTAAAGCAGGGCGCGTGGATGCCGTAATAGTATGGCCATGGCTACGGTTGTCAACAGGGAAACGGCCTCCGCCTACTCGGGCGCGGAACCCAGAGACGACTCCTTTCTGGTGGAAGCATCTCGCGCGAAGCGCCGCGCCCACATCAGAGCGACAAAGGCCGCGACGACCAGAAGAATGTCTATCGACGTCAGGTCGGGCTTGAGCATCTTACGGGCGATCACAAACGCCAGAAGCTCCAGCACCGCCAGAAGATCGTGAATCACGAGCATGCGCACAAGCTCCACGCCAATCACCATCAGCAGCACCCGATAGATCAGCTCGTACAACGAGTCATTGGACGACCAATCCATGCAGGCCAGAACCCGAGCGCTGCAAACGGCGTAGACCACGACTCCGAGCAGCACGAAGAACGCCAACACTCGCTCGAACCAGCGAACAATAACGGTAAATCTCGACGAAAAAGCCTTCACGAACGCCTCCCCGGCATGAAGATGCCGTCACGGAGATGCAAGCGCGAGCAGGCTGACGGCGCGCCTCTTACTTGAGGCGCGACTCGACTGCCCGCCAGTCGACGTTCTTGAAGAAGGCCGCGATGTAATCGGCGCGCTTCAGGCCATAGTCGATCATGAAGGCATGTTCGAAGACGTCAAGGATCAGGAGCGGCACGCAGCCCGTGGGATGGCCCGCGTCATGCTCGTTGATCCACTGGTTGAAAAGCCGGCCGGTGACGTTGTCCTGATAAAGGATCGTCCACCCGATGCCGCGCATGGCTCCGGTGGCTTTGAAATCGGCCTCCCACCTGTCAAACCCATGGAATTCGTCCGCGATGGCCTTGGCCAGCTTGCCGCTCTTTTCGACGGGAGTCTTGCCGCCGAGGTTGTCGAAGTACAGCTCATGCAAGCGCATGCCGTTGAACTCCCACCCCAGTCTGCGCTTCAGCTCGGCAAAATCCGGCGTGGACGCCTTGCCGCCGGTTAATAATTGGTCCAGGGCATCGAACAACTTGTTCGTGTTGGCGACATAACCCTGATAGAGCGTGAAATGATTCTTGAGCAGCGTGTCGCTGAAGCCCTCCATCCCGAGAAGTCGCGAAAAATCCTTGGGTTCGTAGCTTGGCATGGTCTCCTCCTTTAATTGAACGACCGGTGACGTTTGTCGTCTCGTCTCCGCGCCGAAAGCGCCGCTCGCCATGGCGCCGGACGCGAGACCCAATCCCTTGAGAACGGTCCTACGTTCCATAGATTACCTCTCCAAACCTGCTACGGCTTCCGCGCATCATGCGGATTCATCGCCGGAGTGTCGTCATGACGCCTCATTCCACACGCCGTTGGGTGAGGCGACGGCTTCTTTCGGAAGAAACGATCCGTCGGCTCTTGCCATGCATGCGCGGCCACTCCGTCACACGACGCCTGCCAGTGAACAATACGTTACCGGTTACGATAGGATCAACGCAAGTCGCGATCGTCTCCGTCAGTGAGCGGCAGACGATCCACGTTGGGCCAGATCACGTGTCGAGAAGCTCGAGCTGACGTATGTTTTCTGGAGATCTCCGGTGGAGTAGGACCGGAGCGGCCACGCTGGAGCCGGTTGGCGCGCCGCCAAGGCTTCTAATTTCGGCGAATTCGCCGTCCATTCTCGATGTCGCGCGCCATTTCCGAACGCGCGGCGTCGTGAGCCTCGGCGACGGCTTGGATGTCTGAGCGCGGGGACTCGACGAGCACCCGGAATTGCTTCTTGACGGCACGTTGCTTTCCTGCCAGACTCCGCTGCGTTCAGGGCGCCCCTCATGGGGAGGGGCAAAGAGGGAAGCAGGTCCAAAGCCTGCGCGGTCCCGCCACTGTAGCCGGCGAGCCCGCCTCACATGGCGTCTATAAAGACGCCGCCACTCGGGTCGGACGACCCGGGGAAGGCCGGAGGCGATCGCGACGACCCGGAAGCCAGGAAACCTGCCCTGATCGGAATCCAGAGGCTTCTCGCGAGAAGGAGCTACGGATGTTGGACAGATCGGACCCATCTTGGGCCGGAATCCCATCCTCGATCCCATGTCGCGCTGAGCCTCCTCGGCACACGGAAGGAGACTCCATGCATCGCTTTCGCTTCACTTTGCTTGTCTCGATCGTAGTCGGGTTCGCCTGCGCGTCAGGATCCGCAGAAGATCTCGGCGGCGTTTCCGGGGCGCTGATTGCTCCTGATGGCGTCGCGCTTTGCCATGTTCCGCTTCGCTTGTCCGGCGTGGGCGTTCAACAAACGATCGTGACCGGCCCGGACGGGACCTTTCAAGTCGACCGTCTCTCGCCCGGGATCTATGTCGTGCGGTCGGAGACTCCCGGTTTTATCGTCGGAAGCGACGGTCGCTTCACTGTTACGCCCGGCTCCACGACGTATCTTCGTGTCACGCTCGCGCCCGCGCCCGTGCGCGAGAGAGTGCTCGTGACGGCCACGCGCGGACATGCGCCTTTGTCGCATCTGGGATCGAGCGCCACCGTGATCGACGCCGAACGCATCGAGGCCAGGCGTCCCATGACGTTCGGAGGGATCGTCGAGGGCGTGCCGGGCCTGTCCGTGGCGCGCCTCGGAGGTCCCGGACAGCAGTCGTCGGTTTTCGTGCGCGGCGGCGAGTCGCGGTTCGCACGCGTCCTCGTCGACGGCGTGCCGGTCAACGAACCGGGCGGATCCATCAATCTCGGCCCGTGGCTGCCGCTCGATATCGATCGCGTCGAAGTCGTGCGCGGCGCGGCCAGTAGCCTCTACGGGACCGACGCCCTGGCGGGCGTGATTCACGTTCTCACGCGGAGGGTCGCGCCCGACGAATCGCTGAACCTGCGCTTCGAGGCCGAGGGCGGCTCGTTCGACACATCGCGGATTCAGACGAGCGGCTCGGGCCGTATCGGTCGACTCGACTGGAACGCGGGCGCGTTGCGGATGGAGACGGACAACGAGGCGCCGAACAGTCGTTTTACGGGAACGGCCCTGATCGCATCGACGGGAGCGGAAATCGGCGGCGGCACGCGACTCCGCGCCGTGGTTCGCGGGGACTGGAGCGAAGCAGGGACGCCGGGGCAGGTGCTCTTTGAACGGCCCGACCTCGACGCTTTATACGAGCATTCAGCGTTTTCGGGAAGCGTTGCGCTCCGGCACGAGAGCGGACGCGTCGCCCATGATCTGCGCCTGGGAATCGCCGCGACGGACCATCTGTCGCTCAATCCAGAGGATTCGGGGCCCTACACGGCCAGTTACGGCGATCTGACGGGCTATTCGGGCGCGGACTACACGAATCCGGAGGGCTACCAGAACGACGTTCGACGCCTGAGCGCGAGTCATCAGATCGAGGCGCAGATCGAAAGCCGTCACCTGGTCACGCTGGGAATGGATTTGGAACATGAGACCGGAGCGCTTGGCAATCGTCGCGAAGAGTTGCTCAGGCCGGAGCGAACGAACGTCGGCGTTTTTCTGCAGGACCGGATTGTTATCGGGAGCCGCTTGTTCGCGACGGCGGGCGGGCGCGCGGAGCGCAACGCGAGTTTCGGATGGGTGTTGGTCCCGCGCGTGACGCTGGCTTTCCGTCCGCGGTCCGGCGAAAACGCCATGACGCTGCGCGCGAGCGCCGGAGCCGGCATCAAGGAGCCCGGTTTTCTGGAATCCTTCGGTCAGTCGCTTTTTGCCGAAGGCAACAGCGACTTGCAGCCGGAGCGTTCAAGGACGTACGACGCGGGAGTCGAGCAGCGTTTTCTGCAAGACCGCTTGCGCGTCGAGGCGACTGCATTTCATCACGACTATCAGGACCAGATCGCTTACACGGTCGTGAGCGTCGATCCCTATCGCGGCACATACGTCAACTTGGCACGCACCAGGGCGCGCGGCGTCGAACTGGCGCTCGAGGCCGCGCCGTTCGCGGGTCTTCATGTCAAGGGCGAGTACACTTGCCTCGATGGAGAGATCCGCGTCAGTCCTTCGGATTTCGATCCCGTGTATGCCGTCGGAAGGCCGCTTCTCCGCAGACCGCGCCACCAGGGCGCATTCTCATGCCGATTCTCGAACGAGCGGCTCTCGATCGGCGCGACGATGCATCTCGTCGGACGCCGCGCCGACAGCGACTTCGTCGGCCTGGGATTGATGGAGAACGACGGATACGCTCGATTTGACGCTCGCTTTCGCCTGCGACTCGTTCGCGGAGTTGATTTGCTCGCTGCTGGGGATAACCTGCTGGATCGCAGCTATCAGGAGGCGCTGGGCTATCCGGCGCTGGGCCGCTCGCTTCGTGTCGGTTTGCGGCTTGAACGGGAGAATGGAAATCGATGAGCCGGACGCCGATTTTGCTCGCCTGGAGCAGCGGCAAGGACAGCGCCTGGGCGCTTCATACGCTCAGGCGCTCGTCCGACCTGGAAGTCGTCGGTTTGTTGACGACAGTCAGCTCGCCGTATGCGCGCGTCTCGATGCATGCCGTTCGGTTCGACGTGCTTGAAGCGCAGGCGGACGCCGTCGGATTGCCGCTTCTGCCGGTGGAGATCCCCGCGCCCTGTTCCGGCGACGAATATGAAAAGGCGATGTCGCGTTCAATGGAGCGGGCGCGCGCCGAGGGCGTCGCGGGAGTCGCCTTCGGCGATCTTCATCTCGCGGACGTCAAGACATATCGTGAGCGCCAGCTCGCGCGCGTCGACCTGCTCGCGTTTTTTCCCTTGTGGGGACGCGCGCCGCGCGCGCTTGCCGAGGAGATGATCGCCTCCGGGCTTCGCGCCTGGATCACGTGCGTCGATCCGCGCGTCATGACGCGCGCGGACGCGGGAGCCGCCTTTGACCGTAATTTTCTCGATCGTATGCACGGCGACGTCGATTACTGCGGCGAAAACGGCGAGTTCCACACGTTTGTCTGGGACGGCCCGATGTTTCGTCGATCCGTGCCGGTTGCGCGAGGCCCGGTGGTCGAGAGAGACGGCTTCGTGTTCGCGGATCTTCTGCTTGCCGGCACGAGGCGATTGGAACGCGTCTCATGAACGCCAACATTCGGAGAGCTCTCTTCCAGGGATGCATCGTTCTCATCTCGCTGCACACGGCAACGGCCGTCGCCGGATCGCCGACCAGTACGCCGCGCCGCGTGGCGTCGCTTTTCCTCGCGGCGGACGAGGTGCTCGTGGCGATTCTTCCGCTTGATCGCCTCGTGGCCGTGACGGCGATGGCCGACGACGAGACAATGTCCAACGTCGTCGGCCGCGTTCCATCGAGCGCGACCCGCTTTCACAGGGCCGACGTGGAGCGTCTCATCGCATTGCGCCCCGATCTCGTCGTCGTGTCCGAGTTCAACGACGCGGATTTTCTGCATTTGCTCGGCCGCTCCGGTCTCCGAACGCATCGTTTCGAGGGCGTGCATTCGATCGCGGGGATCCGCCGAGCGATAATCTCGCTCGGCCGAGCCGTCGGCGAAACGCGCGCGGCGCGAGAGCTCGTCGCTCGCATGGACGCGCGATTGAGCCGTCTGGAAACGCGCCTCGCGGGCGCGCCGCGTCCGCGTGTCCTCTACTGGTCGAGCCCGTTCACCGCCGGATCCGACACCGCCATCGGCGCGCTCATCGAATGCGGCGGCGGCGTCAACGCGGCGCGGGAGGCGGGGGTGACGGGATTGGCTCCGATCGGCGCGGAACGGGCGCTCGCGATCGATCCGGATGCGACGCTCGTCAACGCTCCCGACGAGGAGAGCGCGCCCTTGTCGCGTCACCCGTCGCTCTCGCATCTGCGGGCCGTGCGCCAAGGTCGCGTCGTCGCCGTGCCCACGCGCCATTTGGTCGCGCTCAGCCACCATGCGGCCGACGCGTGTGTGTTCGTGGCGCATGCGCTTCATCCGGACCGCGTCTCCGGAGTCGTCGATGATTGAATCGCGCCGACGCGGGATCGTGCTGCTGAGCCTGGGGCTGGCGCTCGCATGCGCGACGTTGCTGGCGATCAAGGTCGGCAGCGTATCCCTTCCGCCGTGGGCCGTCGCGCGCTCGGTTCTCGATCGGTTTTTCCCCTGGCGGCTTCCAGGCGCCGGGCTTGACGAGATCGGAGAGGTGATTCTCTGGGACGTGCGCGTCCCGCGGGTGTTGCTCGCCCTGCTTGTCGGAGGCGGACTCGCGATCGTCGGCGCCGCGCTGCAGTCCGTGTTTCGCAATCCAATGGCCGAGGCCGGCCTTCTCGGCGTCGGATCCGGCGCCGCTTTCGGCGCAGTCCTCGCCTTCCAGTTGGGATGGGCGGCGCAGATCTTCTTCGCGGCGCCCATGGCCGCCTTTGTCGGAGCATTGGGAGCGACGCTGCTCGTCTATGCGCTCTCGCACCTCATGGGCCGGCCGAGTCTCTCCCGATTGCTGCTCACCGGTCTGGCCGTCTCGGCGTTCGCCGGCGCGGCCACGGCCGTGTTGCTCGTCGCCACTGACGAATACCGGGTAAAAACCGTGCTCTTCTGGCTCGCCGGAGGGCTCGAGGGCCGGAGTTGGGCGCACGTTCAATCCGGCGCCGGATTCATCATCGTCGGCTCGCTGGCTCTCTTCGCGCTGTCCCGGCCTCTCGATGTGCTTTCGCTTGGAGAAGAGGAGGCGGCCTCGCTCGGCTTGCGCGTTCACCTCGTTCGGCTGACGATTCTTGGCCTGGCGTCGCTCGTGGCGGGCGCCGCGACCGCCGTGGCCGGAAGCGTGCCGTTCGTCGGCCTCGTGGCTCCCCACGCGCTCCGCCCGCTCGTCGGCCCGCGCGGACGCCACCTCCTGCCGGCCGCGTTCCTCGCCGGCGCATTGCTCGTGATCCTGGCCGACGTGGCGTCGCGCTGCATCAACACGCGAATCGATCTGCCGCTTGGCTCGCTCACGGCATTCATCGGCGCGCCCTACTTCCTGCTTGCGCTTCGCGGCAGCGAGGGACGCGAGTGAGGCCGATTATCGAGGCGCGCGGTCTTGCCGTGCGTCGCGGCCGGCGTCGCGTGCTCTTCGACGTGGACATGACTCTTCGCCCCGGCGAGGCCGTCGCGCTTTTCGGACCCAACGCCGCCGGCAAGTCGACGCTGATCCGGACGCTCGCCGGACTGTTGCCCGCGCTCGCCGGGGAGATCCGGCTTCTGGACCGCGAGCTTCGTTTCTGGAGCCGGGCCGCGGTCGCGCGCGTCATCGCGCTTGTGGCTTCCGATGATTCGAGCGGCAGCCTGCTCACCGTGCGCGAGCGCGTGGCGCTCGGAAGGTATCCGCATCGCGGACCGTTCAGGAGGCTGGACGCGGACGACGACGCGGCCATTTCTCATGCGCTCGAGCGGACCGAGATCGGCCACCTCGGGCATCGTCGCCTGGGAGAGCTGTCGGCGGGCGAGCGACAGCTCGCCGTCCTTGCGCGCGGCTTGGCGCAGGAGCCTCAAGTGTTGCTGCTCGATGAGCCCGCGGCTCATCTCGACGTGCGCCATCAGCTCCATCTTTTCCGAGCTCTCGACGAAGCTCGGTCGCGCGGCGTGGCCGTCCTGACCGTGGTTCATGACCTCCAGCGCGCCGCCGCCTGGGCCGAGCGCACCGTTCTGCTCGCCGGCGGGCGGATCGCGGCCGAAGGGACGCCGCGCGACGTTTTGTTGAGCGCGGCCTGCTCGAAAGCCTTCGGCGTCAGCGTTCGAGGACACGAAGTGCCGGGATCGCCTTCTTTACTCTACAGCTTCGAAGAGAATGGCCGCTGATCCGATCCCGAGCCGTCGTTGTCGTTTTCAAGCATACGACGGCATGCGCCAACACAGGTGGAAGTCAGTGACGGCGGGAAATCCGTGCATGCGCCGGCTCTTGAGTCGCCTCGTCCCGGACGCTTGCTTCGCTAAACGCGCAACAGGTCGATGACGCGAGAGATCCTATTCAAAGCTCATGACTTGCGATTCGTTCACTGCTAACATTCAGGCGATTGAAGAAAGAAACCGAATAGGCCGGAATGCCGATTCGGCCGTATCTCATGCGCGAATCAAGGGAGAAACGATGAAGCGACTCTATTTGACGATTATTCTCGCGATGGTTCTTGTCTCCGGAACGGTCTTGGCTCACGGGAACGAACGAGCGTCGGAAGCATGGATCGGCGGCGGTCTTGCCATGCCCCAGAGACCGGATACGTTCAAGGATTACGCCAAGGTCGGTTTTGGTCTGGAAGGCGGCGTGGGTTACAAGATTAGTCCGCGACTCATCATCGGAGTCTCGGCGGAATACAATCGATTCTCGCCGGATATGGCCACGCTCGAGGCGGAGGCGTTGCACTTCGTCGATGTCACCACATTCGACGTGAGCGTTGATATCAACGGCGGCAATGCGAGTATCGTCGGCGCCTCGGCGTATACGCGATTGCTACTGGCGTCTCAGGGGGCTCAACCCTACGTGGTGGCGCGAGCGGGACTGGCGCGGTACAAGACCAGCGACGCCACGGTCCGCTACACCGTAGAGTATCTAGGGCTCACAACGTCGGATTCAGTAACGTTGGACGGAGGCAGCGAGACCGCTCTCAAGATCGTCGCTGGAGCCGGCGTGGACGTTCCGGTCGGCGAGACATCAAAGCTTTTCTTCGAGGCTGCTTATAACTTCGGTTTTACCGAAGAAGAATCGACCGGCCACATCTCCGTGAGGGCCGGCTTGCGCTTCGGACTGTAACTCCTGGACGCCAGTTCATTGCCGTGGTCCCTCAACCGTGACACGCAACTGCGCGGATTGAGGGGCCGCGCGAACTGACGGGAGAGCCCGTTCGTCCCGATTGCCGGATGACCGAGCTGTTACTCATCGCGGACGCCGCTGTCGTTTGTGACACGCCGATTGTTCCCCTGGATGAGGTGGAGAACGCGGGCATTCATCGCTCGCGAACGCTCGACCTGCCGCGCGCGCCTGCGCCGAACTGGCCGAACTAACCGAACTAACCGATGCCTATCTTCTGGCGCTCGCTTATCGTCGCAAGGCGGTTTTTGCTTCATTTGACGCCGGAATCCGTTCGATCGCATCCGATCGTTCGGATTCACTGGCGATCGAAAGACAGATGCCGGTTGATACGCGCAATTCCGGTCCTGAGCCGCTTCATTCGGGATGAGATCTTAGCGCAGTCGTCGTCGGAGCAGGAAGCCGCCCTCTTCCCCTCGATGTCGATTCGACAATCCCGTCGCCGCGGCCTGGTCGCTGTCCGAGAGGCCGGACCGACTCGGGCTCAAAGGCCCTGCCGGCCGAAGATCCGGCGCGCGCGGAACACGCCGACACAGAAGTTGTGGGACGACGCCGGCGTCATCGACGTCCATCTCGACACGCGTTCGATGGCCGACGGTCAGGTTGCCGGTCTGACGTTCATCGGCGGCAGCGTTTTCGGCTGGGTGTGCGCGGCTCTCTTGCAGCCTCGACGGCTGGACCTATTCGGACGCAGGCGTCGCTTTTCCATTGAGGTTCGGCCTCTGGAAGGGCGCTCGTGTCGGTCTTTTCACGTTCGGTCCGGGCGTGCGATTCGGCCCATAGGGCCGCTAGAAACCAACCGCATGGCGACGTCGCGCGTATTTATTTATGATGGTAGCGGGTCAAGGCGCGTGATCGGCCCCAACGACTCGGATACCGATCACAGGCCTCAGGAGGTGTCACTAACATGTTCGATCCCATGTATTTCATCATCATCGCTCCCGGTCTGCTCCTCGCGTTATGGGCGAGCTGGAAGACGAAATCGGCTTTTTCCCGCTATTCTCGCGTGCGCTCGATGACGGGCCTCACCGGCGCCCAGGCCGCCCAGAGACTGCTCGACGGCGCCGGCGTCGCGGGCGTCAAGATCGTGCCCACTTCAGGCATGCTCTCGGATCATTACAACCCGGTGACTCGGACGCTGGCGCTCTCGCGCGAGGTCTTCGGTTCGCCGTCTCTGGCCGCGATCGGCGTGGCCTGCCACGAGGCCGGCCATGCCATCCAGCATGCCCGTCATTACGCGCCATTGTGGCTGCGCTCGATCCTCGTGCCCACGGCCAACATCGGATCGAGCATCGGCTATATCGTCATGGTGCTTGGGCTGATTCTATCATCGGCAAACATAGTGTTTTTCGGCGCGATCCTCTTTTCGATGGTGCTGCTTTTCCAGATCGTGACGCTTCCCGTCGAGTTCGACGCCACGGCCCGCGCCAAGCGGCTGGCGGTCGAGTACGGCGTGGTGAGCGGCCAGGAGCGCGGCGGCATGGCCGCGGTTCTGAACGCCGCTGCTTTGACCTACGTCGCCGCGGTCGTCTCGACCCTGCTCACGCTGCTCTATTTCCTGCTGCGCGCGGGCTTGCTCGGCGGTCGTAACGATGATTAATTGACGCGCTCTCTCGGTCGACATCACGGGGCGGAGACAAGCTCCCCCCGGCGGATGAATTCCGCTGTCAGCATGGCGCGTCCCGCCGACGCAAGACGTTCCCCTCGCTCACGGAAGCGCTGAATTCGGCGAGAGCCTCGGATCGTCCACGTTCCGATTCATCGAATATGAGAAATGCGCCTGAAGGTATTCACAGTATCCGCCGAGTCCGAAGAATACGAGGCCGGCGATCACGAGACCGGCGGCGCTCCGGCCCCAGCTCTTCATCGTCGCCAGCTCCGCGATCAAGGCGCCGGCCGTTATCGCCACGAACGGAGCGACGAATGTCGTCTCCTTGAGATCCTTGAAGATCGAACCGCCGCACGCACGCAGAGACAGCAGGCCCACATAGGTCAGAATGCCGGCGGCAAGCACCTTGAACGCGGGCGCCGGCGCGCGCCGCCAGGCAAGCATCAATCCGCCCGCAGCCAACGGCGGATACGCCCAGCCGAAAAAGAGCGGAATGCGTGACAGCGTCGTCATCGGGGAGTCACCGCGCGCGGCCGCGGCGCCCGCGCGCAGAATGACGGGGAGGATGTCACGAAAAAAGACGTCGATAAAAGACCAATAAAGCGCGACAAGCGTGATAACCACCGCGGTGACCGCGGCCGTCAGGAGCGGGACGAGGCGACGGCGATCGAGCAGCGCCAGAATGCCCAGGAACAGGCTGACGGTGAAGATGCTCGACACGTACATGAGACAGGCGGCCACGGCAAACGCATGGAGACCGGCGAGGCGCCACGGCTCCGGGCGCAGTAGATAACGCAGCGCCATCGCGACAACGGCGAGATCGATGACGTGTCCGACAAGCGTCGGCCACATCGCGTACAGCAAACGGCTGTGGACCACCGGCAGTGACGCGGCCAGAATCGCGGCCGCGACTCCGGCCCGCGAGTCGAAGAGCATTCCAGCCAGCCAGAAGACGAGCGCGATTTCCAACACCGTCGCCGCCAGGCCGACATGGCGCATCGCGTCTTCCACGGTTTCCGCGCCCAGTGACGTTATCGGAACGAACGGCATGTAGAACAGCGAAGAATAGGGCAAGTTGCAGCCCAACCCGCCGTCGACGACGCGATATGCCCAGCCCATGTTCTTTTGCGCGCCATGGACACGCTCGAAAAACGAGCCCTCGATTTTCGCGATCTCGAAAGCGAAGCGCCGGTGCATCTCGACGTCCGGATAGCAGGACTGCGGATGAAACAAACCCGCGCCCTTGAGCAGATAGCTGACGGCGATCACCGCCAGAATCCATCGGCCGCCGTGACGACGACGCAGCCACGCCGCGGCCAGGCCCAGAACGATCGGCGTCGACGGAAGCATCTTGTAGGTCACGCGAGCAACGGCAAGCGGATCCGCGTGAATCCAGAAAGCGAGCGCCACGGCAAGCGGCGCCATGATCCCAAGCGCGGCTCGGGCCGTCAGAGCGCCCAGCCTCAACGCGAGATAGGCGACGACGAGAAGCAAGACGAGCCCTGTCCGCGGCCATGCTCGAAGCCCCATGCGTCCCCGGGCGCCGATGCGCACGCCGAACCAATCCATGCGCAGACCGAGATCGCGTCGATCGTGCGAGTCGATAAAAAGCGACACGACGACGGGCGATCTTTCGCTCAGATCGAGCTGGACGCGACGCGTCTCTGAAGCTCCGCCGCGGCATCTGAACGAGTCGATGAGTCGTCCATTAAGAGTCACGTACACGATCGCCGTTTGCGGCAGTATCCGAGCGTATCGATACATGAGCTCGATGCCGCGACCCGACGCCCACAGCGGCAGGTCCAAGGACGCCGTATGGCGCGTCCAATGATGACTAACGCCGTCTTCGATCTCGGATTCCGGCGTGAAGCCCTCGATCCACAGGCCGTCGTTCGGGCCGAGATCGACGACGGCGACCGCCGGTCCGGCCGCGCCCCGAAACGCCGCGAAGAGCGGCATGGCGATTATCGCGAGTATCGCGGCGAAATCCGGGGCTCTCGCCTTTAGGGTCGTTCCACTCATCATCGCGCGCCCTTCCACGCAGGGGCCGCGACGCGTTGCGTTCCCGCGTGGCTGCGTTCAACCATCTAGACCGCGCGCCGCGCGCGGAATGCCGCGCTTCGATGACTGAACGAAATCGACTATCTCGTCCGCAAGCGCGTGCCGCAGGGCCCTGACACGGTCCAGCGCTTCCGCGCGCGGAAGCGCCGAACGCGTCAGAAGCCGCAGCGCCTCCTTCAACGTCATCAAGTCCGCCGCGCCGAAGCCCGCCCGTCTCAGACCGACGACGTTCACGCCGCATGGCCGGGCGGAATATCCGGCCGCCAGCATGAAGGGCAGGGCGTCCTGCCGTAACGTCGATCCGCCGGCGATCATGGCCAGTCGGCCCACGCGACAAAACTGATGGATTCCAACGCATCCGGAGACGAAAGCCTGACTCGCGATCTCGACATGTCCCCCCATCACCGAGTTGTTGGCGATGATGACGCGATCCCGCAAAACGCAGTCGTGCGCCACGTGGGCAAAGGCCATCAAGAAGCAGTCGTCGCCCACGATCGTCGCTCCATCCTCGCGGTTGGAGCGATGAATCGTCACTCCTTCTCGAAACACGTTGCGGGCGCCGATCGTCAGCCCCGAACGCCCGCCCGAGAACTTGAGATCCTGGGCTTCTCCGCCGATGACGGCGTGCTCATGAATCACGTTGCCCGGACCAAGCCGCGTATATCGCTTGACGACGGCGTGGGAACGGATTTCGCAGCCGTCGCCGATCCCGACGCCGTCTTCGATGACGGCAAAGGGACCGACGCGCACGCCGTTTCCCAGGCGTGCGCTCGACGAGACGACCGCATTCGGATGTATTCCCATCTCGCTCCTGTCGGCGGCGTCACTGCCGATGATTCCGTCCAACCGATCAATAGTCGGGACAAACTACCGTCCCCGCCTATTCCCGTCAAGTGACGACCGGCGAGCCTCGCCAAGCAGGCCCCATGTCACGTAATCCGCGTTTCCAACGTCACGCTCTTGCTTGACGAAAACCCGTCCGATGTCTTCCCGCCGGCATGACAGGACTTTCGACCGACTCCAAGGCGCCGGCGTCCGTTTCGCGCGTGATCGTGAGCGCCGGACAAGGTTTTATCGGAAGCTTCGCGGAGTAAAATGACGGCGATATGGAAGGATTGCTCAACGAAGCGCTCGGCAGCACCGCTGTCCTGATCATCATAGGACTTCTGTTGTTGCTCGTTGTCGTGCGGTTAGCCGCATGGCTCTTGGCGCCGCCAAAGGAATCGACGCTCCAAGTGCGTGTGCGTTGCCTGATCTGCGGCTGGGAAGGCCGGGTGGGCAAGTACAATCGCCGTTGCAGCGCTTGCGGCAGCGACACCCTCGAGTCCATCAGACGTTGACAAGCGTATCCTCTTCGTCGGCGTGAGATGGCCGTCACGGAACGAGAGGCGTTTGTGACGATCGGCGCCGATCTTCGCTACGAGCTGTTAACGAATACAGTGAGCGGAGGCGGCGAAACCGCGCGCCGGATGAGGCCGGGACATCCGCGGAAAGCTGCGCTACGGAACGAGCGTGGCTTTCTTGATGTAATCCAGCCGAGAGAAATCGCGTCGGAAGTAGGCGTTGCCCTCGTGTTGCGCCCGGCCTTGATCCGGCCCCATGCCGCGCGGCGCGCCTTCGCCGTACCCTGAATACAGCGAGTCCACGACGTCCATGCCTTCGACGACGCGTCCGATCGGGGCGAAGCCTTGACTGTCGAGGGCCGAGTTGTCGCCGAAATTTATGAAGAGCTGCGTGGTGCGCGTGTTGGGCCCCGCCGTGGCAAAGGAGACGAATCCGCGCTGGTTGGATTGCTTGACCGGATCGTCGGGAATGCGCGCGTCACGCCAGGCCGCGCTCACCTTCGGATCTCCGTGAATTCCGAACTGCGCCATGAATCCCGAGATGACGCGGAAGAACGTGACGCCGTCGAAGTAACCGACACGCGCGAGATTGTAAATCCGATCGGCGCCGCGCGGGGCCCAGGCCCGTGTCACATCGAGAACGAACTCGCCTTTGGTCGTATCGAATCGAACCTTGAAAGCAGGCGGCGACGTCTCGCGCGCGAGAGAAGGATCGAGCAGCGCGGGATGCGTCTCGTGAGCGGGAGTCGTACGGGCAGGGGTCATGGAGGTCTCCTTGTGATCGGTCACATCGCGCTCGCTCTTCCGCGTGCACGCGCCCAGGGCAAGAACGGCCGCCAAGACGACCAGGGTCGTCTTCCGCGCCTTGTCGTTTTTCGTCATCGGCCCGCCCTCCCGCATCCAGACGTCTCATGAGAACGTCGTTGTCGCCGGATGCGCGCTTCGTGAAAGCGTTCGTAGGGTATGAGCCCGCAATACGCGTGTCAAGTCGATTCGTCGCCGCGCATCGTATCCGCCGAGCGGCGCGTTCCCAGGGCGAGCGGGCCCTTGGCGTTCGATGAATCGTCGGGTGGGAGCGCTCCCCGTGATAAACGCTCTCGAAAAGCGCTGAGAACCGCGCCCGAGGCCGCCGGATTCTTCGGCGCCGTGTCCACCCGGCGGCGGCCGACCTGGGCTACTTTACTTGCAGCGCGCGTACGATTTCCGCGACGACCTCGTCTCCCACAACGGTCTTCGCCAACTGGCCGCCCGGCAGCGCGCCTGTCTCCTCGACTCCGTTGATGAGGGCCAGCTCTCGCGCATCGAGCGGCGAGGGCTGCCGGCGCGCGAACTGGTCGATGGAAGTGGCGCCCGCCACGTTCGTCACTTTAAGGCGCATCGGCTGGACGCTCAGGTAGCGGCGGTCCGTGAGCCGGGCGAAACTCCCGATCGAGCCTTCCAGCGCTGAGCCGTACTGCGACCACCGTGGAGTGGCCGTGTACGCCAGCAGGCGGAGCACGCTATTGCCGTGCTTCACGAAAGCGACCAGCCCCGAGATCTGAACCTCGCCGGCCGCTGCCGCGAACTCACGGGAGACCGCGGGCGCGCCGTTGATGTCATCGCGCCAGGAGCGGCCCCGCTGAACCCCCGACTGCGTGAAGAAGGTCTGCGCCGCATCTGCGGGCGAGCGTCCACCGGCGACCGCGACCATCACCACCGCGTCCTGATTGGGGCTCTGCGCTCCGACCGCCGGCCGCGTGTTCGAGGTCGCCCATCCCGCAGGGAAGTCGATGCGAAAGGCCATGTCCGGGTGATAGAAGGTCCGGCCCTTGAAGAAGCCCTGTCGCACGTCGGCTCCGTACACCATTCCGTCGATCTTCCGGAGGTAGACGTCATGGCGTATACCGAGGCGGCCCGCGACGGTGCGGTCGCCGATCTCCCCGCGAATGCGGCGCAAGCGGCTCTCGGGGCTCGGGTGGGTCGACAGCCAATCGGGCAAACGGCCTCCCGAGCTGGTCCCGCTCACGCGCTCGAGCATGCGCATGACGTCCGCCATGGCCCGCTCGGGATAACCGACATGCTGCATGTAGCGCAGGCCCAGCTCGTCAGCCTGGTTCTCGTCGTCACGGCTGTACTTGAGCATGAGCAGAGCCAGGCCGACCTGGCCGATCTGCCCCAAATCCCTGAGTTTCGGACGCAGAATCATGCCGAGCTGAAGTCCCGCCGTGGCGAGAGTCTGCTTGCTCATCTGGCTGACCGAGTGGCGCGCCGTAACGTGTCCGATCTCGTGTCCGATGACGGCGGCGAGCTCCGCCTCCGAGTTGACGTGCGTCACGAGACCGCGCGTGACGAAGATCGCACCGCCGGGGAATGCGAACGCGTTGACGGCCGCGTCGTCGACGACCTGAAAGCTCCACGGCAGGCTCGGCCGCTCCGTGATCGCCGCGAGCCTCTGGCCGACCGAGTTGACGTACGCACCCAGGCCGCCGTGGTCGTAGACTCCCAGGGCCGCGCTCGCCTCCTCGGCGCCCTGACGCCCCATGGCGATCTCCTGCTGCTCGCTGATAAGCACGAGCTGCCGCTTACCCGTGACGGGATTGGTCACGCAAGCGCACGCCAGGGCGGCAACGAGAACGATAGAGAGGAGAATCCGTGTCTGCATGGCAAGGCCTCCGTGTGGAAGTGCGGATCTACCGCCTGTGAGTGTGCTCTCAGCATGCCAAGGACGTCAAGGGTCGCCGGCGTGCGATTGCAGAAGCGTCTCGTCGACATCTTCATTCGCGTCCCGTCGTTTCTGAAACGGCTTTCGGGTCGCTTGGAAGAGCGGGCCGAGATGAATCCACGCGCATCATGTGCTCAAATGTGCATCAAATGAGGAGACTCCGGCCATGAAGAGCACGCCTCATGGTTTTCTTCGCGTGTGCGCCGCTGCTCCGCGAATCAAGGTGGCGGACCCCGAATTCAACGTCGCCGAGATGATCGCCGTCGCCGAGCGGGCGGCGCGCGAGGGCGTTCAGGTCCTCGTCTTCCCCGAGCTGTCGCTCTCGGGATACACGGCCGGCGACCTGTTCTTCTCTTCGACTCTCGTTCGCGGAACCGAAAGGGCGCTCGCGCGGTATATCGAGGCGAGCGCGAGCCTGGCCCTGCTCACCGTGGCGGGACTGCCCGCGGTCGTGGACGGCCGCATGTACGACTGCGCCGGCGTGATTCAGCGCGGGCGTCTGCTCGGCGTCGTTCCCAAGACCTTCATTCCCGCCTACAAGGAGTTCTACGAAGAGCGCTGGTTCGGCTCTTCGCGCGACGCCAGACGTGCGGAGATCACGCTGTGCGGGCGGACCGCCGCCTTCGGCGCCGACCTGCTGTTCTCGATCGAGGACGCGCCGAACGTCGTCCTGGCGGTGGAAATCTGCGAGGATCTCTGGGCGCCGATTCCTCCGAGCAGCCTGCATGCGGTGGCCGGCGCGATCGTGCTCCTCAATCTTTCGGCGTCGAGCGAGTCGGTCGGCAAGGCGGACTACCGCCGCGCCCTCGTCACGCAACAATCGGGACGCTCGATCGCCGGGTACGTTTATGCCGGCGCGGGCGTCCACGAGTCGACGACGGACGTCGTCTTTGGCGGCCACTTGATGATCGCCGAGAACGGCCAGCTTCTTGCCGAGAGCCGCCGCTTCGAGCGTGAGAGCCGCTGGCTCGTCGCCGACGTCGACGTGCAGCGCCTGCTCACCGAGAGAACGCGGCAGAACTCGTTCGGCGACGCCGCGCACGACGTCGCGCGAGAATACCGGAGGGTAACGCTGGAGCCGATTCCCGGCGCGATTCCGGCGCAGTTGCGGCGCACCCTCGATCCGCGTCCGTTCGCTCCCTCGGACCCGGCGACTCTCGCGCGTCGCTGCGAGGAAGTGTTCGCGATCCAGACCGCGGGTCTCGCCAAGCGTCTCGACCACGCCGGCATACGGCGCGCGATCGTCGGCGTCTCGGGCGGCCTCGACTCGACGCTGGCGCTCATGGTCGTGACGCGCACCTTCGACCTGCTGCGGCTGCCGCGCGAGGGCGTCCTCGCCGTCACGATGCCGGGCTTCGGAACCACGGTGACGACGCTCGAGAACGCGCGCCGGGTCGCCGCCGCTCTCGGCGTCGTTCTGCGTGAGATCGACATCAAGCCGGCCTGCGCTCGGCACATCGCCGACATCGGTCTCGACTCGCGCGACGCCGGAAGCGTGACTTTTCAGAACCTCCAGTCCCGCGAGCGCATGCAGATTCTGATGGATCTGGCCAACAAGGAAGAAGGGCTCGTCGTCGGCACCGGAGATCTTTCAGAGCTGGCGCTGGGCTACTGCACTTTCGCCGGCGATCATATGGCGATGTACAACGTCAACGGCGGCGTGCCCAAGACCCTCGTGCGCCAGATGGTGCGCTGGGCGTCACAGCAAGGCGCGAATGCGGGTGAGAGGGAGGCGCTGCTCGCCATTCTCGAAACGCCGGTCTCTCCGGAGCTTGTGCCGGCCGACGCGAACGGAGTCATCACTCAGTTGACGGAAGAGATCATCGGCCCCTACGAGTTGCACGATTTCTTCCTTTTTCACTTCTTCCGCGGCGCCGATCCGCCCAAGATCCTGTTCATGGCCGATCAGGCCTTCTCCGGCGCTTATGAACGAGCGATTATCAAGCGCTGGCTGCGCGTCTTCATTGAGAGGTTCTTCGCCTATCAGTTCAAGCGTTCGGTCCTGCCGGACGGCCCCAAAATCGGCGCGGTGAGTCTCTCGCCGCGCGGCGACTGGCGCATGCCCTCCGACGCTTCAGCCGCGGCGTGGATCGAGAGCCTTGACCGGGACGAGCCCTGATGGCGGTCGCGGTGGGATGCTAGACTGTACGTTCATGGTGCGTCTTGAACAACACCGGACTTGGATCAACCGGTTTTGGTGCTGCATCAGACTTGCGGGTGGAAGTCCCGCCGCGGTAA
>JAFGSN010000061.1 GCA_016934575.1 Vicinamibacteria bacterium
AGCCTTCGGCTCCGGAGGCCGACGCTCTATCCAATTGAGCTACGGGCGCGTTCGGAAAGCGCTGAATGGAATATATCACAGACTCGCCGGCCGTTCGGATGTGTCTCCGACCGATCGTGATATGATTTTGTCGCGTGATGACATTTCGGCTGAAATCGCGGGACATTGCATGGTTGACGTACCGCTGAGCGGCGCCATCGACGCACAGAGTTTGCTTCGCCTTCTGTCGAACCTTCTCCAGCAAGAGGCGACCGGCTCGCTCAAAATCACCGGACCTGCTTATCACAAGCAGATTTACTTGCGCGGCGGGCGAGTTCTTTTCGCCTCGTCGAACGATCCGCGTGATCAGCTCGGTTCCATTCTCGTCGAGTCAGGAAAGCTGACCGCGGAACAGTTGTCGGACGTCCAGTCACGCGTAGATCCCGCGCACCCCCTGGCCAGGATCCTCGCAGACAGCGGTCTCGTCACGCAACAGGAGCTGGGCGACGCGGCGCGCAACAAGGTCGAGCGGATTCTCCGGGACGTGCTCCAATGCATGGAAGGATCATACGACTTTGAAGACGGCGTTCTGCCGAAAGGCGCGATCGATCTCAAGCTCAACACGGAGCATCTGTTGCTGAGCGCCGTGCGCGGCGTGAGCGACCGCGCCTACGTCCTGCGACATATCGAGGGCCTGGATGTCGTGCTTTCGCCGCGCCCCGGGCGAAGCGCGCGTCTTTCCGAGTTGAACGCCGTCACGGACGATCTGGCTTCCCGCTTCGATCGACGCCGCACTCTGCAGGAGGCGATCCGCGAGACGCGCCTCGACGAATTCGAAGGCGCCAAGATCGCGTGCGGCCTGCTCCTGCTTGGACTGCTTGAACGTTCTTACGAAGCGCCCCAGGCGCCCTCGCCCTTTTTCGTCTCGGACGACCAGGCGGCTGAGGAAATCGATCTTGGTCAGACGGCTCGCCAGGCGGTGGAAGAAGCCGCGGCATTCACGGGCGCCCGCCAAGAATCGACTCCCGTTCCTATATCGACGCCTGTTCCGCCTCCGATCTCCCGCCCCGTGCTTCCGGAGATCCGGCCCCGTGGCGGCGGCCCGACCAGCCCGGCCGACGCGTCAAGACTTGAACGATCCGACGCCGGTTGGGCTCCCCCGTCGAGCGAACAACCTCCATCCATCGCATCCCCAATGCTGCCGTTTCTCCAGCCGAACCCTGAATCCGAGGGAAAGCCGGTCTTCCCCACTATCAAGCCGCCGAGCAAGTCGGATCTCGCCGCGCTGGGATCCTTGCTCGGCCGCGAAGTCGCGGCCGATCCGTCTCCGCCACGCATGACATATTCGGGAACGGAGCGACTCTCGCGATACGGCCCACAGGGCCCCGCGAGACGGGACGAGCACGACTTTCGCAAAGGCGCCGTTCTCGCGTTGACCGCCATCGGCGTCATCATTCTCGCCGGCGCGGCGGTCTGGCGTTTTGGAGGCTTTCGTCCTCCGGATATCGTCGATACGCGGAACGACGCCCCGGAAACGCTACCGACGCTTCCGCCTCCGACCTTGGCGATCAGCTCGCCGGTTGCTCCGCCCTCGACGCTGCTGGAAACGCCGAATCCCGCGGCGGCAGCGACGCCGATCGTGAGCACGACGCCTGCCACGACGCCAGGCGTCGCGTCCGCTCAAAGTCTTCTTCAAGGCGGACGTATTCGTGAAGCGGGACGAGCATTCGACGCCGAGCTGCGCCGGTCGGCCGGCTCCCATACGATTCAATTGCTGGTCGCCTGCTCCGACGAAACGATCCATAAGGCGCTGCAAGCCGTCGGTCCTGATCGGTTGATACTTGTGCCTGTTCGCTTCAAGGGTCGAGATTGCCATCGCATGTGCTGGGGGTTATACGCGGACACGCAGTCCGCGGAATCGGCTCGTAGAAGCGTGCCCGAGTATTTCATCCGTGGCGGCGTGACTCCGCGCGTGATGCGAGTGGGCGACGTATTGGAGTGAGATGGGTTCCATGCGGTTCCTCGAACGGCTTTCCTTGTCGGCCCTTGCGCTTCTGGCGCTCTCTACGCTCACCGCCCAAGCCGACGTCATCCATTTGAAGAACGGCCGAACGATCGCGGTTGATCGTGCGTGGAAAGAGGGCTTTGAGGTTCGCTACGAAAAAAACGGCGGGGTCTTCGGAATACCGGCGAGCCTCGTGGAGAGGATCGCGGCCACCGAACGAACCCCGGAAAAGCAGGCGGATTCCGTGCTCGCGGCGCGCAGGCGTCTCGATGCAGGCGATCCCCTGGGCGCCATCCAGGCCCTGGAAGCAATCGTGAAACGCGATCCACGCTCCATCACCGCGCTGCAAGCGCTCGCCGAAGCGAAAATGGTCGTGGGCGACGCACGTTCCGCCGAACAAAACGCGAAGCTCGCGCTGCGGCTTGACGATCGCAACGCGCGATCCCATGCATTATTGGGCGACGCGGCGCTGGCCCTCGGAAACACCGCCGAGGCGATTCGATCCTTCAAGAGGAGCCTGGAGCTGAAGGCCGACGATAACGTGGCGCGAAGGCTTGCCCATATCTCGTCCACCGGCGTGGGCAGCGCGCCAGTCGCCCGACTCCGTGTTCGCTACGACGGCAGCGTGAACGAGCCGCTCGGGACGGCCGTTCTGGCCGCGCTCGACGCCGCGTACGACGAGTTCCGCGACCGCCTCGGCACCGTTCCGACGGAGCCCGTGACCGTCGTGCTGCAGACGAGCTCGGAGTTCCACGAGGACGCTCGCGCGCCGGAATGGGCCGCCGGTCTCAATGACGGATCGATTCGCGCTCCCGTCGGCGGCCTTTCCGCGCCCACGCCCGCCCTTCTTCGAGTGCTCCGCCATGAGCTGGCCCATTCGTTCGTCAACGCCGGAACGCGTGGTAATTGCCCGACATGGCTGCACGAAGGAATCGCGCAATGGCTGGAGGGTCGCGATCCGGCGCAAGACGTACCGTTGCTCAAGGCGGCCGTTCGCGAGCAGCGTCTCATTAGTCTGGCGGCGCTCGAAGCGCCGTTTCGCCGGCTCTCGGCCGGCGATGCCACGCTCGCATATGCCGAGAGCCTATCGGCCGTCGCATACATCCTTCGTGCGAGAGGCGACGCCGGCATCGTGCGACTTCTTGCTGCGCTCGGCGACGGATTGCCTTCCGAGGAAGCCCTGGTCGTGGCTCTGGCGCTGAGTTATCCGGAGCTCCAATCAGGCTGGGAGCAGTCCCTCAAGCAGTAATTCCTCAGGCAGGCGATCGACGAAGACCTCGTTCAGAGGCTCGCTTCGATGATCTGAACTTCCTTGTTTCCCGTGATTCCCGAAAGTATGGATCGTTTGGTGACTTCGCGAAATAGCGTCATGAGAAACGTTTCGAAACGGTGCGTGATTTGCAGCAAGGACGGCAGGCTGCCGCATTTCAGGATCTCGATGAAAAAAATCTCAAAACCCGACCAGTCGCGATACATCAGGTACTTCATGCTGCTGTCGTAGAAGCGGGAAATCTCCTCCTTCATCGCCTTCGAGGATTCCTCGTCCTTCCGCGTCGAGAAAACGCGCACGGCGCAAACCAGCCGCGCCAGATCATCCCGCAGGAGGATCGACTGATCGAGCTTGGCTGTAAAGTCGGAAAAAACGTCGGAGCCCTGAATGGACGACTCGAACACCTGCGCCAACTGAACGACCGACTGTTGAAAGCAATCTTTGAGAATTCCGTGGCTGTTCTCCACGCGCGCGCGCACGTTGTCGGCCTGACGCGCGACCGACAGGTCGAGCAACTCCGTATTGAGCACCTTCTTGAGCTCGAGCGGCACGCAGTACACGAACGAGTCGTATACCCCGTAAGCGGCGTCCTCGGGCTCGAGCATCCCGAGAACGCGTCTCTCGATGAAATTCAGCAGCAGGCGCGTCTCCGACGTCACGAGCGAGAAAATCAGCACCGTGCTCTTGAGACTGACCTCCTCCAGCCTCTCGGGATCCGCATGATCCAGATAGTGCAGCAATCGAAAAAATTCCAGAAAAACCCGCGCCGCCTGCCGCCGTTGTATCGGGTGCTGTATGCGCCGTACCATGGCGGCGACAGCGGGATTCGTGATCCGATCGTGGATCGACTTGAACTTCTTGTCGATCAGCAAGGCGATCAGCTCGCTTCCCCTCATCTCACGATAAAGAATGCGCCCCACCGCCATGAAGGACGAGTAGCGTATGCGCGAGACCTTGACGAGATCCGTCAGGAACAGATGTATGTCCTCGAACGACTCGCGCAGCAGCGTCAATGCGGCCTCGGGCGTGGCCTGCCGCAAAAGCTTGCCAATGTACGGATCGGTCCGCTCGTCCTTGCGCAGGTAGTCCTCGACGTACTGGTCGAAACGACTCTGATTGACGTGCTCCTCCGTGAGAATGGCGGTACAGAGATGCACCACGCGCCGTATGACGTAGTCGACGAGCCGCAGCTCCTCGGACCAGTTGCGCAAGGCTAAATGACGCGTCTCTTTCTCTGAAAGCGGTTGATTGCGCACGCGGAAGAAGCGTTCGAAGCTGCGCAGCCACATCTCCATCTCGAAAAGCTGCTCCGTCCGCCCCGAGCTGTGCACCTGTTCGAGCCATTGGCGCATCTGGCCGCGCAGGAACTCGGAGTGTCCCTCCATTCTTCCGAGCGCCTCGGTGCTCGTCGATTCTCCGCGCATTGTCCTGAGATTATACGCTCACGGGCGCCGGCCTGCTGTGATCGTCGTTACGATACGACGAGAGACTCCGGAGTCTTTTCGGCGATTTGACCCCGGCGATGGGACGTTTTATCATTACTTTTCTTCGGCGAGAGGCGCGTTTTATTGGATTTCCCGGCATTCTTCAGAGTCGCGTCCGATTGGCTGGCAAACCTTGCCCTGCGCTGGAAGGTGCTGCTCAGCCTCATCCTCGTCATCTCCTTGATGGAGTTTGTCGTTCAGCGAATACCGGCGCTTTCCCGACTCTATCGCGGCTGGAACGGGGCGATACGCGCGCTGGGCGAGTTCTGGACGGCCGTCATCCTCTCGATCGTCTATGCCCTCGCCGTCGGGCCGACCAACCTGGCATTCCGCGCGAGAAGATGCGACCTGCTGGACCGCGGGCTTGACGGTCGCTCAAGCGTCTGGCGACCGCACGTCCCGAATCCCCTGGGTCCTGAAAAAGCCGCGCGTCATCAATTCTAAAATGAACGTCCTCGGCATCTCCTGTTTCTATCACGATTCGGCCGCGGCCCTGCTGCGAGACGGCGAGGTGATCGCCGCGGCGCAGGAGGAACGCTTCACGCGTAAGAAGCACGACTCCGACTTTCCGGAGCATGCCGTCAGGTTCGTGTTGCGCGCGGGCGGCATAGGCCCTTCGGATCTCGACGTCGTCGCGTTCTACGACAAGCCGCTTCTCAAGTTCGAACGCATGCTGGCGACCTACGTCGCGACGTTCCCGCGTTCCTTCGCCTCGTTCAGAAAAGCGATCCCGATATGGCTCCGAGAAAAGCTCTGGACGCCGTCGATCATCCGCAAGCAGCTCGCGCCTTACCGCGGTCCCATTTATTTCGCCGAGCATCACATGAGTCACGCCGCCTCGGCTTTTCTCGTCTCGCCCTTCACGGAAGCCGCGATCCTCACCGTTGACGGCGTCGGCGAGTGGGCGACGGCTTCTTATGGCGTCGGACGAGGAACGGACATCGAGCTCTTCAGGGAGCTGCATTTCCCGCACAGCCTCGGCTTGCTCTACTCCGCGTTCACCTACTACCTCGGCTTCAAGGTCAATAGCGCCGAGTACAAGGTCATGGGGCTGGCGCCCTACGGAAAACCGGCGCATTACGATCGCATTCTCCGCGATATGGTGCGTCTCAACGAGGACGGCAGCTTCAAGCTCAACATGAAGTACTTCGCCTATGACCACGGCTTGACGATGACCAACGGAGACTTCGACGAGTTTTTCGGCGGGCCGCCGCGCAAGCCGGAGACCTGGATGAACGAGCGCGAATTCGACATCGCCGCATCCGTTCAGAAGGTCTGCGAGGAGATCGTCCTGAAAATGGCGCGGCACTTGCACAAGGAGACGGGCATGACGCGTCTCTGCATGGCGGGCGGCGTCGCGCTCAACTGCGTGGCGAACGGCCGAGTGATCCGCGAGACGCCCATGAAAGAGCTTTTCGTTCAGCCGGCGGCCGGAGACGCGGGCGGCGCGGCCGGCGTCGCTCATTACGTCTATAACACGCTCATGAAGAAGCCGCGCGGCAAGGCGTGGTCCCACGCCTATCTCGGCCCGGCCTTCGATGACGACGAGATCCGGAGATACCTTGACGGGCGCCGCGCGCCTCACCGGTCGCTTCCCGACCGGGAGCTCGTGGAATCGACCGCGCGTTTGATCGCCGACGGAAACGTCATCGGCTGGTTTCAGGGCCGCATGGAGTTCGGCCCGCGCGCCCTGGGATCCCGAAGCATCCTGGCCGACCCGCGCGATCCGAAGATGCGCGACACGCTCAACATGAAGATCAAGTTCCGGGAAGGCTTTCGTCCGTTCGCGCCCTCGGTCCTAGCCGACAAATCGCCGGAGTGGTTCGAGCTGGAAGGCGACAGCCCGTTCATGCTCCTGGTCGCGCCGGTGCGCGAGAGCAAGCGCGTCATTCCCTCCGTCACTCATGTCGACCACTCCGCCAGAATCCAGACCGTGAGGCGCGAGCAGAACCCGCTCTACCACGACCTGATCGAGGCTTTTGCGCAAATCACCGGCGTACCGATTATCATCAATACTTCGTTCAACGTCCGCGGCGAGCCGATCGTCTGCACGCCGCATGACGCGTATGTGTGTTTCATGCGCACGAACATGGACCATCTCGTGCTCGGACATCAGATTTTGGACAAGAAAGCCCAGCCGCCCTTTCAGGAAGACGTGGACTGGCGCAGCTTGTTCGAGCTGGATTGATCCGGTCGCGCGCCGAAGACCGACGAGGAATCGACATGGCATTCGAGGGATCACGAGAGAGAATCGGCATTATCACCGAGCTATGGGCCTTCATGCGGGTTCGCAAGAAGTGGTGGCTCGGACCCATCGTGATGATGCTCGCGCTTCTGGGGCTGCTGGTCGTCTTTACCCAGAGCTCCGCGGTGGCGCCATTCATCTACACGCTGTTCTGATAAACGTTTGTCGGCGTCAGAGGACGGACTCCTGCCGGCAGCAGGTGCGTCTCCTTGAAAACCGCCGCCCTGCCAGCGGCGTCTCGCGGCTCGACTTCGGTTCCTTTTCTCCCGAGTGGACTCGTGGAGTCAATCCGCGCGACGATTCGTCCGATTCGATCGACCGAATCGTGAGCAAGCGCACAGACAGCGCCGGTTCGCCGCTCGATGATGATGGCGATGAAATGTTGACGCATAATTGTCCATTCGAGCCGTTCGGAGCCTGTCAAGCGCCGAACCGCCTTCTTGAAAGACGAGGAAAAACCATGTGGCAACGCGTCGCCGGTATCGGAATCGTCGCTTCGCTGTTGGGCGTCACGGTCATTCAGTGCTCGGCGCAGCCCGCGCCTCCGCAAGGACTGAGAATCTCCGAACAGACCCGCGACTCGCAGGGCGTGTGCGGCGCTCAAGCAGGTCAGCTTTTCGGCGCGGATTACCCATGGAACCAACGCGTGGACCAGGCGCCTCTCGACGCCGAATCCGGCGCGATCATTGGTTACCTCGATCTCAACCATACTTCGTCGTCGCGTTTTCAGATCGACGGACCCAGCGAGGTCGTCAACAGTCTTTACGGCATCGTGGTCCTTTCCGCCGACGACGCAGCGCCCCGTGAAAGCTTCAATCCTACCGGCGACTTCTTCGTTCCTGATTGCGATCCCGCGCCCGTTCCCATTCCGCCCGGGGGCGCAATCGAGGGGGAGCCCTCTTACGAATGCACGAGCGACGGCGATTGCCACCTGATCGTTGTCGACGCGAATAGTTGTCGTCTGTATGAGATGTGGCGGGCAAATCGCGTTGCCTCGGTCTTCAACGGCGGCTGTCTGGCTGTCTGGGATCTGACGGCGCCATATTCTCCGACGCTTCGCGGAGACTGCTGTACAAGCGCCGACGCCGCGGGCCTTCCCATCGCCGCTCACATGTTCACGGCCGACGAAGTCGCCGCCGGAGAAATCCGGCACGCCCTCAGGTTCGCCCTGCCGAACCGCAACATTCGTCAACGCGTTTACGTTCGACCGGCGACTCACTCCACCGGCGCCACGAGCGGTCCCGCCGACGCGCCGCCCTACGGAACGCGCGTTCGTCTGAAAGCCTCGTTCGACGATAGCGGCCTCAATCCGGCGGCGCGCGTCGTGGCACGAGCCCTCAAGGATTACGGTATGTTCATGTCCGACGGCGGAAGCGTCACTTTCATGGCCGCCAATGACCGCTTCACGACGCACAAGTGGGCCAATGTCGGTCTTGGCCCGCATGATTTGAAGAGTCTTGAGTGGACCGACTTCGAAGTCGTGGAACTCGGGGCGCGTTACGTCTGGGACGACGATTGCGTCTGTCAGCGAACGCCGATCGCCGAGTAAAAAACGCTCCTCCGGGACGCGGTCTCGGAGATCGCACGTCAAACCGCCTGGCGCTAGCGTCGAGCTCTCTCAGCCGGCCAGCTTCGATAGCACCATCCGCATGAACGTCTCGACGAGTTGCGCAAGTCGCTCCTCGCCCCGCCTGCGTGCGTTCGCCATCGGCTCGCCCGCTTCCGCCGTTTCCTCGAGATCGAAATAGAGCTTGAGCTTAGGTTCCGTTCCAGATGGCCGCAAGATCACTCGCAAGCCTCCGTCGAGGTGAAGGACAAGCACGTTGGCGCCCGACAACGACAGCGACCTCTTCTTCCCGTCTTTTACCTCCACGCCTCTGAAGTAGTCGCGAATCCTCGCGACGCGGAAAGAACCGAACGAAGCGGGAGGCCTCGATCTCATTTCGTCCAGCAGCCGCGCCGATTGTCGCGCGCTCTCGGCGTCCCCCCATCGCACGCTGCGTTGGGCGGAAAGAAACAGGCCGTGAAGCTCCTGGATCTTTTCGAGCCGGCGCCAGAGCGTGATGCTCTGTGAGCGGCACCAGCCCGCCAGATCGGCGAGAGCCACCGCCGCGCCGATGCCGTCCTTGTCGCGCACGATACGGCCCATCGAGTAACCCAGCGCTTCTTCGTATCCAAAGAGAAAAGTCGCGCCCTCGCGTTCGAGAGCGCGCGCCCGCCGCGCGATCCACTTGAAGCCGGTCAATGTTTCTTCGTGCTCGGCGCCGAGATCGGCCGCGATGCGTCCCAAGGCCGGCGAGGAAACGATCGAGGAAATCACGACCGGCCGTCGCGTGCCTGCCGGTGCGTGCGTGAGCGCGTGGTGGCCGAGTAGCACGCCCACTTCGTTGCCGCTCAACGGCTTGAGGCGCCCGGCGTCATCGCGCGCCGCCGCGGAAAGCCGGTCGGCGTCAGGATCATTGGCGAGAACGAGATCGGCGCCATTCCGCTCAGCCAGATTCCATGCAAGATCAAGCGCGCCGGGTTCTTCGGGATTAGGATGCTGCACGGTCGGGAAAGAAGCGTCCGGCGTCCGTTGCTCGTGCACCACCAGAACGTTGGTGAAACCCGCTTCCGAGAGCGCGGCCTCCGTCCACTTTCCCCCGACGCCGTGCAGCGGCGTGTAGACGATCCTCAGATCTCGTCCGCAACCCGGATGACGCGCCAGCGCACCGATTGCGTCGAGATACGTCCGTCCGATGCCGTCGTCCAGATCGAACCGCAAGCCCCGATTTCTCGCCTCCTCCGGCGACAACCATCGGACGGAGCAGGGAGGCCCGGCGCGTCTGATCTGCTCCGCGACTTCGGTCTCGTCGGGAGGCGCGATCTGCGCTCCATCCGCGTCGTATATCTTGATCCCGTTGTATTCCGGCGGGTTGTGGCTCGCGGTCACCATGACGCCGGCGATTGCGCCGAGACGCATGGTCGCGAAAGCGACCAGCGGCGTCGGAACGACTTCCGTGGAGACATGCGCCGGAATCCCTTGCCCGGCCAGAACGCCGGCGATCTCGTCGGCGAAAACCTCGCTCATGCGCCGGGCGTCACGACCGACGACAACGCCTCGCCGAACGGCGTCGGACCCTCGCTCAAGAAGGTGATGCGCCAGCCCTGCCATTGCGATCCGGACAACCGCGCGGTTCATCCGGGCCGGACCGGCGCCAACGATTCCGCGCAATCCGGCGGTGCCGAAATCGACCGCGCCAGCGAATCGCTCGCAAAGCGCGCCGGTGTCGTTCCGTGAAACAAGATCGGCGATCTCCGCTCGCGTTTCAGCGTCCGGATCCTCTCGGCTCCATGTCGCCGCTCGTTCGATAAGATCGTCGTCGTTCGATTTTTTCACGGCTTCAACGTGCCTTCCGATCCGTCGCCCTTGACGCATTCGTGCGCCTTGGCCTCGTTCCAGAGCGCGTCCATCTCTTCCAGGCTCGATTCCAGGGGGCTGCGCCCCTGACCCTCCAGCCGCCGCTCGATGTGCTGGAAACGGCGCCGGAACTTCCGGTTCGCGGCCTTGAGCGCGGTCTCCGGATCCACGCCATGCAGACGTGCCACGTTGACGACGGCGAACAACAAGTCGCCGATCTCGCTCTCCGCGGCGCGGGGATCCGGCGGTTCCCCGTCCAGGGCGCGCGACAGCTCCGCCATTTCCTCCTTCACCTTGACGAACGCCTCGCGCGCGCTCGGCCAGTCGAATCCGACGCGCGACGTTTTGGTCGTGATCTCCAGCGCCTCCATCACCGCCGGCAACGTTTTCGTCACGCCCGCGAGCAAGGACACGCCTTTCGCATCCCGAGCTTTCACGGCCTTTTCGGCCAGCTTCACCTGCTCCCAGTTTCTCAGCACCTGGGCCGGCGTCTCGGCGCGCGCATCGCCGAAAACGTGCGGATGCCGTCGAATCAGCTTGGCTTCGAGCGCACGAATCACCTCCCGCAAGGTGAAACGATCCTCGTCCGCGGCGATCTGGCTGTGAAAGACGACCTGCAGCAGAAGATCTCCCAGCTCTTCCACGAGAGCCCGGTCGTCTTCGTCGTCGATCGCTTCGGCCACCTCATACGCCTCCTCGATCGTCATCGGCTTGATGCTCCGATGCGTCTGCTCGCGATCCCACGGACATCCATCCGGCGCCCGCAGACGTTCCATCAACGCCAACAGATCACGCATGCCTTCCGCAATTTCGCTCTTCGTCTGATCGTCCATTGATTCCCCTTAAAAATCGTCTCAATCCCACGTGTCTCGCGGCATGGCGAACGCCACGATCGTATCTCTCGGGCGCGCCGCGAGGTCTTCGAGGATCGACTGTTCGACGTTTTCGCGATCCAGATCGACCCGGAACCGTGCATGAGCATCGAGGGCTTTCGCAGCATTCCATGCAACCCGGCCTGCAAAAGAGATGATTTCCGGCGCGTTCCGCGCCTTCTCGCCAGGCGTCGTCGATGGATCGAAGCAGGCGGCTTTCACGCGCCAACTCGTCAATGATCGCGATTCCTGCCACATGCGCCTCCTTCTCCGCGCGTCATGCTCCTGAACATACACCAGATGGGCCATTCGACGGCCATGGCCCTGGTGGTTCATAATTCAAACAGGAGTCCCGATTCGATCAAGTCGGCGCCGCGATCTCGGCGAGACGAACGAGGTCGAGGCCCGAAGGAGGAAGAGATTGCGCATTGAGCACATCGCATTCACCGTCAAGGATCCGACGAGCGTGGCCCGCTGGTGGGAGCGCAACCTGGGCATGAGCATCGTTCGTTCCAGCGATCGGCCGCCATTCGCGCATTTCGTGGCCGACGCCTCCGGTCGGATGCTCTTCGAGCTGCATTGCCCGGCCGGCGTGGCGGTTCCCGACTACCGCTCCTTGGACGCGCGAATCCTGCACGTCGCTTTCATGGCCGACGACCTCGCGACGGCTCGCGATCGACTCGTCGAAGCCGGCGCATCCCTGGAAAGCGACGTCGAGCAAATCGCCTCGGGCGATCAAATCGTTATGCTGCGCGATCCCTGGGGGCTGGCCGTTCAACTGGTCCGTCGCGGCACGCCGATGCTCTGAGGCTCGAAGCGATGTCCGACCTCGAACGACTCAGCTTCTCTCTGGAGGGGCCTCTATACAAGAGGCTCAAGCTCCTGTGCCGCGCCAGCGGCTACTCCAACCGCTCGGAGTTCATTCGTGACTTGATCCGGGCCCGACTCGTCGGACGCGAGTGGGAGCTGGACCAGGAGGCGGTGGGGACAATCACGATCGTCTACGATCATCACGTCCCTCAGCTCAACGAGAAGCTGACGGACTTGCAGCACGACAATCATTCCATGATCCTGGCGACGACGCACGTGCATCTGGAGCATGATCGATGTCTCGAGGTGATCCTCGTGCGCGGTCGAGCCGGTCGCATCAGAAAGATCGCCGACGACCTTCGACGTCAACGAGGAGTGTTGCACGGAAATCTGTCAATGAGCTCGACCGGCCGCAACCTGGCCTGATCCGGCGTATTACTCAAATATCCTGCCAGCGATGACCGTGCGCGAGCAAAGCCTCGGCCTCGATCGGGCCGACGCCGCCCGCCGCGTACTCGTGGACCGGCATGGATCCGTCAAGCAACGAGGCGTACAGTCTCCATGCCGCCTCGGTCTCATCGGCGTGCACGAAGAGCGTCTGGTCTCCCCGCATCACGTCGAGCAGCAGCGTCTGGTAGCCGTCGGCGAGACTGTCGAACTCCTCCGCATATCGGAAACGCAACGGAAGCGTTCGCAGCCGGAAAGCGTCTCCCGGCTCCTTGACGTCGAAGTATAGCGAGAATCCCTCGTCGGGCTGGAGCGTGATCAGCAGAACGTTTGAGTGCGTTTCACAGACGCCGAGGCTCTTGAAAAGGCAAACGGGCGGTTTTCGAAACGTTACCGCCGCCTGAGTGATTCTCCGACCCAGGCGTTTGCCGGCGCGCAGGTAGAAAGGAACCCCTTGCCATCTCCAATTGGCCACATGTAACCGCATGGCCACGTAAGTCTCGGTTCTCGACGTCGGACTGACGTTCGGTTCCTCTCTATAGCCCGGAACCTTTCGCCCGCCGATATGGCCTGCGGCATATTGACCGAATACCGCATCCGCGTGTCGAATCGGATCGATCGCCTCCAGCACCTTGATCTTTTCGTTGCGCACCGGACCGGCCGCGAAGGACGCCGGGGGCTCCATGGCCATCAACGCCAGCACCTGCGTCAGGTGGTTCTGTACCATGTCGCGCGACGCGCCCGAGTCCTCGTAGTAACCGGCGCGGCCCTCGATGCCCAGCGTCTCGATCGACGTGATCTCGACGGATTCGACGCGGTCGCGGTTCCACGCCGACTCGAAGAGCGGATTGGCAAATCGGAAAGTGAGCAGGTTCTGAACCGTATCCTTTCCAAGATAGTGGTCGATTCGATAAAGCTGCTTCTCTTCGAAGTGAGCGTGCAGAAGCGCATTCAGCCGGCGCGCGCTCGGAAGATCGCGGCCGAACGGTTTCTCGACAACGAGTCGCGTGAATCCCGGACCGCGCACGAGACCGGCGCGGCCGAGTCCATCGACGTGACCCTGGAACGCCGAAGGCGGCAGCGCCATATAGAACACGCGGTTTCCGGGCAAGTCCTGTTCGGCCTCGAACGCCTCGACTCTCCTCGCGAGGCTCGAATAATCGTCGCCCGCGAGACGCTGATAGAAGAGCCTGCGGCCGCACCATCGCCTCGCATCTTCGCCGCTCGCGCCCGCTTCGACAAGCGATCGCCGCGCACGCTCGCGCAACGCGTCATCTTCCAAGTCGCGCCGTCCAGCGCCGAGAATGAAAAACCTGTCCGGAAGCCTTCCCTGGGCGTCGAGCGCTTGAAGCGCCGGCAGAAGCTTGCGATGCGCCAGATCGCCCGTGATCCCCATGATCACGAAAACATGGGGGGCAACGCGCGTCCCGCTCATCAGTCCCCCGCGAGCCGCCTCTGACTCAATCCGAAGTGCGCCGATCCGAGCAGCGCCGTTCGCGGCTCGAGCACGACGTGAACGGGAATCCGCGCAAGCAGCGCCGTCATCGGTTCCTTGTCGCGGAACGCGCGAACGAACGCATCGCTCTCGATCGCCGGCAGCACGCGCGGAGGCATTCCGCCCGCGAGATAGACGCCGCCTTCGGCCAGCACTTCGAGCGCCATGTTTCCCGTCAGGCTGCCGAGAATCGAGGCGAACAGCTCGACCGTGCTCGCGCACAGATCGCATCGCCGCCCTTGAGTCAGGGCGCCTTTCACGATCACCGGCGTGGGATCCTCCGACCGGACGATCTCGTCACGTATCCAGGAAGACTCGGGCGCGGCTCCACGGTCCCTGAGAAAGGCATAGAGCCTCGGAATGCCCATTCCCGAACAGACCGATTCCCAACTGACATGCCGCGCATCGGCGCTCAAGGCCCGAACGAGATCGCATTCCAGATCGTTCGCTGGTGCGAATCCGGCATGGCCGCCTTCCGAGGCATGCGCTCGGTATCGGCTTCCGTCCCATGTGAGGAACGCCTTGCCCAGGCCCGTCCCCGGCGCCACGACCGCCATCGTTCCTCCGGACACGGTCTTTCCGGCGATGATCGTCCGCTTCTGTTTTTCGTCGAGAACCAGGGCGCCGTAAGCGGTGGCCTCGACGTCGTTGAGCAATTCGACGGATTGGAGGCCGAGACGCTCGGCCATGGCGGAGGCGTTGATGTTCCAGTCGATGTTCGTCAGCTTGACGCAGCCTTCGATGACGGGGCCAGCCGCGCCGAGGCAAGCATGAGTCGGCCGAGGGCCTTGACGTCTCCGCAGGTAGTCCTCGATCAGATCCTCCAACGTTTTGTAATCGCCGGATGGAAGAGTCGCCTCGTCGCACGGCGCGCACGCGCCTCGATCCGGAGTCGCGATCGCCAACGCCGTTTTGGTCGCGCCCACGTCGCCCGCCAACAGAATCATGCTTCCCACCTCGGATCTCGCTTCAGGCGTATCCGGAATGATAGACGCAAACGCCGCCCATGCAAAGACTCGTCGTTATCCGGATTGATGAAGGCTGTCCGCTTGTTGGGGTGGATGACGGGATTCGAACCCGCGACCTCCAGGGCCACAACCTGGCGCTCTAACCAAACTGAGCTACATCCACCGTGGCGTAGATCCGCAAGCCGTCTCACGAATCATTCGCATTTTAACACGTTCCCTTTTCGGGGCGTGATGGAGCGTTTGAAGCCTTCCGCACTCCGATGCTACGCTTAACGCGATCGCGACCGTTATCGTCATGGCGCTTGACACGATCGTCCGCGCCCGCGATTGCGGTCGGTCCGTCCCCTGAGGTTCAAGGAAATGCGCATTGGCTCGAGTCTTCCGATGATCCTTATTCTATTGGCGAGCCTTCCCGCCTGCTCTCGCTCATGCGGGAAAGCCCCGCCCTTCTATCCGCCGCTGATCACGGACAAGGACGGCCGGCAAAAATACGTCGTCGACAAGGAGGGCCACCGCGCTTTCTATGATCGCTGGGGACGTCTGGAGCGAATCGAGCGCGATTCGAACGGCGACGGCCGGAAGGATCAGGTCTCGCATCACGGCGGCGCCAAGCAACCGTTTTTGCTCGAAATCGATTCCGACTTCGACGACCGGTTCGACCGCTGGGAATACTACGATCGGGAATCCGGCGCTCTCGTCAAGATCGGCTCGTCGAGACGCGGCTGGGCTCCGGACGTCTGGATCCATCCCGGACCGGACGGCCATCCGCTGAAACGCGAGTATGACGAGGACGGAGATAATCGCGTGGACCGCGTGGAGTTGCTTCACGAGGGCCGGCTGGTGCGAACCGAGACCGACGCCGATCGCGACGGTCGATTCGACCGCTGGGAGAGCTGGTTGAACGGCCGCATGATCGCCGAGGAGATCGACACCAACGGGGACGGTCTTCCGGATCACCGAATCAAGTTTTCCAAAGACGGCAAGGTCGATGCGATCGAGCGTATTCGCAAGAACTGATTCGAGACGTTGATGCAGCTCGAACAATCGCGAGTCGACCGCGCTCTCCGAGTCGTCGTCTTGGCCGTGCTGGTCATCTCACCGTTGGCCCTCGCGGGTTCGCCGGCGCCGATTTTTTTCACCCTCATCGTCACCTGCGCCGGCGTCGGTCTGACGTCTTTCATCCGCGGCCGCCGGCGTGGAGACCCGCCGGCCCCCGGCTTCATGATCTTGATCTTATACGCGGCCCTCGTTGCTTTTCAGCTCATCCCCTTGCCGGCGCCCTTGCTCGCGCTTTTGAGCCCAGGCTCCCACGCTTTTCGCAACGATCTCTCGCTCGTCGGCGTCGAAGGGTGGCATCCGGTGACGGTCAGCCCGCTCGACACCGTTCGCGGCCTCGGGGCGCTCGTGGCTCTCATTCTCTGGTATCTCGGCGTTCACTCGCTCTTCAACGGCGATCGCCTGCGCAAACGTCTGGCATTTACGGTAGTCGTGACGGGATGCCTGCTCACGCTCGTCGCTCTCGTTCAGGCCGCGTCGCCTCATCCAAACAGGTTCTATGGCATCTGGCGCCCCCATTTCGACTGGGCGGTGTTCGGCCCTTACACCAACCGGAGTTACTTCTCGAACTACCTCGCGATGGCGATTCCGCTAGCGCTCGGGTTCTTTGTCGCGTCCATCGAGGATCTCAAGCGCGCATGGAGCCGGCGCCATCCTCCCTGGCTCGCGCTCGGCGACGCCGAGGGCGCTCGGTCCATGAAATGGACGGCCCTGGCCATGACTCCCATCGTGGGCATTATCGCCGCGGCATCGCGAGGAGGCACCATGGCTCTTGGCGCCGGTCTTCTGGTTTTCATCTTCGCCTATCGAGCCTGGCGTTTCTTTTTGGCCTCGGCTGCGCTGGTACTGATCCTGGCGTTCGTGTTCGTCGACATCGATCCCATATTGCGCGCTTTCGAAGCGCGCGGTTTCGGCCATTATCGCCTCGGCCTGTGGCTCGACGCCCTGCGACTGGTCCCGCGTTTTCCCGTATTCGGCGCCGGTTTCAATTCCTTTGGCGTGGTTTACCCTCGTTACCAGGCTTTTGATCCATCGACCTGGTTCTGCGCGACTCTGAACGAATATCTGCAAATCCTCATCGATACCGGAATCATCGGAACGGCGCTTGCCGGAGCGGCGCTCTTCATCCTTTTTCGCCTTGCCGCAAAGGTTACGCGCCACAACGCCCTTCAATCGGGCCTTCTGGCCGCTCTCGCCGCCTTCTGCTGCCATAACTTCGTCGACTGCAACTGGCAGGCCACGGCCAACGCCGTGACGTTCGTCGCCCTTTGCGGCGTCGCGCTGGCGCGAGACGACCGTCGCCATGAGGCGGCGTCCGGACGTCCGCGATCCGTCCGAACCTATGTCTCGAATCAACAAGGACTTGACGCCCCGTCAAGTCGAACCCTAGAATGAAATCGACGCCCTCTCGTCAAAACGATCCGGTTTGAGAGGGATGGGAGTTTTGGATGCCCGAAGAACCGTCGTCGAGTCATCCATCGCTGACCGTGCTCGGCGGACCGATGGCGGGCACGCAGTTCGTTCTGGATCAGGCCGTGGACAACGTGCTGATCGGCTCCGACGCTTCATGTCGTTTTTGTCTGTCGGTTCCCGGCGTCAGCCCCGTTCACGCGCGCATCTGGGTCGACGAAAACGGCATCACTCTCTACAGCGCTCACAGCCCGAAAGAGCTTTTCGTCAACGACGACGTCGTAACGGACCACGTCGCGCTGAATAACGGCGACGTCATCTGGCTCGGATCTCCCGGAGACGAACAATCGGTCATGATCCAGTGCCGCGTTCCCCCTCGTGACACCAGGGAGACGGCGGAATCGTCGGAGGCGATACCGGCGAGCATCAGCGAGTCCCAGACGATGGCTCTTCCGCGCGAGGACGTCGTGGCCTCATTGCAAAGGACGCCCTATCCTCCGGCGCCGCAGACGACGCCGATTCCCGACGGATCCGCTCCTCCACCTGAGTTCGAAGAAGAGTTAGGAGAGACGGAACCGCCGCCGACAACGCCGTTGCCGCCCGCGACGACACCGGTCCCGAGACCGACTCCAGCCCCACGCCCGCCCGCGACGACGCCGATCCCGAGATCGACTCCAGCCCCACCCGCGACGACACCGGTCCCGAAAGCGGCTCAGGCGCAACGTCCACTCGCCACAAGACCGGCTGTTCGTCCCACGGCCACGCCACCCCATCGTCCCGTACCGCGCCATCCTCTGGCACGCCCTCCAAAGCGCGCCGCATCGAGGTCGTCCGGAAAACTGCTGGCTTTAGCCGTCGTCATCTTGGCGCTGGCCGGCGGCGGTTTTGCCGCGTGGTTCTATGTGTTGCGTCCTCGCGGCATCACGACCCCCGTGGCGGTTGCGCCCACTCCTCGCCCAACGCAGGCGCCGATCGCGTCGCCGCTCCCGACATACGGCGAGGATCTCGGAACGGCCGCTGTCGACGTATCGCCGACGCCTGAGTCCGGCCAGGAGACGCCCGAGCCGATTGAAGTAGTGACGCTCGTCAACACGCCGACTCCCCCGCGCGAAACGCCCGCGCCGACGAAAACGCCCAAGCCCACGCCGAAACCCGCCGCCACGCAGCCTCCGGACGACGTTCAAGCCGCGCGCCGCGCCGACGAAATCGGCGGTCTCATGGATCGCGCGCGTCAGGCGGCCGCGGCCGGCAGGTATCAAGAGGCGGCTTCGCTCTTCGATCGTGTGCTTCAGCTTGATCCGCGGGACTCATCCGCCGCGAGCGGCAAGGCCGACGCCGAAAACGCCGCGGCTTCGCTGAGTCGAAGATTCATGCCGGGGCGCACGGTTGTCGTGACCAAGTCCGGACGCGCCGACCTTTCCGGTTTCGACACTGGAGACGTTCGCGTCGCCAAAGCTCCGGATTATTCGGGGCATATCGATTTTCAGGCCGCCCCGGAAAGGGTCAAGCCCGGCGACCCCTTCGCGATCAAGGTCACGCTGACGAACGACGGCAGAAAAGATTATCGTCTCGCCTCAATCTTGCTCACGACCACCCAAAATAGCGAGCAGACCGGCGGCCCGATCCGCCCGCCTTCCCAGGAGCTTCGCACCAAGCGATCGATCACGCTTGCCGAGCATAAGGGAACGTGGGAGAAGAACATCAAATCCTGGCGCATGGACGTCAAGGTCACGACGTCAAACGGCGACGAGTTTTCCAGCACGCTCAGTTGGCGTTAACGCCTCATCCTGATCCGCGCGCAATCGCGCTTCGGTCGTAATGAACAAGGTCCATGCTCCAGATGCGCCATTGCGCGCCGGACGCTGCGCCGTGGACGGCGGGATCGGCGACATCCTGTCGTCGCGATGGATGCGGGTCTCCGAGCGAAGCGCATCAGGGCTGGATCCGGCCACTTCCATGCTCTTATCGTCGGAGCGCCCGGAGCCTGAATACGATTATCGTCGCCTCGATCGTCCGGGAACCGTCTGGATTGATCGTTGGCGCGCGGGACGCCCGGCGGACCGTGCCCTGCTCTTCGCGAGCCCCATTTCTATTCTCATCGCATGGCGGCCCGAAGAGGTCGAGCCGACGTTGATGAGGCTTGAGTCCTCGTTGAAACAAGGATTTCATGCCGCGGGTTACATTGCATACGAGGCGGGACTGATTCATTCCGGCATTCTCACGCCGCGCCACGCGCTCACATTGCCGCTGATTTGGATCGGCGTCTATCGTTCGCCGGGTTTCGTGTCGACCGCGGCGCCGGAATCCCTTATTGCCGATTCGAAAGCGATCGCGCCGACCGCGCTCGCTCTCGAAACGGGCGAACCGGCGTTCCTCGATGCCGTCGCCCGAATCAGCGAGCGCCTGACGGCGGGCGACGTCTATCAAGTGAATCTCACGGGCAAGCTCGCGTTCGACAATCCGAAAGGCGCGGCGGATCTTTTCCATCGCATTCGCCTGACGCATCCGGTTCCGTACTCCGCGTTCATCAACGCCGGCGACTTCCAGATTGTGTCTCTCTCTCCCGAGCTGTTCCTGCGCCGCCGGCGAGATCACATCGTCACTCGTCCCATGAAGGGAACTGCCCGGAGAGGCCGATGGTCCGGCGAGGATCGCGACCTGGTTCGGCGTCTGACCATGGACGAGAAGTGTCGAGCCGAGAATCTGATGATCGTCGACCTGATGCGCAACGACTTTGGACGTGTCTGCCGTCTCGGCTCGGTCCAGGCGCGGCGGCTCTTCACCGTCGAGCGCTATCGGTCCGTCTTGCAGATGACGAGCACGGTCACTGGATTGCTCCGCCCCGACATGACCCTCGTCGAGATCATGCGCGCAACCCTTCCGGCGGGATCGGTGACGGGCGCGCCCAAGATCCGCGCGTGCGAAATCATCGACAGTCTCGAAAACGACGCTCGCGGCGTTTACTGCGGTCATGTCGGCTGGTTCGAGCCGGGCGGCGACTTCACCCTGAACGTCGCGATCCGCACCGTTGTCCAGCGCGGCCATCGCTGCGTGCTGGGGGTCGGGAGCGGCATCGTCGCCGACTCCGACGCTCGCGCCGAGTTGGCCGAGACTCGGCTCAAGGGCGTTTTCATCGGCTCTGCGCCGGCGGATTTCCATCTACTGGAGACGTTGCTCTGGCGCGAGCGAGCGGGGTACGCCTTTCTCGCAGAGCATCTCCGGCGGATGCTCCTTTCCGCGCGGTACTTCGGCTGGCGCTTCCGAGAAAAGGAGCTTCGAAAGACGCTGGCCAACGCTGTGTCCAGGGCGCGAAGCGATACGGCGCATCCCCCCGCGCGCGTCCGGCTTCTGCTCGACCGCTACGGTCATTGCGAAGCTCACGTGAGCTCTCTGGACGATCCCGCGGATGCGATCGACTCCGCCCATTTGTGGCTCTCTCCGCATCGTACCGATCCATCGGACGTCCTCCTCTTTCACAAAACGACACGACGCAGCCGTTACGACGCCGATCGGCGGGAGGCTCTGGATCGCGGTTGCATCGACGCGCTTTATGCGAACACTCGTGACGAAATCACGGAATGCGCCGTGATGAGCGTGATCGTCCTCATCGAAGGCATCTGGCTGGCGCCGCCGCTCGCCGGCGGGCTGCTTCCGGGAATCTGGCGCGCGGCGCAATTACGCCGAGGAGACGTGACGATCCGTCCCATCAACGTCTCTGATCTCTCACGCGCGCAGCGCATCCGCATCGGCAATTCGGTGCGCGGATCCATCGAAATCGAACGCGTGACCGGCGATGATGGACGAATCCTGTTCCAGAAACGCGCCTCGCCGCTGAAATGAAGTCGACGCCGGATTCCAGCGTTCTAAAATCAGGCTTCCCCGCCAGGTCGCGCGCCCTGAATACCCAACCATCGTCGCGCTTCGGACGTGTCGGTGAGCACGCGGATTTCGACCGTATTGTCAGGCTGCGCTTCTCGAATGTTCTGAAACGCGCGCGCCATGCCGAGAACGCTCTGGTGCCGCACAACGACGGCGATTCTGCCGCGTCTGTTCTTCTCGTGAACGTGAGTCCGCCACGCGAACTCGCGAAGCGTGGCTTGCGACGATTCGATACGCAGCACGCGTCTCAAGTCGAGCAGCACGGGGTAGCGGACCACATGAGAGTCCGACCATGCTTCATAATCGAGAGAGAGTGAGAAATCATCCTCGGTGATCGATTCCCCGGCGATCAGAAGCACGAGTCCTCTCTTGTGATCGACGTGGCCGCGAATCGCCATGGCTCCCCCGCTAATGCTTCCGCACGCCTCGCTGCGCGCCGTTTGCTTGTCGCAACCTGAAGCGGACATCAAGCAATTCCTCAAAATCCAAAGCCTAACTTGCGTCCAATAATTGATAGCGTTTATCGAAGCCGAGCCCGAAGAAGATGCGGCTGCCGTATTGGATGGTCACGAAGCTCGGCTTGGATAAACGGC
>JAFGSN010000062.1 GCA_016934575.1 Vicinamibacteria bacterium
AATGGTTCTCGCTTGCGGCGTCGCGAGCCACTTGGAAAACCCGGCCCGGGGGGCGCTTAGACCGGCGAAACCCCGCGCCTGCGTTAGCAGCGATGACGACCTACAGCCACGCTACCAGTGGAGTTCTGAGGCTAAAGAGATGGATTCCGCGACTCGCAGTTCGCGTTCACGGAGGGACTTTCTGAAAATCGCACACCGGCGAACCGCTCGTGGGCGGCGTTCGCGCCGCGCCCGATTTCATTGAGCTTCTTATGCTACAGCACTCGCGCGACGATATCGCTCAACTCGGCGATCGTATACGGCTTGATGAGACGCGCGATGAAACCGTGCGCGCTCGGGTTCGCCATGACCGGGTCTCCGGAGTAGCCGCTTGAGGCGATCGCCCGGACCGCGGGATCGATTTCCCGCAGACGCGCCAATACGGCCACTCCGCCCATCCCGCCGGGCAGCGTCAGATCCAGGATCACAGCGTCGAACGGCGCCGACGAAGCAACGGCCTCTCTATAAATCTCCACGGCTTTATCGCCGGTCGAGACCGTCTCGACCGTATAGCCGATTTCACCGAGCGCCGCGCGCGCCACGTCATGCACGTATTCTTCGTCGTCCAGGACGAGGATCTTTCCTTTTCCCGGTCGCAACTCGTGCGCCGGCGCGCGGTTGGCCGTCGCCGGTTCGGCGGACACGGGCAGGTATATCGTGAAGGTCGCGCCCGTTCCCGGCGTGGATTCCATTTCGATGTGCCCGCCGTGCTTGCGTACGATGGAATAGGTCGTCGCCAGCCCGAGGCCGGTGCCTTCGGTCTTGGTGGTGAAAAACGGCTCGAAGATCCGCGCGCTCAGCTCGGGAGGAATACCCGGCCCCTCGTCGTGAATCGTCACTCGCACGTACCGGCCGTCCGAGACGGGAGCCCTGACGTCGTCGGGAACAACGACGTTCTCCGCTTTCAGTCGGATCGTGCCGCCGTCGGGCATGGCCTGGCGCGCGTTCAGAAGAAGGTTATCGACGGCCTGGCCGATCTGCTGCTCGTCTCCCCGGCAAGTCCAGAGATCCTCGGATATCTCCATCGCGCAGTCGACGTTCGAGCCGCTCATGTCGAATCGGGCGCAGTTGTGAAGAAGGGGCCCGAGCGACAGCGGCACGGCCACAGGTTCGCCCGCGCGCGAGAAGGTCAGAAGCTGTCCCGTCAGGCCGCGCGCCTTGTCCAGCACCGACAACGCCTTCGAGAGGTCCTCGCTCGTCTTTCGCGGATCGTCGCAGTGTCTCTGCGCCAGAGCCATGTACCCGAAGATGCCCGTGAGCAGATTGTTGAAATCATGCGCGATACCGCCGGCCAGGATTCCAAGAGCTTCCAGCTTCTGGGCCATCTGAAGCTGTTCCTCGACCTTGCGTTTCTCCGTCACGTCCCGGAACACGAGCACAACCCCCACGACGCGGCTTTCTCGATCGCGGATCGGCGCGACGCTGTCGGCGATTAGCACCTCGCTGCCGTCCCGGCGTAGAAGCAGGCTTTGAGCCGGCAGGCTCTGAATGTAGCCGCTCGCGAGCACGGACGCCACGGGATCGAGCTGCGGCTTTCGGCTGTTCAGGTCGAGCGTCGGGAAGACGGCCGAGAGCGGCTGTCCCGCGGCTTCCGCCATCCACCATCCCGTCAGCTCTTCCGCCACCCGATTCATGAGCACGACTCGCCCCGAAACATCGGTGGCAATGACGCCGTCGCCAATGCTGCGCAGCGTGACGGCCAGCCGCTCCTTTTCCGCCGCGAGTTCGGCGGTTCGCGTCTCGACGCGTTCCTCCAGCTCTTCAGCGAGCCGCTGCAAGTCGCGCGTATGCTCCTCGACGCGTCGCGCCAGCTCGCGCTCCCGCGTTCTGAGCCGCCCCATTCGCCAGCGGAACCCGCCCGCGATGACAAGCATCGCGAGCGCGGCCAAAAGGATCCGGACCGACAGGCGTTCGTGCCAGCGCGGTTTGACGCGGATTTGAAGCGCGACGCCTTCATCGCTCCAGACGCCGTCGTTGTTCGAGGCGCGCACCCGGAACACGTATTGACCGGCCGGCAGACTGGTGTAGGTCGCCGTCGGCCGAGCGCCGATTCGGTTCCAGTCCGCGTCGAATCCGTCGAGCTTGTAGGCGTACTGGTTCTTCTGCGGCTTCAGATAATTCAGCGCCGCGAACTCCAGAGTCACGACCGAGTCCTTATGCGACAGCGTGATCTCACGCGTCTCGGTGACGGCTTTGTCGAGCGGCGAACCCGGCGCGCCCGGCGTGACGGACCGATTGAAGAGCTTCAGGTCGGTCAGCACAACCCTCGGCGGATCGGGATTCCGCCGGATGTTTTCCGGATGAATGACGTTCAATCCGCGCTCTCCGCCGAAGTACAGGCGCCCCGAGGCGCTGCGAAACGCCGCGTCCTGAGTGAACTCCCGTCCCTGGAGGCCGTCATGCGCGTCGAAATTGTAAAACCGCGGCCTGTCAGGCAGATGCACGGCGTCAATGAGCTGGGACAGCCCTTGTTGCGTGCCCAGCCAAAGATTGCCTGAGAGGTCCTCGACGATGCTCGTGACGCTGTCGTGGGGCAAGCCGTCCGCGACCGAGTAGCGCCGCAGCCGTCGTGAGCCGGCCTCCAGGCAGCTCAGGCCGCCTTCGGTGCCGAACCAGACGTTTTCTCGGCTGTCGATGTAGACGGCCATCACCCAGCCGGCGCCAATGCTATGAAGATCGTCGGGATCATGACGATACTCCACGACCTCGCCGGAAGCGCGATCGATATACTGGACGCCCTCGATCCTTCGTCCAAGCCATAGACCGCCGCGGGCGTCCTCGGCCGCGGTGAACGTCGAAACTCCGCCGGCGTCGGGATACAACGCCGACAGACGTGTGAAGACGCGGGCGCCGCGATCGAAGAGATCGACGCCGTCCGGCGTGGCGACAAGCAACTCGCCGGTTCGGAGTTCGACAATTTTCCAGACGTCGTTGGAGATAATCGTGCTTGCGTCCTTCGGATCGTGGCGGAAACGCGTCACGCGGCCCGACGTCGGGTCGAGACGGCCGAGTCCCGCATCCCATCCGCCGACCCAGATCGAACCGTCCGCGTCCTCGTGCAAGTCGAAGATCGCGTCCGCGCCGATCGTTCCGGAATCGGCGGGATCGTGCATGAAGTGCGCGTAACGCCCCGTTTTCCGATCGATTCGGTTCAAACCGCCGCCGTCCGTTCCGATCCAGATGTCGCCATGGCGATCCTCCATGATGGATGTGACATGAGGATTGCTCAACTCTCCGCGACGGGCCTTGATCAGCTCGATTCCTTCAGGAAAAGGTCTGAAGTAATTCAATCCGCCGTTGTATGTGCCCACCCAGACGATATCTTGGTCGTCCGCGTACAGCGCCCAGATCGAGGCGGAGTTCAGGCTATCCTCATTTTCCGGATCAGGGAGATATCGCGTGAAGCGGCCCGTGCGCGGGTCGAGCATGTTCAGGCCGCCGTTCTCGGTACCGACCCATAGCCGTCCCTGCGTGTCTTTGGCCAGTTGGCGGACTCGGAGATGGCTGAGGCTCGTGGGATCTCCGACGCTTGGGACGTGGCGTGTTTGCCGACCCGAGACGGGATCGATCTTGAAAAGACCGCCGCCGATCGTGGCCACCCAGAGCGTGCCGTCGTCGTTCTCGATCAAATCCCAGACGTCGGCTCGATCAGGACCGTTCGGATGATCGGCGCGACCGGGCCAACCCTCGTATTGCCCGCTCCGCGGATCGAAAAGAAAAAGACCGGACCCCGTTCCGGCCCAGATCCGGCCCTGACGATCCTCGATCAGGGTAAAGACCACTGAAACGGTGTCGTCATCTCGATGGGGAGGAATGAGAGGATAGTGACGGAAGACGCCCTTGTCGATATCGACGCGATCGAGCCCGAACTCCGTCCCGACCCACAGGCGGCCCTGACGATCCTCGAGGATGGCATGCACCCAACTGCCGCTCAGCCCGCCGGAGTCGGGTCCATAAGGGACACGGATAAAACGATCCATATCGCGGTCGTACAACGCCAGACCGCCCCGCCCCCATCCGGAACCGATCCAGAGCCGGCCACGACGGTCTTCGTAAAGACCGCCGATCACCGACGATGGAAGACTGTGAGGATCGCCGGGCGAGTGACGATAGATGGTGAATTTCCTGCCGTCATATCGGTTCAGGCCGTTCTGCGTGCCGATCCAGAGAAACCCACGCGTGTCCTTGAGAACGCACTGCACCCAGTTGCGCGACAGGCCGTCGTCCGCGGTCAGATGGCCGAACTTGATCCGCGTTTCCGCCGCGACGGATCGAGATCCGAGGCACAGAGCGACGCCCGCCGCGACCGTCGTGATCAGGAGTGTGCGTGACACGCAACATGCTGACTCAAACCAACGATGGACGCAAGACCAAATGATCCCTCTCGCGTTTCCAGGTGGCGAAGCGTGGCACGTCGCGCGAGATCAATCGACGGATCGCGCTCAACCTCATTCGCAACAACCAGACGATCTCGCGCGCCGATCTGGCGCGATTGATGGGCGTGCGGCGCTGCGTCGCGGCCGTGGACATCCGCGCCTCGCGAACGTATATGCTCGTCGCGGACCTGCTCGGTCATCCGTTGCTCGACATCATCGAGCGGCAGACCGAGAAACGGTCGAAAGCGACGGTCGAGTCGCCGGCCGCGCTCATCCGCATTGCCCTGTAGCAGAATCCCGATTTAGGAGACTGCTCCGGGATCGGCGTGTGCGTTCCCGGGATGGTCGATCGCAAGACGCGGCGCATCATGCACGCCCCGACGCTCGGATGGAAGGACGTCGAGCTGGAGCGCCCGCTCAGCAAGGCGATGGGACTGCCCGTGCACATCGAGAACTCCGTGCGCGCCAGCGCCATGGCCCAGGCATGGGCGGCGTGCAAGGACACGCCGACGAGCGGCAACCTCGTATTTGTCGGCACGCCCGTCGATCGTCCCCTGCCAGGTAAGCGATATGGGCCAGCTTGGTCATGCATGCTCCGTAGGTCGCGCGGTCATACTGACGACTATCCTTGGGAGCGAACATATGCCGAAACGCCGGGGAGTGTCGGATCGATCATCGGCGCGAACGCCGGTCAAACAAGAAACGACGCACTTGAGGTTGACGTTCGATGAGCGCAAAGCGTATCGCGCGGACTCCAACGCTGGTTTCGAGACGCGGAAAACGCGGGCGCCGAAAAGGCGCGGCGTCGCCGCGACATCTCGGCCGCGCCGGCAGATTATCGCCGTGGCTGAGGGCGATTCATGGTTCGATTACATGCCGGCGTACATCGGTCTCGGAAAGGATCTCCTCGGCCATTTACAGTCCTCGGGAACGATCAACGTTTTCCGGGTCAGCGCCGCGGGCGACACCTTCGAGAACATGATCTTTGGAACGGCGTACAAGCGCGATTACTCCGTGACGCCGCGACAAATCGAGCGCACCCTCGACGCCATCCGCAAGCACAAGCCGCAGGTCTTTCTGTTCTCAGGCGGCGGCAACGATTTGACGGGACAACAGCTCGAGGCGTGCCTCAATCACGCGGAAACGGGACTGCCGATCCTGCGAGAGGCATACGTCGACTTCTTGTTCACGTGTTATTTTCGGCGGGGATTCGAGCGCCTGATCTCCGCGGTCAAGGCCGCCCGGCCCGATATCCATATTTTTCTCCATGGTTATGACTACGCCGTGCCGGACGGGAGACCGGTCTTGCGCGTGGCGGGATGGAGCTTCATCGGCCCGTGGTTTCGGCCCGCCTTGACCAGAAAGCGCGTCCTGGATGCTGAAGAACAGAAGCGCATCATCAGCAAACTGCTTGATCGATTCAACGGCGTGCTTTCCGATCTCGCGAGAAGGCATGACAAGGTGCATCACGTCAGGCTGCTCGGAACGCTGCGCGCCGGCGCCGGATACAAATCCGACTGGGCCAACGAGCTGCACCCGACGTCGCGCGGTTTCAAGCGCGTGGCGGGCGTGTTCGAAACGGCCGTCCTGACCGCGATTGGATGAGGAACGCGAAGGCCCTGGTTGGCGCGCCCATGGCCGCCTTCCTTCGGGGCAGGCACGGGGCCTGCCCCTACGATCCATCGGCTGGGCACGAACACGAACGTCGCACGCGATCGCCGCTGTCCCGTCCGGAATATCGTTCGAAATCCGCGCCTGACGCATCAGCTTGCGCAGCGCGGCCTGCTCCACGGCCTGATTGCTCCGCAACCGGTCCAACAGCGAGGCGACTCGCGACGCCTACCCTTCCACGATAGAGCATCGCCAGCCGCCCGTGATTGCATGCCCGGCTCACGCCGTGCTTGCGTCTATCTGCAGACGACGCGCCGCGTCAGCTCGTTGTTGCTCTCGTCGCTTTCCGTCAGTTTCTTGTTGTTGTCGACGACGACCTTCAACGAATGTGATCCAGGCTTGAGCTTCAGGTTTTCCGCTTGGGGAAACCAGATCCAGGAGGCCGAGCCGCCGGGACTCTTGAGATTGCCGCCGGTGTCGAAGCCGGAGAGGATAATGCCGCCCCAGGGCTTGCCGTTACGATGCATCTGCACGCCGACGGCGTCAGGCAGGTTGTAGTTGGCGGCGGGCACGCCGGCCGCGCCGACGTTCTTGAGCGTCACTTCGATCTCGCAACCCTTGACTAACCGGACGTTGGACACGATGAGATCAGGCAGCTTGTTTCCCGTATCCGCGGCGTCTCCCGGCTTGGTCGAGAAAGAAAAGCCCCACCAGGGACTCCAGTCGCTCTTCTCCGCGCCTTTCACCGCGCGGACGCGCCAGCGGCCCTGGTTGTCGCCGACGAACGTGAAGTCGTAGCTCGTTCCCCGAACGCCGTTTCCGACCTTCCACGCCGGACCGGTCTCGCTGTCCCATTTTCCCGACTGCCGGCAGTGCAGGCAGTCCACCTCCACGTCGTAGGCCGAGGCGCCGCTCACCGCCTTCCAGCGCAGCGTCACCTTGCGCGGAAAATTCGTGAAATGACTGTTGTCGGCCGGCGACAACTGCCGCGGGATCTGAAGGCCCGTTGCTTCTCCCGCCGAAGGCCGGCCGTCAAAACCCGTGAAGCGCAGCGTCACAAAGAAATCGAAGTTGTTGTCCTCCCGGTTCTCATCCACCTCGTTGTCGGCGTCGATCTTGAGCTGCAGGCGGCCGTTCTCGGGACCCAGGTAGGCCTGAGTGTGAACGGGGTCGACTTGACTGGGCGTAAGATTCCGGTTTGTTTGAGTGCTGACGACCTTCCCGTTGAACAGCAGCTTGTTCTTGAAACCGGAGGCGGCGACGCCGTCGTATTCGCGATACGAGTAGTAGACCTCGAACGCGGGCTTTCCCCCCGAAACCAACGTGGCGTCGTCCGGCGTCAGGGTGATGCTCTCATTCCACTTGACCTGACGCTTGTGCTTGCCGATCTCGAGAAAGCCGTAGACGCCGAGGTCGGGTTTTTTTACGGTCGATCCGCTCGCTCCTGCCGCTTCGCCGATGCGTATCCGACAAGTCGCGACATTGTTCTTTTCGTTCGACTCCCGAACGACGTTGCCGGGATCCACGACGGCGCCGATGAAGTAGACGCCCGGCGGCGTGTCCGCTGGAATCGTATTGGTTCCGTTCAAGGTGACGCCCATGGTTCGACCGGACGGCAAGGACTTGACGTGCTCGCGTCCTCCTTTGAGCAACGCGTCCTCCTTGAACGTCGTTGAAACCACGGCGAATTTCACCGGAATGCTGGCGTCCGATGAGATGACCAGATCGAGCGCGAAATCTTCCGCCGCCGCCCGGCCCGCGTTGCGGACTTTAACGGCGATGTCTTTGCCCAACTCCTGGCCGGGCTGAGCCGAAGCCGGGCAGTGGATCAACGCGGACAGATCGGCCTGCGCCCACGCCGTAACGGATATGTTCAACAGGGCGCACAGCCCCGTCGCCAAACAGATACCTCTGTTTTTACTCATTTTTTGCCTCCAGATCCTCAAGGATACAGCAAAAACATGCAATTCTCCTGAGCGTCTTCCAACTCGGGCCTGTCGAATCATACGAGCAGTCCCTTTCCTGATGTTAGGGCGACCGACACACTCCAAATGCAACGCGCAACCCCGGCTTGCCGGAACATTTCTCCGTGAGGCGACCGTCAAGGCGACCATCGAACCGCGATATCTGGATTAAAAGCGACGGCGGCGGCCGCCCTCTTTCTCGATCGCC
>JAFGSN010000063.1 GCA_016934575.1 Vicinamibacteria bacterium
GGAGCGCTTGGCGTCGTCGTCGGAGCGGCCATCGCATGGATAGTGAACATCTTCTCGCCGTTTCCCGCGGCTCTCCAGCCGTTCTGGATCGCTCTCGCCTTCGCCACTTCTGTCGGCGTCGGTCTTGTTTTCGGATTATGGCCGGCGACCAAGGCGGCTCGTCTCGATCCAATCGAGGCGCTGCGATACGAATGAAGTCGAGGTTGTTGCTTGCGATGTCGCCGTGGAGCTAGAATCCTCCGTAATTCAACCAGGGAGGCGCGCGATATGAACCAGGACCCGCCGCCGGCCGTTCCAAGCATTCAGCCCACGAAAGGTTTTGGCGACATGCTGCTGGATGTGTTCTTCGATCCACGAAAGGCTTTCAATGAGCTGTCGGCGCGGCCCTACTGCTTGTTGCCGCTCGCGCTGGCAATGGTTCTCGGCATTGGCTTCACGGCCGTTTGGCTCTCCAAGGTCGAGCCGCGCGAGTTCGTGAAGACGCAGATTGAAAACTCGCCTCGCGTCGATCAGATTCCCGCAGAGATGCGCACGGAGATGGTGGACCAGCAGGCCCGCTTCATGAAAGTCAGCGCCTGGGCCGGGGTGCTCCTTGGCGTGCCTACGCTGTATCTCGTCTGCGCCGGGTATTTCCTTCTCGTGTTTCGGTTTGGATATGGAGCGGACGGACTGCGCTTCGATCAGTCGTTTTCCGTGACGGCCATGTCCTTTCTGGCTGTGAGTCTCGTGCAAACCACCGCTGATGCTCGCGACTCTCGCCGTCAAGGGCGACTGGAATGTCAATCCCCAAGAGGCGTTCAATGCGAGTCTTGGTCTGCTCTTCGACAAGAGTGAAACGGCCGGATGGCTCCACGCCCTGGCCGGAAGCATGGACGTTTTCTCGTTATGGATGATCGCGTTGCTCTCGGTCGGCTTCGGAGCGGTGACACGGCGTACCGCCTACTCGGCTTCCTGGGCGGTAGTGATTCCATGGGCCGTTCTCGTGGCGGTCAAGGTTGCCATGGCGGCGGTCTTCTCCTAAGCCTGATCGCGACGATCGGCCGCGGCCGGCGCGGACGATTCGGATAGTATTTCCTCGACGCGATTTACGGCGCGAAGCCTCAGGGTGAAGGTCGTTCCGTTTCCCGGTTCGCTCAGCACATCGATTCGCCCGCCGTGGTCCGAAACGATGCTCTGCGCGATGGCCAGCCCCAGGCCCGTTCCGCCCTTTTTTGTCGTGTAATACGGCGTGAAGAGACGCGTACGCCGCTCCTCCTCGGTCAATCCAGGGCCGGTGTCGGCGATCTCGATCGACACGGTGCCGTCATGATGGCCGGTTCGAACCCGGAGAACGCCCCCTTGAGGCATGGCTTCGAAGGCGTTTGCGATCAGATTGCCGAGAGCGCGGCTCAGAAGATCGCGATCCGCAAGAATCAGCGGCGTCGCCGCCTCGATCGCGAGATCGATGGAGACACTGTCGGATCGCGACTGATATAGACTCAGAACCTGAGTGATCAGAGGGCCGACCTCGATGGGCCGAAGACAGGGTCGGGGCATGCGGGAGAAGCTGCTGAACTGATCGATCACGTTTTGCAGTATTCGCAGCTCCTCAAGCAGCGTTTCGCACGATTCACGAAACAAGCGCGGGAAATCGCCCGATCCGGCGGAGTCCGGATCCTTCTCGAACGCTTTCTGTAGGGTTTCGATCGAAAGCTGAATGGGGAAGAGGGGATTCTTGAGCTCATGCGCCAGGCGGCGGGCCATCTCTCTCCACGCCGCCACGCGCTCGGCCTGCAATAACCGCTCGCGCGACTCGAAGAGCTCGATCGTCATGCTATTGAATGCGGCCGCCAGCTCATTGATCTCGCGCGGACCGTAGACGCTCACGGGAGTCGGAGGACCGCCCGCCGCCAGACGGCGCGCGGCTTTGGCCAGACGACGGACCGGACGCGAGATGCGTCCGGAAAGCCATATCGAGGCCAGAAGCGCGGCGAACATGGCGCCGGCGGCTATGAAAGTCGCCAGCCGCCGGACGTTGCTGACGAGACTTCCGACGTCGGTCGCGGGAATGGCGACGACGATCCAGAGCGAGGGATGCAGGCTCTTCGACCGCCACTGGTAACTGGAGTCGGAGAGCGGCGTTTCACCCTGCCGGGGCTCAAGATTCGGGCTTTTCCATCGTTCGAGAGCGGAGTCCGCCGGAGTGATCCAGCGCTGGCGATTCGCGTCATACAAGCCGACCTTCATTCCCAACGGACCGGCCAGCTCGGGCAGCAAATCCCCATCGAGGAAAAAGCCTCCTCGAACGATGACTTCGCGTCCGCGCCAGGGGACGCGGCGGGACGCGGTGACGGTTAGGCGCTCGACATAACCGTATCCATGGGCGACCTTTTGCCAGCGCAGCGAGGGATCGCCGGGAAAGGTCTCGTCCTGATCCGGCAGACCGAAGCTGACCGGCCAATGATGCGACGAGATCGTTCGCCCATTGACTTCGAGGATCTCAAGCGCTTGCAGGTCGTGATCGATGCCCGCCGGATCCGCCAGACGGATCTCGTCCTCGACGTTCGCCGCGGCGAGCCGCCTGTCCGCGATGACGTCGACACGGCGCTGCGCGCGCGCGCGAAGATCGTCGATTCGGGCGGATACGGCGCCGATGCCGTGATCCAGACGCTCGGCCGCCGCGGCATGATAAGTCTGCGTCACGTTCGAGGTGATGATCAGGGCGAGCAGCAGCACCGGAGGCACCGCGACGAGCACGAACGCGGCCAGAACGCGCAAGCGGAGACTGCGCCAAGACGACATCATGACGTGATCCAAACGTCTTCAAGGACTGGATCTCCGTCGCGATCCGTACGCAAGCCTGCGAGCCGCGGACTCGCGGCGAATGATTCAGGCAGGACGGCGAGCGGAATCAACGTATTGTTCCGAAGGAGGTCGTCATGAGCGGCACGCAGGATCGTGGCGCGACGATCTGCGTCGATCTCGCCGCGCGCTTCTCGGAGAAGCGCCATGACGGCTTCCGGCGCGCCGGCGAGATGCGCCATTTCGTGCAGTGCGAGATGAGGTTCGGCGACTTCAGGGATAAACGCCGACAGACGAGCATGAGCCGACGGCCAGCGTGCCGCGGAAAGGGCGACGACTTCGACACGGACAGCCAGACCCAAGGCCGAAAGGTGCGCCACGACGCGCTGGCTTGCAAGACGGGGGACGGACTCGGACACCGCCAGAACGATCGAGTCGCTCGCGCGCGCGGCGGCGGGGACGACGTCGAGATTTTGAAGCGGATGCCATGGAAGCAATCGCGGCGCCAGAAGAGCAAGGGATGGAGAAGATCCGGGCAAGAAGCGTCGCGCGAGAGACTCCCGATCCAGGGTCGAAGACACGGCGGCTCGGAAGGCGCGGGCACGGAATGGCGGCCGGGAAGCATCGAGGATCAGCATCAGGGTTCCGGCGAGAGTGGAATGCCCTGCCTCGCCCAGGGCGAGGGCGACATCGCCGCCGTTGAAGGCGCGCTTGAGCGCCGGCGTATCGCGATGCGCGTCAACGCGTATCCGGTCGAGAAACGGACGACCGCGAACATGATCCTGGAAGGCGAGAAGCGTGACTCCTTGTCGGCGCATGGGATGCAAGGGCACGAATGGGCCGCAGCCCGCTCCCTTTGCGCTCACGATGGCGGCGCTCGGAGTCGTGAGCGGAACAAGCGGAGCCGCGTCGTATTCTTCGAGGCGGATGAAAATCTGTTTGTCGCTCGCGGCGTCCAGGCCGGGCAGATCATTCGTTTTTCGGGCGCGGAAGGCGTCGCCGCCGTCGACGATGGAGGCGAAGACGCGCGCCGCCGTGGACGGACCGCGGAGGAAGCGGCGGAGAGAGCGGACGGCGTCGGCGGCGGTGAGCGGCGTGCCGTCGTGAAAACGCATGGAACGTTGGAGATCGATCGTCCATTCCTTGCCCGTCGCCGACGAGTCCCATTGCGTCGCGAGACCCGGCTGCAAGGAGCCGTCCGCGCCGCTTCGCATAAGAGTCTCGTGCGTGAGCCCCAATACGAGACGCGCTCCCGCGCCTTGCGAAGGCGACGGATCAAAGGACAAGGGCAGATCGAGGACGCCGATTGTGAGCGTGCCTCCGTATCGTGGCCCGAGCGCGGCCCAGGCGCCGAGCGGAACGATCAGCGCGGCGATCATTGCCATCGTCAGATATTTTCGGCGATCCGTCATCGCTCCGTCGAGCTCCTGAGATCGAGAACGTGCAATCGCCATGTTCCGTCCGGCGACTCCGTGATCGCGATCAGAAGCGCGGCCGAACCGTGCACACGACTCCCGATCGCCCGGATGGAATGCTCGATCGAGAGAGACTGAGCGACCTGATACCCGGAATCGACGGGCGCCAGTATGAGAATCTCGTCAGGGGAACCTGGAGGCCGCGCGGTTGACGAAGCGACGAGATCGCCGGAAAGCGGCGCAAGCGTCGGTCCGACGCGTACGTTTTCGACCGGACGTCCTCCGCCAGGAGCGGCGATTTTCAAGCGCCCATCCGCCATGACGGCGAGACCGCGGCCGATGGGCGCGAGCGATAGAAAAGGGCCGTCGCCCAGAAGGTCAAGCGACGCCTGGAGCAGATTCGTGCCGTCCTGATAAACCACTCCAGTTGAGGATTCCGGCCATGGCAAGGCCGCGGCTTGAAGGCGCGAGACCAGGCGGTCCTTCTCGACCGCCACGAGCAGAGCGCCATTCGCGGTGTTCGTGAGCAACCAAGCGCTTCCGTTGTCGTCGCTCGCGCGGATCATGCCCGCTGGGGCGCGAACGACACCGTACGGCTCGGGCAATGAGATCTCGGAAATCGAGGAGATGCCGTCGCGGTCAGGACGAGCCAGTTCGACGCGGGTGGGACGAAGCAGAAGGAAGCGGTCTCCGGAAAGCACTGAGACGCCGATCACCGGCCCGTCGAGAGAGTACGATTGCGAGCGTGCGACCTTCACGGTCTCGGCCGTCATGGGAGCCGGATTGAGCATGGCGCCGATCAAGACCGCCGCGAGCGTGGACATACGTGCAAGCATAACTGAAGACGGGATTCTGATGCGCCTGGCTTGCAGAGACGAACGCACAACCTCCCTGGTGCATGATCCGTACGCGTGTGGCAGCATGGGCAGATGTATCAGCCCCAGGAGGCCTGCATGGCACTCGCTGACCGCCGCAAAAGGCTCTCGCCCGTTCTCATTGGACTCGTACCGGCGGCGCTCGCGCTCTCATCTGCGCCCGGCGTGGTCGCACGGGCGCTCACGCCCGTCGAGGCGCCCCAGCTCACTGCGCCGTCATCAGAGCGCCTGGCGCCGGTGCGCGAGTACATCCGCAAGGGATGGCGGACGCTCACTCGCTCCCATGCGGACATCCCCTCGGCCGTGGAGGATCCAAAGGTCCCTCATGAGCCGGGCACGCCATGGGTTGTTTATGTGTCATTCAATGAAAACCCGGAAGCGGTCGCCGAGACTCTTGCGGCGTCACTTGCGCCCTCGCAAATGGAGCGTATCCGCGTGGCGCGGCTTCCGGAGAATCCCCGTGAGCACATGGATGCAATACAGCCCCATGGGCTGCTCTATCTCCCTCATCCGTACGTCGTTCCCGGCGGCCGTTTCAACGAGATGTATGGCTGGGATAGTTACTTCATCCAGGTCGGCCTTCTGCGCGACGGGGAGATCGATCTCGCCAGGAACATGGCGGACAACTTCCTCTACGAGATCGAACACTACGGAATGATTCTTAACGCGAATCGGACCTATTACCTCACACGTTCGCAGCCGCCCTTCCTTACGGCGATGATCCTCGGCGTCTATGAGAAGACACGCGACCGCGACTGGCTCGCCGGCACCCTTCCGGCCGTCAATCGCTACTACGATTACTGGACACGCCCGCCTCACCTGCTCTCAGACATCGGCCTGTCCCGCTATCACGGCCTGGGGCAGGGCCCGGCTCCCGAGGTCGTCTTTGGCGAGCGCGATGCGCAGGGACGCTCCCACTACGATCGGGTGCGGGAGTACTACGCCTCCGTGCCGGTCGGGTGTTACGATCTCTCCCTCTACTACGATGCTCGGGCGGACGCGCTCACGCCGCTTTTCTTTGTGGGCGACCGTGCCATGCGCGAATCCGGCTTTGATCCGTCGAACCGCTTCGGCCCCTTCAGCGTCGACATCATCCATCATGCGCCCGTGTGTTTGAACGCCCTCCTCTATCGGATGGAGACGGAGGCCGCTTACATCTGTAGCATTTTGAGACTCGATGCGGAAGCGAAGGTTTGGTCGGCGCGATCGGAAGTGCGCCGGCTTCTCATCGACCAGTGCTTGTGGGACCAGGACGCCGGCCTCTATCGCGACTATGACGTCGTGCATGAGCGGCAAAGCGAATACGAGTTCGCCACTTCGTTCTATCCCCTATGGGCGGGCCTCGCCAGCCCGGAACAGGCGCGACGGGTGGCCGCCAATCTCTATCGCTTCGAAGCGCCGGGCGGCGTTCTGACGAGCACGACAATGAGCGGCAGTCAGTGGGATGCTCCCTTTGGCTGGGCGCCGATCCAGCTCATCGTTGCTCAGGGTCTGCGCCGTTATGGTTTTGCGCGCGACGCCGACAGGATTTCGGCCAAGTTCCTCCATCTGGTCACCAAGGAGTTCGAGGAGCATGCGGTCATCGTCGAGAAGTACGACGTCGTCCAGCGCGAATCCGATGTCGTCGCCGGACTTCGTTTCGGATACGCCACAAACGAGATCGGTTTCGGATGGACGAACGCCGTGTTCATCGAGCTGCTCGCGGCATTGGGGGAATAAAGCAATGTGGTGGCCTGGGACAGAATCGAACTGCCGACACGAGGATTTTCAGTCCTCTGCTCTACCAACTGAGCTACCAGGCCCCGTAGGCAAGTTCATTGGACCATGGAAGGCGGGATCCGTCAATCGGAAACGGAAGCGCGCTCGTCTCTGGCTCTCGAGCCGAGTAGAGTCGTCGACGGCGACGACGGATGCACGATTTCTCTTCGCGACTTGATACAATCCAGATCCGATGTTCATCACCTTTGAAGGCATCGAGGGATCGGGCAAGAGCACCCAGGCGCGGCGTCTTGCCTCGGCTTTGGGGGGGCGGGCGATATTGACGCGCGAACCTGGCGCGACGGGTCTGGGGCGGGGTATTCGCACGCTTCTCCTCGAGAGCCGCGAGACGGCGATCAGCGCCATGGCGGAGACGTTGTTGTTCCTCGCCGACCGCGCTCAGCACGTGAACGAGGTGATTCGACCGGCGCTCAAGTCGAAGATGATCGTGATCTGTGATCGGTTCACCGACTCGACGATCGCCTACCAGTGTTATGGGCGCGGAATACCGCGAAGAACCGTCGAGTCGCTTGGTGAAGCCGCTACTGGCGGATTGCGGCCGGACGTCAGCATTCTCCTCGACTTGAGCGTCGACGCCGGTTTTGCGAGGATCCGCGGTCGCGGCGGCGCCGATCGAATGGAAACCGAGGCACGCGAGTTTCATGAGCGTGTCCGGACGGGTTATCGCGAGATGGTCGCGGCCGATCCCGATCGCTGGTCCATGATCGAGGCGGAGAAAGACGTGGAGGCTCTTGCGGAGCGAGTGCGATGGATACTCGAGAAGAAAGGCGTGAGGTTCGGCAGTGGCCTTTGACAGCGTTCTCGGCCACGAGCGACTGAAGGATTCCCTCCTCCGGACGATCGATCGGCGGCGATTGCCGCCCGCGCTGCTGTTCTGCGGCCCGGACGGCGTGGGGAAGCGAACGCTGGCGCTGGCTGTGGCTCGGGGCCTTCTGTGCGCGCGGGGCGCCGGCGAGCCATGTGAGGCGTGTTCCTCATGCGTGCGCATCCAGCGCGGCGTTCATCCGGACGTGCGCTTGATCGCGCCCGAACGCGACTCGATTAAAGTCGAGCGGGCGCGCGATCTGGTGCATGAGATCTGCGCGGTGCCCTACGAGGGCCGCGCGCATGTTTTCATCATCGACGACGCGCATTGCCTCACGGAAGAGGCGGCGAACGCGCTGCTCAAGGGACTCGAGGAACCGCCCGCCACGTCGAACGTCATTCTTGTCACCGCATCGCCGCAGTCGTTGCTCCCGACGATCCGCTCGCGATGCCAGGTCGTCAGATTCTCGGCGCTGTCGCCGTCGATCGTCGCGAGACGTCTGCAAGAGACGGCCGGCATATCGGAGCAGGAAGCGCGCATGCGCGCGCAACTCGGCGACGGAAGTTTGGGCGCCGCGCTCGCGCTCGAGTCGGAGGGACGCGGAAGATTGCGTGAAAGGTTGCTCGATCTGCTCGAGCGGGTCGAAAAGATGACCATGATCGAACGACTCGAGAGCGCTCAGCAAATGGCGGACGCGGATGTCGATCTGGCGCTCACCGTGCTGCGATCGCTGCTACGCGACATCGAGACGCTGCGCTGCGGCGCTTCCGTGCTTCTCAACCTGGACGTCGTGGATCGATTGCGCGCTCTGGCCCGAGGCGATCTGGGCCGTCGAGCGCTTTCGCTGGCGGAGACAATCGGAGAAATGCGACGCGCGTTGCGCGGAAACGCCAATCGACTGATGGTTATGGACCTACTGCTGGGCGCCCTGCATCGCGACGTCGAGTTGCACGACTCGGCGCCGGCGTGATATCTATTAAGAACGAAGAACGCCTTCTCCTACGAACCGAACGTGTTTCTCGCGTGCGGCAAGACGGAGCGTGGCGTTGCCTCTGCGCTCATGAACGATGCCGGTGCCAGGAGGCCGGCGTAGATGAATCGCAAGTTGATTCGGCCGGATCTATCGGAGCATAAGGACCAGTTTCAGAGCTCGGTCAAGATGTATCGGCGCAAGCCGATCCCTCCCGAGCAGACCAACGCCGAGAGCTTCTATTACCTGAAGCAGATGACCAACAAGACGCGCATGGTCATCGTGCTCAAGGACGGGGAGCAGATCCGAGGAACGATCGAGTGGTACGACAAGTCGGCTCTCAAGGTTCATCGCCTTCACGAGTCCAACCTGCTTCTCCTCAAAGACAACGTTAAGTACATGTACAAGGAGAACGAGGACAAGGCCGGAGATGTGGATTGACGACGCGCGCGCTCATGAAGCGTCACAAGCGCACAAACACGAAAAGGCCGGCGTAAGCTCATTGATGCCTGGCGTTCCTCGAGATCGGTTTCTCTGACGAAGCATTCTCGTATCAATGCGACTCCGGAACTGATGCGTCAATTCTCCGTCGATGGACGTTTCGTCGTCGAATGTCGCGTTGACCGAACCATGAGGTCGCCGGGCGCCGTGTGAGCAGAGCCTCGATTGGATCTCGGCGCCGACCTGATCGAGAACGGCGTCCGCCCGCGCGGCGAGATGGCATGATCGCTCGGGCGAACGGCGGATATCGCCGGCAAGAACCACCCGGAACACGATCGGCCGCCTTGCATTCGTCCGATCGGATCGCTATTTTTACCGGAGTTGGAGGCTTCCGGCGCGGTGAAGCGTGAAACAATGGATTACAAGGACTATTACAAGATCCTCGGCGTTCCAAACGGTGCCACGGCGAAGGAGATCAAGTCCGCTTATCGTCGATTGGCGCGCAAGCACCATCCCGACATGAATCCCGGCAATCGAGACGCGGAGGCGCGCTTCAAGGAGATCAGCGAAGCCTATGACGTGCTTTCCGATCCGGAGAAACGTCGGCGTTACGAACAACTCGGCGCCAACTGGGCGAAATACCAATCGGCCGGCGCTCCGTCGTGGGGATCATGGAACGGCGGCGGCGTGCACGTCGACGTCGGCGGCTCCGGCGCCGGGGGATTCGGAGGTTTCTCGGAGTTCTTCCGAACGTTTTTTGGAGAAAGGGGCGGGTGGTCGCCGGGCGGACAGGGAGGATTCGAGGAGATCTTCGAAAGCCATCGGAGCGCCGATCTCGAGCAGGAAGTGGAGCTGACGCTTCAGGAAGTCATGCGTGGAACAACGCGTACGTTGAGCGGAGGAAGCTCTCGTCGCGTCGAGGTCAAGATACCTCCCGGCGTCCGCGACGGCTCACGAGTTCGAGTCCAGGGCGAAGGCAGGTCCGCGCGCGGGCGCTCCGGCGATCTGTTCCTGCGAGTCAAGGTGCTACGCGACGCGAGTTTCGTGAGGCAGGGCAACGACTTAACGACGACCGTGAAGGTTCGTCTGACGGCGGCGGTATTGGGAGGCGAGACCGAAGTGACGACTCTCGACGGTCAACGTGTAAGCATGAAGATCCCGGCCGGCACGCCCACGGGCCGAGTTTTCAGGCTGCGCGGGCACGGATTGCCGAGCCTGGAATCGCGGACGGAGCGCGGAGATCTTCTGGCGCGAGTCGAAGTCGCCATTCCGAGCCGCCTGTCGCGCCGCGAGAAGGAGTTGTTCGAGGAGCTGAGAAAACTCGAGAGCTGAAAGCGTGACGAAGATCGATGCCGATACCCGCGCGCATTCTTGACCGCGTCGAGAATCGTCGGATATATTTCATTGATCCAAGGAGGAACGAATGCGAACTAAGCTGTTCGTCGGCCTGGCAATGACGGTCGGGTGCGTGAGCCTGTGCGGCCATGTTGCCGCCCAGAGCAAGTCGAAGCGTCCCACGGTCGCCGTGATGGATTTCGATTACGGCGCGATCCATCACTGGTGGGGCGGACAGTACGACATCGGCAAGGGCATGGCCGATCAGGTCGTGGATTCGCTGATCAACGACGGAACGTTTCGCGTCATCGAGCGCAAGCGTCTCGACACGGTCCTGGCGGAGCAGGATTTCGCGCGCAGCGACCGCGCCGATCCGGGCGCGGCAAAACTCAGCAAGATTGGTCGGGTTCTCGGCGTCAAGTACATCATCGCCGGATCGATCACGAAGTTTTCGATGGAACAGAAAGGCGGACGCTTGCGCGTCAAGGGCATCGGCCTTGGCGGAGGCGGCGCCAACGCGGAAGTCCGGTTGACCGCGCGCATGATCGACACAACGACGGCCGAGATCATGATGTCCGCCAAGGGCAAAGGATCATCCAAGCGCGGAACGGGCGTCAGCTTCTCGAAAGGCGGCACGGCGCTCAACATGGGTTCGAACGAGTTTCGTGACAGCGCGCTCGGTGACGCCCAGGAGAAGGCGTGCGAGGAGCTCGTCAAGGAGTTCGTGGCCCGCGCCGACCGTCTCGAATAAGATGTTGGGAGCGATCTTTGGGCGAGGGACGACGCGACCGTCGTCCCTCGTGGCGTTTACAAGTTGCATGTCACAAAGGGACTCTGGCTCGCGATGACGACTCCGATCTTCAATCTGCCCAACATCATCACGATTCTGCGCATGGCGCTCTCGCCGTTTCTCGTGCTGGCGATCGTGGAAGCGCGCTTCGGCTGGGCGGTGATTCTGTTCGCGCTCGCCGGCCTCTCCGATCTGCTTGACGGTCTGATCGCGAGATACGGCAAGCGCAAGACGGACCTCGGCGCGATGCTGGATCCCGTGGCAGACAAGATACTGCTAGGCTCGATCTTCGTCGCGCTGACCTGGACGAGCGGACTGTTCGTTAGGATACCGGCGTGGGTGACGGTGATCAGTCTCTCGCGAGACGTCATGATCGTGGTGAGCGTGGCGGCGGTCAATCTGGCGTTGGGGAGGCGCGTTTTCTTTCCCACCCTGCTCGGCAAGGCGTCGACGGCCTGCCAGGTGATCGTTGCCTGGATCGTGATACTGCTCAACTGGTTGCAGCGGCCGACCCCGGCGATGAGTTACGCCTTCATGCTGACCGTCGCATTGATCATCGGCTCTTCGATACACTACATTTACCTGGCGTCGACACACAAGAAGACCGCCTGATGCATCGCGAGCGGCGGGAACGCCGCTCGCGTTTCAAAGACTCAGCTTCTTGCGGAAGAAGTCGAACGTGCGCTTCAAGCCTTCATCCAGCGTGATTCGTGGTTCCCAGCCCAACGCCTCTCGCGCGAGCGAGATGTCCGGCTGGCGGACCTTGGGATCGTCCACGGGGAGCGGGCGAAGGACGATACGGCTTCTCGATCCGGTGGCGGAGATGATTTTCTCGGCCAGCGCGCGAATGCTCAGTTCCTCGGCGTTTCCAATATTCACGGGCGTGTCGATATCCGAACGCATGAGGCGCAGCAGACCGTCGACGGTATCCGAGACGTAGCAGAGGCTGCGCGTCTGGCCGCCGTCTCCAAAAACCGTCACGTCGTCGCCGCGTAACGCCTGCCCGAAAAAGGCGGGGATGGCGCGGCCGTCGTCCACGCGCATGCGCGGGCCGAATGTGTTGAAGATGCGCGCGATGCGCGTCGAGACGCCGTGCACGCGGTTGTAGGCCATCGTCATCGCCTCGGCAAAGCGCTTGGCTTCGTCATAAACGCCGCGCGGACCTACAGGATTGACATTGCCCCAGTAATCCTCGCGCTGGGGGTGCACGAGCGGATCGCCGTAAACCTCCGAGGTGGAGGCGAGCAGGTAACGCGCGCCCTTGGCCTTGGCGAGCCCAAGGGTGTTGTGCGTGCCGAGGCTGCCGACCTTGAGCGTCTGGATAGGAACGCGCAAGTAATCGATCGGCGAGGCCGGGCTGGCGAAATGGAGGATGAAGTCGAGAGGCCCCTCCAGATGAATGTAATTCGTCACGTCATGACGAATGAAGACGAAATCACGTCCGGCAAGACGCTCGATATTGACGATGTCGCCCGTCAACAAATTGTCCATGCCGACGACGGAGACGCCTTCATCCAGCAGACGCTCCGCCAAATGCGAACCGATGAATCCGGCGACGCCAGTGATGAGAGCGCGCGGCATGTCGCGGGCGCTCAATACGCGTGCCTCTGGCCGAAGCCGCGCAACGCCGTGAGAAGCAGGATCTTGAAGTCGAGAAGCAATGACCAATTTTCGATATAGTACAGATCGAACTCGATTCGCTTCTCCACCGACGTGTTGCCGCGCCATCCGTTGACTTGCGCCCATCCGGTCATTCCGCTCTTGACGCGATGTCGCAGCATGTACTGCGGGATTCGCTCCTTGAACCTCCGAACGAAAGGCGGTCGTTCGGGCCGAGGGCCGATCAGGCTCATGTCGCCGAGCAACACGTTGATGAGCTGGGGCAGCTCGTCGAGATTGTGACGGCGAAGCCAGACGCCCACGCAGGTGCGGCGAGGATCCTCGTCCGCCGCCCACACCGGCCCCGTGTCCTTCTCGGCGTCATGATGCATCGAGCGAAACTTGAATATCTGAAACGTCTTGCCGTCGAGGCTCATGCGTTCTTGTCGGAAAAAGATCGGCCCCTTCCCGCCCTTGATTTTAATGAGCAGCGCGATCAGTGGGAAAAGAGGCACGGGCAACGTGAAGAACAGAAGAAAGACGATCGAGAGAATGATGTCGAAGAGGCGCTTGGCCATGCTGTTCCAGCCGCGCAGGGGGATGTCGTTCAAGCTGATGATGGGAATGCCGTCCAGGTCCTCGAGCGTCGCCTTCATCGAGGCGTACTGGAGCAGATCAGGCACGACCTTGATGTCGATGCACTCATTTCTCAAGTCTTTGATGATCGTGAGCATGGCACCATGCTCGTCGATCGGCAAAGCGACGTAGAGCTGACCGACGGCATGACGTTGCACGACTTCGCGCACGTCCGCGAGACGACCCAGAACCGGGAGGCCGAGCAGCTCCTTGGCATCGCCGCCGTCGAGGAAGCCCACAAGACGATAGCCGAGCTCACGGTGCGCGATCAGAGTCCTGGCCACGTTTTGACCCAATTCGCCGGTTCCGGCGACGAGCGCGCGTTCGACGCCTTCGCCGGCCGCCCATTTCCGATGGAGATAACGGCGGAGAGCCGCCCGGCCCAGGACGAGCGCGACGACATCGAGGACGATGAAAATCAGGAAAACGACCTGGCTGAATTCCCATTGAGGGCTGACGGAAGGCTGATAACGATGGTAGACCCGCACATACAGGGTGAACCCGACGCAGAGGCCCGCCGAGATCAGGACGCTGAAAAGGATCGCGATGAACTCGTCGATGCGACTGCGTCCGCGTTTGATCTGATACAGCCCGTGAAAGTAGAGAACGATGGGCCAAAGAAACGCGAGAAGCGGCAGCAGAAGCGCATAATGCGTGAAGGGCGGCGTACCCTTGGTGACGGGCACCAGGGACATGAACGGTTTGCTATGGAAACGCAGCAAATAGGCCGCGATCCACGCCAGATTGGTCGCAAGAATGTCCACGAGGACGAGGATGACAATGAGTCGGTGGGCCTTGTGCTTCAACAATGGTTTGATGAAAAGATGTCGTTTGTCATGACGTCGCTTATGCACCGCCGCAGGCGCGACTCGAAGACCTGACGGCTCGATTCCTCGGCGCGCGCGCGGAGGTCGACGATATTAAAACGCAGGCGGGATAACGAGTCAACGGCGGCTCGCAGAGACTCCGGTTCGGCCGCGTGGAAGACGACGCCGGTTTTGCCTGGAATCACCGATTCGCCTCCTCCTCCCTCGGCGAAGACGACCGCCGGTCGTCCGCAGGCCATGGCCTCCAGCGGGACAATCCCGAAGTCCTCGACGCTGGGCTGTAAAACGGCACGACAGCCCCGGTAGAGGTCTCGCAGCTTTTCGTCGTCGACGCGTCCCAGAAAGCGCGCTTCTGGAGGCGCCATGGCGCGCAGTCGGCGTTCGTCCGGCCCGGCGCCCACGAGCAGCAGACGCCGGCCCGTGCCGCGATAAGCTTCCAGGGCGAGATCGACGCGCTTGTAGGGCACGAACGCGGCGACGAGCAGATCATACTCTCCATCGCATCGTTGAGCCGGATCTGGAGTGAAGAAGTCCGTGTCCACCGGAGGATGAATGACCGTGGACGCGCGACCATAGAATCGTCGGATGCGTCGCGCCACGTGCCGACTGTTGGCGATGAAATGCGTGACGCGCGAGGCCGTCGCCGCGTCCCAGGCGCGCAGGGCTTCGGCGATGTGGCGAATCGCCGCGCGCAGGAGCGGCGAGGTTCGTCCCGGACCGAAATAGTCGTCGAAACGATCCCAGACGTAGCGCATCGGCGTGTGGCAGTAGCACACGTGAAACGCGCCTCCCGCCGCGCGCGCGCCCTTGGCGACGCAGTGCGAGCTGGAGATCACGAGATCGAACCCATGCAGATCGAAGGATGCGATCGCCGCCGGGAAAAGCGGAAGGTAGCGGCGGTAGTGCCGCGACACGCCGGGAAGCCGCTGAATGAAGCTTGTGCGGATTCCGCGCGCCTCGATCTCGGCGACGACGGATCCGGGGAAGTGCAAGAGGGTGAAGATCGGCGCCTCGGGGAAAAGGCGTGTCAGGGAGAGAAGGACCTTCTCGCCTCCGCGCATGCCGGTGAGCCAGTCGTGGACCAGGGCGACCCGCACGGCAATCAAGGACGCATCAGGCGCAGGATTCTTCGTTAAAAGTCGGAGCCTGCCTGCCGAGCAACGTCATGTAAATGGAGAGGATGGCTTGCACGGATCGCTGCCAACTGAAGATGCAGGCGCGGGCGCGTCCCTTGGCGATGAGAGTCTTGCGAAGATCCTGGTCGGAGAGGACGCGAGCGAGCGCGGTCGCGATGTCCTTGACGTCGTAAGGATCGACCAGCAGCGCGGCGTCGCCCACGACCTCGGGAAGAGAGGAGATGCGCGACGTGACGACCGGAGTCCCGCAAGCCATGGACTCGAGGGGCGGCAGACCGAAACCCTCGTAAAGCGAGGGAAACGCGAAAGCCGACGCCAGTCGGTAAAGCACGGCCAGCGTTTTGTTCGGCACGAAGCCGAAGAAGCGCACGTCTTGACGCACGCCGGTCGACTCCACGCATCGTCTCAGGGAGCCGTAACGATGAATCTCGTCGCCGATGATGAGAAGCTTGAGATCATCGTGGCCGGGCTGTTGCTTCAGGATTCCGAACGCCTGGATCAAGCGTTCGAGATTTTTATGCGGCTTGATGTTGCCGGCGTAAAGGATGAATCGTCCCTGGATCTGATAACGTTCCTTGACGCGAGCAGCCTCCTCGGAGCCGGGATCCTCGATGATATCCGGGTCGATCGCGTTGGGAACAACGCGAATACGCCCTGGATCGGTCCCTGGATAAAAGCGGAGTATGTCTTTGCGCGAGGCCTCGGATACGGTGAGCACCATGGCGCTGCGTGTCACCGCCTGTCCCATCATGAAGCGCGCGTATCGGGCCGCAAAGCGATTGGGCAGATACTGAGGAAACAGCAAATGAATGCAGTCGTGAATTGTCACGACGGTTGGAACGCGGCTTAGAAGAGGAAGCACGTAATGCGGCGAATGAAGCAAGTCGGCCCCAATCCGGCGAAGCTTCCATGGGATGGAGAAATGCTCTCGAATGGAGTATCCGTCCGAGTTGTCGACTATGGGCACGAAATTCTCCGCAAGATCGCGCAGGAAAGGCTCGTCGGCATGCTCACAAAGCACGAAGTACGTCGTATCCCGGTCCAGACGCGCAAGATGGCGCACGAGATTCCTGACGTACGTGCCGATGCCGTAGTCCCGCCACTTGCGAGCGTCGATCGCCACCTTCATGGCCGTTTGCCACCCAGCCTTTGTATGCTCTTCCTCAAGTTAAACTTATCATGACGTTCAGGTATGCCGCAACGCGACACGACGATACGAACGGCTTTAACGCTGCTCAGAGAGGGTCGGGTTTCCAGGCCAGGCGCATCAGTTCTCGCTCGAAGGCGCGGCCGCGTCTCCGGAGCAAGGCCGCCAACCAGCCGAATCCGGCGCGGCCCAGCAGCCACAGCCGCAAGGCGGCGGTCGCCAAAGGGCCATTGTGCTTCCGATAATAGCGCAGGTGGCTTCGATGGTACTCGAGTTTCACGTGCCGCCTGTCGTGAGCCGCGCTGCGGCCTTCGTGATGGACGATATCGGCGGTGGGCGTGAAGACGACGGTCCAGCCCGCGCGACGCACACGCAGGCACAGATCGACGTCCTCCTCGTAGAGGAAAAATTTCTCGTCGAAGAGTCCCACTGCCGTCAGGACCTGTGCGCGCGCGAGAAAACAGGAGCCCGAGACCCAGGCCGGGCGGCGCTCTTCGCGACACATCTTCTCCAATCGATCGCGGGCGGCCGCCTGTCGAGCGCGGAGCGCGCGATCCTGGAAAAGTCTGCGGAGCTCGCGGAGCGGCGTGAGCGGCGGACCGAAAGAGAGCTGGAGCCTGCCGTCGGAGTTGAACGTGCGCGGAGCCGCGATCGCCACCCGAGGACGTTCGTCGAGAAGCTGCGCCAGGGCGTCGATCGCGCCGGGCCGGGCCTCGGCGTCGCTGTTGATGATCAGCGCGTAGGGATGGCGCGCTCGTCTCAATCCGAGGTTGTTGGCCCGAGAAAAACCGAGATTCTCATGGGGCTCGATGACGATGACGTCGGGATACGCGTCGCGTACGGCCGCCGCCGTTTCGTCCGTGCTGTCGTTATCGACGAGGACGATTTCCAGCGGGCGCGCCGTCGCGTCATGGAGCGACGCAAGGCAGCGTAGCGTGTCGATTTTCGTGTTGTACGAGACGATCACGGCCGAGACGCCCGGCAGGTTCGCATTCATCGCTTGCTTGCGGCGGCGGCCAGGGCTTCCCGCGTGCGAACGGCGGTCGTCGACCAGGCGAAGCGCGTTACGTGGTGCAGTCCTCGAGCCACGAAATCCGCGTGACGGCCAGGATCGGACAGAAGGCTGACGATGGCCGCCGCGATCTGGGAGATGTCGCCGGGATCGACGAGCCACGCGGCTTCGCCGCAAATTTCGGAGAGGGAGAGGCGATCGGCGGCGACAACCGGGATGCCGCGTGCCATCGCTTCCAGGGCAGTCAGGCCGAATCCCTCATAATCGGAAAGCGACACGAACACGTCCGCGGCCGATAGTCGCGCCGCCAGGCCGGCTTCGTCGACAAAACCAGAGACGCGCACGTTCCGGGAAACGCCGAGAGCAGCCGCGATTCCCGCGAGGTCGAGACGCGGCGTCGTGCGGTTGTCGCCAACGATGTCCAGCGTCGCCCGGGGGAAGAGGCGTGAAACCGCCGCGAAGGCGCGCACTAGCTCTGGCGCGCGACGTCGATTGAAAATGCTGCCGATGGACAGGACGAGCGGGCCGTCGAGCGCCAGCAGCCGGCGCGCCTCGTTCTTGGGAGGGCCGGGGGGAAGGTCGTCGTCGGTTCCAAGGTGAATGTGCTCGACGCGATCCGCCGCGGAGGGAAAACGACGGACGATTTCATCGCGCGTGAAGCGTGAGACCGCCAGCACGACCGAGGACACGCGAATGCTCGCGGAGACGAGAATACGACGACGGATGCGGTCCGCCAAGCTGAAATCCTTCGGACAGTAGAAACAGGACATGTCATGCACGGTGGTCACGCGCGGCAATCGAACGCCGATCGGGCAGAAATACGCCGGGGAAAAGAGGACGTCAAGGCGATCGGCGCGAACGGACAGGGGCAGGACGACCTGTTGCCATAAAACGCCGCGGCGTTTTGCGGCGCCCAGTGATCTGGACCTCAAACCCGGGGCGTCCAGGACCGCGTCCGCGGGCGGCTGGCCATTGAAGTAGGCGATGATGCTGTCGTCGCCCTGACGGCTCCATTCTCTCAAGAGATTCCGCAGGTAGCGTCCGGTGCCCGTTGGACGACCGCAAAGCTCTCGGGCGTCGACGCCGATGATCATGACGAATCGCGGTGATCCGGGCGTCGGCGACGATGTGCGCGCTGTGGCGGGCGCGCGATCATCGCGCGAGCACCTTTCGGTAGAATTCCGCCGTCTTCCGAGCGGCGATGTTCCAGTCAAACTGCATGGAACGTGCCAGACCCTTTTCGCGCAGCTCTGCCGTATGTCGGTGATCGTCGAGAAGACGCTCGATGCCGGAAGCGATCGATTCCGTGTCCAGCGGATTAACGAGCGTGGCGGCGTCGCCGGCGACCTCTTCGAGCGCCGATCCCCGCGAGCAGACGACGGGCAAGCCGGCCGCCATCGCTTCGGCGACAGGCAGACCAAAGCCTTCCTCGAGGGATGGAAGAACGAGCATTGTCGAGACGCTCATCAATGCTCGGATCTCGCTCGTTTCGAGATATCCGGTGGCGCGGATTTGAGGCGGTCCGGGCTGGGCCCAGTAAGAACCCGGACCCACGAGCACGAGCGGAGGAACATTCGGACGGCGGCGAGCCAAGCCCAGATAGGCCATAGCTAGCGTGACCAGGTTTTTACGTTTCTCCTCGGTGCCGACGAAGAGAATCGCGCCGCGCGGTAGTCGACGGCGCCGCAGGACGCGCTCCGCGTCCTCTTCGGTGATCGGGGATCGAAAGACGGGATCGATTCCGTTGGGAATGACGGCGATCTTTTCCGGCGGGATATCGAGCAGAAGGCGGGCTTCCGAGGCGGTGTGCTCGGAGACGCAAATCACGCCGTCCGCACGCTGAACGTGCCGGCGGACGAACGGGACGTAATCGCGATGGATTTCCGCGCGGGTCATCTCGGGGTGCTTGTAAAAGAACAGATCGTGCAGCGTGACGACGTGCCGGGCGCGCTTGCCCGGGACGATCAGGGGATGAGGCGAATGGACGAGATCAAGACCGCCGCCGATCAGTCTGTCAAGCGGAGGCCAGCCGATCCGGTTCCAGGCGTAATTGAGCACGCGGACGGGAATCCGCCGGTCGACGAGGCGCGCGTTCGGCGGCCAGCTCATCACGGGGAACCGCTGTCGCAGAGAGGCGCTGAAGAAGACGAAGCTCATGTCCGTGGCGACGATCGGGAGCTGTCGAGCAAGGAAGAGCGCATAAGAGCCGACGCCCGTCGGCTTCGAGAGAGCAGGTCGGAGATCCAGGCCGATATTCATAGTCATGCACAGGTTCATGACGGCGCCCATCGCCGCCGGATGATCGATGATACCAACGTTTGCCCGATTTCGCGTATCCGAGGTCCAGGCACGTTTCCGAGTCATGAAGCGATCGCCGGGGATGCGCCGGGAGTTGTGCTACATTTGCCGGGCGGCGCCGCCGGACCGCGCGAGGGGAGGATTTTTTGAGAATCACCGTTGTCGGCACGGGGTACGTCGGTCTCGTCGTCGGGACATGCTTCGCCGAGACGGGAAACGTCGTTGTTTGCGTCGACAAGGATTCGGAGAAGATCTCGACGCTGACGCGGGGCGAGATCCCGATCTTCGAACCCGGATTGGGCGAGCTTGTTGCGCGCAACATGGCCGAGGAGCGCCTGCGGTTCTCCAACGACTTGGCCGAGGCCGTTCGTGACAGCGAGATCGTGTTTATCGCCGTCGGAACGCCGCAGGATGTCGACGGGTCGGCCGACATGCGGTACGTGCTGGAAGTGGCCGAAGGCGTGGGACGCGCAATGAACGAGGGAACGATCATTGTTCTCAAGTCGACCGTTCCGGTCGGCACGGCGGAGCGCGTGCGGCGGACGATCGAGAAGACGACGCGGCATTCTTTCGCCGTCGTCTCGAACCCGGAGTTTCTCAAAGAAGGCGTCGCGATCGACGACTTCATGAGGCCCGATCGCGTGGTTATTGGCACGAAGGACGCGCGCGCCGAGGAGATCATGCGCCGGCTTTATGAGCCGTTTCTGAGGACCGGCAACCCGATTCTCGTTATGGATCACGCCTCCGCCGAGCTCAGCAAGTACGCGGCCAACGCCATGCTCGCGACGCGCATCTCGTTCATGAACGAGATCGCCAACTTGTGCGATCGAGTGGGCGCCGACGTATGGCACGTGCGCCAGGGATTGGCGACGGATCGTAGGATCGGCAGCGCCTTTTTGTTTCCCGGCATGGGGTACGGCGGCTCGTGTTTTCCCAAGGACGTGAGCGCCCTGATCCGCATGGGTCACGAGGCGGGCCATGCGATGCGCGTGACCGCCGCGGTGCGCGAAGCGAACGAGGCGCAGAAGACGATCCTGGTGTCGCGCATTAACGAGCGTCTCGGCGGCCTGCGCGGACGGGTGGTGGCGGTCTGGGGGCTGGCTTTCAAGCCGCGCACGGACGACGTGCGCGAAGCGCCCGCGATCGCCCTGATCGAGGCGTTGCTGGAGCAAGGCGCGGCCGTGCATGTCTACGATCCTGTCGCTCTCGAAACGGCGAAGATCGTGCTCGGGCAAAGCGTGACCTATCATCAGCATGCCTACGACGCCCTCGACGGCGCCGATGCGCTCGTCGTGGCCACCGAATGGAACGAGTTCCGCCGACCGGATTTCGAGCGAATGAAGGCGATGATGCGCCGGCCTTGCGTTTTCGACGGACGCGACGTCTTCGATCCGGATCAGCTCGAAGGGCTCGGCTTTATATATGAGGGAATAGGACGAAGATAATGCAAGGAAGGGCCACGCCGCTGCCGGATCCGCTGCTGAGCGTCATCATGCCGGTTTTCAACGAGCGGGAGACCGTGGAAGAGATCGTCGACCGCGTGCTGGCGGTCGCCGTGCGCATCGAGTTGATCGCCGTAGACGATGCGTCCAGCGACGGCAGCCGCGAGATCCTGGAGCGGCTCGGACGGGAACGGGGCTTCAGGGTCATCTCACAGGAGGTGAATCAGGGCAAGGGCGCGGCTGTTCGACGCGGCATCGCCGAGGCGAGAGGCGACGTGATCGTCATCCAGGACGCCGACCTCGAGTACAGTCCCGAGGAGTATCCTGATCTCCTCGATCTGATCATCAAGGGCAAGGCCGACGCAGTCTTCGGCAGCCGTTTCATCGGGAGGCACCGATGCTTCCTTTTCACGCACTACCTCGGCAATCTGCTGCTGACGCTCATCACGAACGTCCTCTACAACACGACGTTGACAGACATGGAGACTTGCCTCAAGGCGGTGCGCACGGACTTCATGAGATCGTTCACGCTCAAGAGCGACCGTTTCGGGATCGAGCCCGAAATCACCGCCAAGCTCTTCAAGGCGCACGCGCGTGTCTATGAGGTGCCGATCACATATGAAGGGCGCGACTACGCGGAGGGCAAGAAGATCACATGGCGCGACGGCATTCCGGCGCTGTGGACGTTGCTAAAATACCGCTTTATCGACTGATTCCCGGCGGCGACTTGCCCCGGAAGTCGGCTTGATCGTATACTTTCATGTCGTGTCGGTTGCCATAAGATATTCTTTTTTCAGGGGATGAGACGATAAACATCTTTCCGATCGCTCGATTGCTCGGGGTGATTCGACCCTCCAGCGGCCGTGGCCGGAAATCATGGAAGCGGAAGCTCGACGGTTTCCGTTCCGAAATCCGCGCGGGGTTGAGGGATCTGAGGCGTCTTTTCGGTTACACGCGCCACCATCGCGGGGCCCTGTTGCTTTCCCTGTTGGCGACGGCCGGTTACGGAGCCGCCAGCGCGCTGCTCGCGTACATGATCGAGCCGATCTTCAACGATGTGCTCATCAATAGCGTCAACGTGGCGTGGGTGAGCGTTGTCGTCCTCGTGCTCTACATTGTGAAGGGCGTCTCTTCTTATCTGGCGACGACGCTGGTGGCGTCCGTCGGTCATCATGCGGTGAAGAACCTGCGTATTGCGCTCTACGAGCACATCCTACAGCAATCGTTTCGCTTCCTGAGCCGACGCAGCACCGGATCCCTCATGAGCCACATCACGAACGACGTTGAGAAGATCCAGAGCGCCGTGTCCGACGCGGCTTGCGATCTACTCAAGGAGAGCTTCACCGTCATCGGCCTCGCTTTCGTGCTCTTCTATCACGACTGGAAGCTGGCCTTTCTGGCGCTTTTCGGCATGCCGCTCGCCTTTTATCCTCTCGTGTTGCTCGGAAGACGACTCCGCGCGTCGAGCGACACGTCCTTGCGGCGCTGGCGCTCGATATCGGAGATCATGCAGGAGACGATCTCGGGATTCCGCATCGTCAAGGCGTTCGCCATGGAAGGCTTCGAGATCGAACGCTTTCGAAGGGCGGCGTCGAGGTTGTTCCACGTCAACATGCGGATCACGCGCTGGACGGCCGTCCTTCCTCCGATCATGGAGGCTTTCGGCGGCCTGGCTCTGGTGGCCGCCCTTTTCTACGGAAGTCACCAGATTCAAGCGCAACGCCTCACGCCAGGCGCGTTCACCTCCTTCATCGCCGCGCTTTTCTTGATGTACACGCCGATCAAGAGGCTTTCGCGGCTCAACGCCACGCTGCAGGGCGCGCTGGCGGCCGGCACGCGGATCTTCGAGCTGCTCGACACGCATCAGGAGGTGCATGAGGTTCCCGACGCGATTCAATTCGCCGCGATGCGCCGGGAAATCGAGTACCGCGACGTGAGCTTCCGATACGCCGACTCGTCATGCAACATACTGCGCGGCGTGAGCTTCAAGGCGCGTTCCGGAGAGATCGTCGCGATCGTGGGCACGAGCGGCGCCGGCAAGACGACGCTTGTCAACCTTCTGCCCCGTTTCTATGACGTGACCGAAGGCGCGATCTTGATCGACGGCGAAGACGTGCGCCGCGCGACTCTCATGAGCCTTCGGGCGCAGGTCGGCCTTGTGACGCAGGAGACAGTGCTCTTCAATGACACGGTGCGCGCGAACATCGCCTATGGATTGAAGGACGTCGACGCGACCAAAATCGAGTGCGCCGCACGCGCCGCCTTTGCGCATGACTTCATCCTGGCCCTCCCGCGGCGCTACGACACGGTTATTGGCGAGCGCGGTTGCCGGCTGTCGGGAGGTCAGAGGCAGAGAATCGCCATCGCGCGCGCCCTGCTCAAGGATCCGCCCGTTTTGATTCTGGACGAGGCGACCTCGTCGCTCGATCTGGAATCCGAGCGATTGGTTCAGCAAGCCCTGCTCAACCTCATGCAGGGCCGGACGACGCTTGTGGTCGCGCATCGATTGGCGACGGTTCGCAACGCGGACCGCATCCTCGTTCTCGATCGCGGCGAGATCCGTGAGATGGGCAGTCACGAGGAACTGCTTCGGAAGCCGGGCGGCTTGTACAGCCGACTGCATGAGCTGCAATTTTCCGCCGAAGGTCTGGCCGTATGATCATGTCGATGACGGGCTTCGGCGCGGCCGTCCGAGAGACGGCCGCGCTTCGGGCAAAGGCCGCGGTTCGCAGTCTGAACAGCCGCTACCTGGAGATCAACGTCAATGCGCCACGCGAGTTGGGGGAGATTGAGGCGGACATACGGCGCCTTGCGCAGGAGCGCGTCCGACGCGGCCGGGTCGATGTCATGCTACGGGCCGAGGTTGTCGACGCTCCCGTCCGGCTGGGGGTGTCGCGGCCGTTGATCGCCGAGCTGGTGCGTGAGATGCGTGAGCTGGGCTCGCAGCACGGGCTGGCGACGGAAGCGCGCATGTCCGAGATCTTCCAAATGCCGGGAGTGGTCGAGATCCGTCTCGAAGCGGAGAAGACGTGGTCATCCGCCAGAGACGAGCTGATCGACGTCGTCCTCGAAGCGTTCGAGGGTTTGATGGAGATGCGACGAAAAGAAGGGGAGCGACTGATGCGCGACATTCTCGGGCGCCTGGAGGGCATCGAGCTCTCGATCGACGTCCTGCGAGCGCTGGCCGACAGCTCCGGTTCGTCGCGCCGCGAACAGCTTGCGGCGCGCGCCGCCGCGTTGCGCGACGATCTGGGGCTCGACGAATCGCGTCTTCTTCAAGAGATCGCCCGGCTCGTCGATCGCTGTGACGTTAACGAGGAGATCGTACGCATCAAGTGCCATGTCGCTCACGCTCGCGAGGCCTGCGCGGCAAACGAGTCGAGCGGACGCCGCATCGACTTTCTCGCCCAGGAAATGATGCGCGAGGCGAACACGGCGGGCAGCAAATCCCTGTCGGCGGAGATGGTCAGAACGGTGATCGACATCAAGAGCGATATCGAGAGATTGCGGGAGCAGGTCCAGAACGTTGAATGATCGCGGCGGTCTCGTGTTCGTCGTCTCGGCGCCGTCGGGGGCCGGGAAGAGCTCGGTTCTTCGGCGCGTGTTGGCGGAACTCTCGCGCCTGCGATTCTCCGTGTCGCACACGACGCGCCGTCCTCGCGTTGATGAGGAGGAAGGCGCGGATTACTCTTTCGTGAGCCGCGAGCGATTCGAGGCGATGATTCGCGACGATCGGTTTCTCGAGTGGGCGGAAGTCCACGGGCAGTTGTACGGAACAAGCCGGGAGGAGATCGCGCGGGCAACCGCGGACGAAGTCGATCTCATGCTGGACGTCGACGTCCAGGGCGCTGCGCAGGTTCGCCGGCGGATGCCGTCGGCGATCACGGTTTTCATTCTGCCGCCGTCGCGGGCGGCGCTCGACGCACGGCTCAGAGGCCGCGGAGGGCAAGACGACGCGGATATCGAAAGGCGTCTCGGCGTCGCGCGCGAGGAGATTGAACGCTTCCGTGAGTACGACTATGTCGTCGTCAACGAACGGATCGAGGAATGCGTGGAGCTCGTGAAATCGGTCATTCAAGCGGCGCGGTGCCGCACGACTCGGATGCGGGACGCCGCGCGCGGCGTGATCGCGACGTTTTAGGCGTAGGGGAAAAGGATAAAGATGACAAAGATCATAATGCCGAAGGAAATGGACAGCAAATTCCGCTTCATCGTCGTGGCGGCTTTGCGAGCTAAACAGCTTCAGAACGGCGCCAAGCCGCGGGTCGAGACGAGGAGTCGCAAGCCCACGCGCATCGCCATCCAGGAGGTGCTAGCCGGCACGGTTTCCTGGGAACTGAAGCCGGAAGAGGCGCAGACCCCGACCGATCAGGGCTGACGCGCGTTATCGCCGTGGCCAGCGTTGTCCTGGGCGTCACCGGATGCATCGCCGCCTACAAGGCGTGCGAGCTGCTGCGAGAGCTGCAGCGGCGCAGTCACGAAGTGCGCGTGGTCATGACCGGCCACGCGACGCGCTTCGTCGCGCCGCTGACGTTCGCAACGCTGTCGCGCCGGCCGGTGCTGACGGATTTGTTCGCAAATGACGTGAGTCAAGCGCCGGCGCACGTGATCTGGGGCGCCGAGGCCGATCTGCTGCTCGTCGCGCCGGCTACCGCGAATGCGCTGGCCAAGTTCGCGCACGGCGTCGCCGACGACGCGTTGTCGACGCTCTATCTGGCGACGACGGCTCCCATCGTCGTCGCGCCCGCGATGAACGTCAACATGTGGCGGAATCCCGCTACGGCCGACAACGTGAGTCGGCTTCGGGCGCGCGGCGTCACCCTGGTGGAGCCTGCGGAGGGAGACTTGGCTTGCGGCTGGATGGGCGCTGGGCGTCTGGCCAAAATCGCGACGATCGCCGAGGCCGCGTGCGCGATCCTTGCGCGGAGAAGCGATCTGGCGGGCGAGACCGTGCTCGTCACGGCGGGGCCGACCCAGGAGGCGATTGACGCCGTTCGTTACATTTCGAACCGATCGAGCGGAAAGATGGGCTACCGCCTGGCGGAGGCGGCGCGCGATCGTGGAGCGCGGGTCGTTCTTGTCTCGGGGCCCACGTCGCTTGCCGCGCCGGCCGGAGTCGAGGTGCTGCAAGTACGTTCGGCCGCGGAAATGGCGCGCGTGACGCTCGAACAGGCGGAGAGCGCGAAGATCGTCGTCATGGCGGCGGCGGTCTGCGATCACAGGCCCCATAGCGTCGCCGAAGGAAAGCTCAAGCGCGATCAGATTCCGAATGAATTGGCCCTGGAGCCGACGACAGACGTTCTGCGATCGCTGACGGATCTTGACGGCGAACGGTTTCTCGTGGGCTTCGCGGCTGAGATCGGGGACATGATCTCGAATGCGAAACGCAAGCTGGAGCGGAAGAATCTCGATCTTATCGTGGCGAACGACGTCGGATCCGCCGAGGGAGGCTTCGATTCGGAGAACAACGCGGCCGTTCTCATCGATCGCCAAGGTGGAACGCGAGAAGTTACGTTGACGAGCAAGCGTGAGCTGTCGGAGCGTATCTGGGACCGCATCATCGAGATGCGGCGGTCGCGCCGGGAAGGGAAGTGAGCGCGCGCGGCCTTATCGTCGGCGATTTGCGCGCGCGGGCGCGCTTCTTCGCATCGATCACGAGCATTGGAATACCGCGCGAGGCTGCGTCCGGCCGTTATGCGAAGCACGGCATCGATCGTGATGCGGCGCTTCGGGCCTTGCGCGACGAGGTCGAGGATTGCCGGCGATGCCGGCTCGCCGAGGGGCGGAAGCATCCGGTCTTCGGCCAGGGCAACCCCGCGGCACGGTTGTTGTTTGTCGGCGAAGCCCCGGGCGGCGAGGAAGATCGTCAAGGTCTGCCTTTCGTGGGCGCGGCGGGACAGCTTCTGACGCGCATCATCGAGGCGATCGACATGAAGCGCTCGGAAGTGTTCATTGCCAACATCATCAAGTGCCGGCCGCCGCAAAACCGCACGCCGCAGCCCGATGAGATACTCCAATGCCAGGAGTATCTCGAGAGACAAATCGAGATACTCGCTCCGGAGGTGATTGTGGCGCTGGGCAAGGTAGCGGCGCAGTGGTTGCTCCGGACGGCGGAGCCGATCACGCGGATCCGTGGAAAATTGGGCGAGTATCGCGGCATTCCAGTGATGCCCACATTCCATCCCGCGTATTTGCTGAGAAATCCCAACGGCAAGCGGGACGTCTGGAAGGACATGAAGGAAGTCCGCGCATTGTTGCGTCAATGAAACGCGCAAAAGACCTTTCGGGACTGGAAGATGGAGGAAGAGTCGAAGATCGGGCGTTCGGGAAGAATCCGGATGAAGAGGCTTTCAAGCGCTGGATCATTGCGACACGGCGATGAGTGAGCGCGCGACGTCCGTCGCTCTGCCCCTTCCATTGCAGCAAGCTCTCACTTATCGTGTGCCGAAAGGGATGCCGGACCCGAGCCGCGGCGCCCGCGTTCTGGTGCCGCTCGGCGGTCGTCGCGTGATCGGCGTTTGCCTCGGCGACAGCGCCGGAACAGCTCGAGGGATCGCCCTCAAGGACGTCATCGAGATCATCGACGAGACTCCTCTCGTGCCTCCGCCGTTGATTGATCTCGCCTTGTGGGTCTCGACGCACTATCTGGCGCCTCCGGGAGAATGCTTCCGCCTCATACTGCCTCCCGATGGCATACGCGCCAGTCGCTCTGTGGCGCGACTGCTCCTGGACGCTCCTCGCGCCGAGGGCGCGGACTCTCTGCTCGATATGCTGAGCCATGGACCGTTGCGCGTTTCCACTCTCGCCCGGCGTTTGGGGCGAGATCCTTCCGCGCGCCTGGCTCGCCTCAAGCGCGCGGGTGTCGTCGCGGTAGAGCAGGACCTTGCGGCTCCCGGCTTCCGGATGGTGAAGGTCGCGGTGATGACGGAGACGGGAGCGACGTCGGGGGTTCCTGGCGCGGCGTCCCAGCGGGAGCTGCTCGCCCGCCTGGAATCGGCCGGAGGTCGGATCCGGACGGCCGATCTCGTTCAGGGACGGTCGTCGCTCAGGGTGGCGCTGGCAGCGCTCGTCCAGGCGGGCCGGGTGCATATCGAGGAAGAGCGGCGGATTCGTGCGCCCGACACGCTCGCCGACCAAGAGTCCGTGCGCTGGACTCCGACCGAGGCGCAAGACCGTGCAGCGACGGCGATCCGCGCCGCGGTCGAGGCGCAGTCTTTCGCTCCCTTTATGCTGTTCGGCGTGACCGGCAGCGGA
>JAFGSN010000064.1 GCA_016934575.1 Vicinamibacteria bacterium
ACACGGCGTCATCGGGCTGACACCGCGACCGGACTTCCACCGGCAGGAACATCGTCGTTACAGGCTGCGACCATTGGCGCATTACAAAGGGTATCGCTTCCGTGTCATCGAATACGCCGGCCGCGGAGTCTTCGAGTCGGAGTCGAACTTCGCCTTTTCAATCCAATGAAGGTATGCGAGCAGTTCGTCGATCTCGCCGGAGGCGAGGACGCGACCGAACGGCGGACACAGCGGCGAGCGTCCGTCCGCCGTGCTGCCCTCCTCGATGATCCGGCGCCGCCGCGGCCCGGGCAATGCGCCAAGAGACTCGGACATATCGGGCGGCGGCGGATCGAGATTGTAGGCGTTCTGACCGTCACCGCGTCCCTCGGCTCCATGACAATCGGAGCACCACTCGGCGAACAGTCTCCGTCCGCGATCCTCGGACGCGCTCGTATCCGCCGGGCGGAAAGCCTCCGCAAGCGGCTCGGCAAGCGGCGGCTCGGCGCGACGACAACTTGCCGCCGCCAGGGACAGCATGGCGAGCAGCGCAGTCCACCGGCGTTTCATTGGGCGCCTCCCGTGAAAGCCGTGGGCGAACGTTTAAAGCCGAGGAGATACGCGGTCAGATCCGCGGCCTGCGCGTCAGTGACGTCGTAGTCGGTCATGAGCGTGCCGGGCTTCCATTTCTGCGGATCACGCAGCCAGGACGCGGTCCATCCTGAGCGAAGCCTGAGCCCCACGCCGTTGAGGTCCGGGCCGACATAACCTCCGCCGTCCTCGATAGCGTGGCATGCCCGACACCCGAGCGTCTGGTACAATTCGCGCCCGCGCGCCGCGGCGCCGGAGGGCATGAGCGGCGCGGCATCGAGGCCGTCGTCGACGAATACGGTCGTGAAGTATGCCGCCAGACGGGACGCCTCATCGGGCGCAACGTTGAGAGCAGGCATGCGCTCGGCGAGATTGACACGTACAGCGAACGGATTAATCAGAAATGACGTGAAATGATCGGCATGCAACTGGCTGCCGATCACATCGAGAGCGACGGTTGATAGAGCGCCGCCGTCGCCGCCCACGGTGTGACAGGAAAGACAACGATAGCGCCGGATCAGCGCACCGATAACGCCTTGCGGATCATAGGAAACGAGCGCGGGATCGTTCGTCAGACGTTCCGGAGGCGGCTCGCTCAAGCGCAGGCTGAGCAGCGCCACGCTGACGCTTGCGGCGGCGGCCGGATCGAAGCCGAACGTCGGCATGCGCGCCGAGCGCGCCATCGTTTCAGGCGCACGCAGCTTGGTGTGAATCCAGTTGGGCAGCGAAGGCGCGATTCGTTGCCGATCGAGAAAACCCATGTCGACGATGCGATCGCCGACGCCAGCGAGCTTGGGACCGATCTTGGCGAGCGCGGGAACGCTCGCGAGCGAGTGACAAGCATAGCAGCCGCGCCGCACGAAGACCTCGCGTCCGGCCGCGATGGACGCCGTGTCGCTCGGCGCCAGATCGATCGCCGCCGAGCCAAGCGTGTCGTCGAACCATTCCGTCGTCGCGAACTCCGCGAGATCGCGCAGGTCTTCATCCCTGAATCGAAACCTCGGCATGAGCGTATCCGGCTGATGGCGGTGCGGGTTCTCGATGAAGCTGAAAAGCGCGGCGCGCGATGCCTTGCTCGCCACGCGCGACAGCTCCGGCCCAGTGACGCCGCCGCGCCCGTTGACCGCGTGGCATGTCACGCAGCGCGAGGATCTGAAAAGCGTGCCGCCCCGTTCCGCGTCAGCGCGACTCCAGTCGACGGTCGCGATCATGATCGGCGCCACGGCGCGTTCGGCCGACAGGAAAGCGGCGAGCGCGTCGATTTCACGCGAATCGAGGCGAAAGTCGGGCATGCGGGAGCGCGGCAAGTAAGAACGTGGATCGCCGATCCACATGCTCAACCAGGCCGGGGCGACCTTGAGTCCGACGCCGTCCAGACGAGGCGCGCGCACGTCTTTCTTGTCGAATCCGGGAACGTCATGGCAGGCGACGCAGTTGGACTCCGCGATACGCGCGCGTCCCGTCGCCAGCCAGAAAGCGCGGCGCGGGTTTCGTTCGCGATGGCAGACCCCGCATCCGGCCTCCATCAGTTCCGGGGAACGCATGGGCTCGGGCCAGTAAGGGATCGCCCGATGCGCCGCGTCCCTGTAAGTCGTCGCCGCGCCTTGCCCTCCATGGCAGACGGTGCAACCAAAGCGCTGTGGGCCATGCCTCTCGATCCACGCGCCCGGATGAGAACGCAAGGGATGATCCGCGTCTCGTCCGGATTCGGAATCGGCGATCGCCGCGTGGCACGTCGTGCAACGGTCGACGCGACCGAGGTCCTCGAGCCAGATCTGTTGAACGCCCAGACGCTCGTCCTCGCCCGGCGGCGATTCCTCCGCGCGCGTTGTTTCTTCCAGAGCGGAAAAACGTGCTTGAAAGATCCGCCATTCAACGTGGATCTCGTCCCAGACGACCCAGACGACCGTGGCCAAGAAACTCGCGCCGAGCAGCGCCATGCCGCGCAGCCATCCCATGGGCACCCGCCGGCGTGACATTCGCGAAGAACGCCTTGAAGCGCCTGAGATCGCGCGGGTCATCCCGACCAGGGCCAGACCCATCGCCAGTTGGGTCCGCGTAAAAACGTGCCGATGATCGTCAAGATCACGGCCGCCATGACCGCGATCCCGAACAACGTATTGGCGATCCGTCGTTCCCGCGAGAACCAGACTCCCGTCCCGCGCGGCGCGACGTCAAGATAAGGAATGAAGAGCAGGACCATGACGGCGCCGGCGGGCACGAGCACTCCGCCGACAAACGCGCTGTGATGAACCAGCTCCTGAAGTCCCAGAAAATACCAGGGCGCCTTGGCCGGATTGGGAGTGCGGGCGGCGTTGGCGATCTCCTCAAGCGGCGCGTCGAAGAGCAAGGCTGCCACATTGAGCAACGTCAGCACGAGAAGCAGAACGAGCATCTCCAGGAAGAGCAGGTACGGCCAGCTCGGCAACGTGCGGCGATCGCCGTCCGGCGGCGCGCACAGGCCGCCGTCCTTGCGCACGCGCCAAAAATGAAGCGCGATCAGTCCCGCCGCCGCGACAGGCAAGATGACGCAGTGCAGGACATAGAAACGAAGAAGCGCGGCGGCGCCGATCTCATGCCCGCCGAGCAGAAGGCGCTTCAGATCGTCGCCCACGATCGGAGCGTAGGCCGCGATGTTCGTGCCCACCGTGATCGCCCAGAAAGCAAGCTGATCCCACGGCAAGAGATAGCCCGTGAATGAGAGCGCCATCGTCAGGATCAACAAGCCGACGCCGACGACCCAGTTGAACTGCCGCGGAGGCTTGTAGGCGCCCATGAAGAAGACGCGGCACATGTGCAGAAAGACGGTCGCGACCATGGCGTGCGCGGCCCAGCGATGAAGATTACGCAGATACATGCCGAAGGCCACGGCGAACTGCAGATCCTTCATGCTGCGATAGGCGTCCGAGGGATGAGGCGAGTAGTAGATCATGAGCGCCAAGCCCGTGATGACGAGAACGACGAACAGATAGAAACTGACGAGCCCCAGGCCCAGGGTCGTCGAGAAACGAAGCGTCCTCCTCCGCACCCGCGCCGGATGAATATGAAGCGCCAGGCTCGACACCATCGCCGCGTGACGGTCATGGTCGGTTCTCGGCCAACCAACGCGAAAGACGGAGCGCCATGCCTGTCGAAGAAAACGTGATACGGCGTTCATGCCTGGAAACGATAGCTCGAATCCACGCGCCGGCGCGTGTCAACGACCAGTTCGCCGCGCCTCGAGAGGATCAGGGGAAAGCACGGCAAGGGACGCGTCGCCGGCCCTTCCACGACGCGCCCGGCCATGTCGAAGACGCTGCCGTGACAGGGGCACTCGAAGCCCCGCGCGTCCACGTGGTCGATGTTGCAGCCCAGATGCGTGCAAACGGCCGACATGGCATAGAAGCCCCGCGGAGTGTTGAAAATGAAAACACGGCGCTCGGCGAGAAACGTGGCGGAATTCGGGGGGAAGTCGTCCGGCCGTCCGATCGTGAAGCGGCGCGGGCTTTCATAAATCACGTTCGGAACGAGGAAGCGTCCCATCCCGCCGATGAGACCGACAAGACCGGCCATGAGCCCGCCGGAGCCAGTGACGATCAGGGCCCGGCGACCGATCCGGCCGTTCGAGCGCTTGCTTGTCGCCTTGCGCTTCACGTTCACATCAGAAGTCTCATGGATCAAACGTCACA
>JAFGSN010000065.1 GCA_016934575.1 Vicinamibacteria bacterium
GGACTCGCATCAGCCACCAGCATCGTCGTGGCCAACATGGTCGGAGCCGGCATCTTCACGACATCCGGCCTGCTCATGAAGGATCTCCATGACGCCTGGCTGTTGCTCGCTCTATGGCTGATCGGCGGCCTGATCGCCCTTGGCGGCGCGCTCTGCTACGGAGAGTTGAGCGCCGCGATACCGCGCGCGGGCGGCGAATACGTTTTCCTGTCGAGGATTTTCCACCCATCACTGGGATTTCTCAGCGGTTGGGTCTCGCTGTTTGCCGGATTCTCCGCGCCGATTGCCGCCTCCGCTATCGGCTTCTCCGAATACCTCGATAGCGCCTTCCCGGCTCTGTTCGATTCCGGGCTGTTCGGATTTCCCGTCAAAGCCGCCGTCTTAAAAAAAGCCAGCGCCATGGCCGTGATCATCGCCTTCACGTTGATCCACCTCCGCGGCATTCGCTTCGGAGCTCGGGTCCAGAATACGCTGACGCTTCTCAAGGTGGGGCTCATCGTCGCGCTCATTCTCTGGGGCTTCACGGCCGGAACCGGCGACTTCGGACATCTCATGGACGACACCGGGGCGACAACCGACAATCGGACCATGAAATCCATCGGCCTTTCCCTGATGTGGATCATGTTCGCCTATGCCGGATGGAACGCGTCAGCCTACATCGGTTCCGAGATCCGCGATCCCGTCCGCAACCTGCCGCGCTCCCTGCTGCTGGGAACCGGGCTCGTCATGGCGTTGTATATCGGACTGAACCTGTTTTTCGTTTACGCCGTTCCGCCGAGAGAGATGGAAGGAGTGATCTCAGTGGCGGGACTTGCCGCCACACGGGCTTTCGGAAGCGCCTCAGGCTCTCTTGTCTCCCTCCTCGCGGCATTTGCGTTGTTCTCTTCCCTGAGCGCCTACATCATCCTCGGGCCAAGAGTCTATTTTTCCATGGCGCGGGACGGTTACTTCTTCCGCTTCGCCTGCAAGATCAATCCGCGTTTCCGAGTGCCGTCCCGTTCCATCGTTCTTCAGGGGGCGATCGCCTTGATCATGGTGCTTTTCGGCGCCTTCGATCAGATCCTCACATATATGGGCTTTTCTCTTGGCATCTTCCCCATCCTGGCGACGTTGGCGCTCTTCAAGCTGCGGCGATCGGGACGAAGCGAGCATCGGATGCCCGGCTATCCGCTCGTGCCCGCCGCTTTCGTTCTCGTTTCCTTTGGAATTCTCGTCCTGGCCTTTCTTGAACGGCCGGTGGAATCCTCGATCGCCATCGCCATGGTTCTCGTCGGCATACCGGTCTTTCTGGTTTTTCGGAAGGTCAGAGGAACAGCCGCGAACGTCGCTTCACCGGCCGACACGGTCGCCCTGTGATGGTCGTGCCCGACGCATAACGCAAGACGGTCGCCTGACTCGAGTCACGCCGACGTGGATTGGCCAAAGAGGCGGCCGAGCTTGGCGCGCGCGTCATCGTCAAGCGCCGTGAATTCCACTCCAATCTCGACGCGACCGTTCTCGATCCCACGCTCCCATACCACGCGGGCATGCGACTTCACGACCTCGCGGTTGACCGTGATGAGAAGCTGGAGATGGGCGCCGAGGCCGAAAGACTCATTGCTCGTGAACATGCAACCGCCGAGACCCATCACCAGGGTCCTGCCGAGCTCCTCCGCGGGCGCATCTCCGAGTCTGTTGACCAGCACCGCGTTGCAGGATGGAATCCGCGGAAAACGGCGTTTCTTCGAATATTCTGAGCTCATGCCTGTCTCCCGGCCGTCGTATTGTACATCCAGGCGCCGAGGCCAGGGCTGTGTCGCTCGTCACCGCACAGGATCCAACCTCGTGAGTCGTTCCGGACGTTCGTGATCGAGCGCGAAAACGAGGCGGCGTTGACGCGACTCGCGACCGCAAGCGCGCCTCGAAAGGGGGGGGGCGCCCAATCGGCGTCCGATCATTCCTCATTGGCCGCGAGGCGAAGCCCGAGTCGATCGATCACGGATTGTGGACCGCCGGTCATCAACTGCGCGGGCAGACCGGCCACGTCCACCGGGGAGGGCGGATCGAGAGCAAGACGAATCGACTTCGGCTTCTCGATGAAAATGATGAGCGGCTCGCAGAGCGACCGCATCCACGGCTCCGCTCGTTTGTCGCATTCTCCGCGAAGCCGATCCAGCATCCGGCGGCGCGCTTCGTCCGGCGTGGCGCCCTTATCAGCGGCCTCCAGGCAGTAGACGACCTCCATCAAGCCGCTGTTCCGCAGAACGATACGGGCTCCATGGATTCTCAGCTCCGCGAGCAACGTCAAGGCGCCCTGCTGCAACTGCCGATGGACGGCGCCTGTTTGCCGTATCTTGGCGTCGCGGCCCATCTGCTCCAGCTTGGCGAGATCCAATCCGCTCACGTCCAGATCGAGCGACAGCGCGCCGAGCTGTGCCGACGATACGGAAACGTCCAGTCGGAATTCTTTCTGTTCTTCGGGTTGATAACTGGCGCGGTATTCTCCATCGAAGGTAATCGGCGCGGCGAGCCGCTTCTTGACGGCCGGAGGCGCCAGAGCGACATGCGCGTCGAGCTGCGGCGAGCTGATCCGATGAAACTCGATTTCCTGCTCGCGCGTGAAATCGCCGCCGGATCTGATCTGCGTCCATTTCTTGACGTCGATCGCGCCAATGTTGACGATCAGAGGCTCGCGGGTCTTCTTATTGAACTCGAGAGAGACGTCATGCAACACGACGCGACGGCCAAACGGGCTGACGTCGACGTCGCCGAGGCCGATCTTCAGCGCGCCCTTCGACTCGCGCTCGATTTTCTCCGCCGTCCGGTACACGTTGCGCCGGAACGAACGACTCAAACCAATCCACAGTCCGACGGCGGCCATGATCAGGAGCACGACCAGAGACGCTATGGCAATAATGACAATCGATCTTCGTTTTTGACTTTTCATGAATGTCCCCGCCGGCGAGCGCGCGACCGGGCCGCGCTCGGCCATGATGCTACGGTCTGAATCGCGACTCAAGTGAACGCCGGTATCACGATCCGACGCGAACAGATTACGTCACGAGCATAAACACCGTCAATCCAAGGCCTGTCAGCCGAGAAAGTACTTCAGACAACAGATCAGCGTGGCCTTGAGATCACGCCGGTCGACGATCAGATCGATCATGCCATGATCGAGGAGAAACTCGGAGCGCTGAAAACCGGGCGGCAGTTTCTGGCGAATCGTCTGCTCGATCACTCTTGGACCGGCGAAACCGATCAACGCGTTCGGCTCGGCGATGTTCAGATCCCCCAACATGGCGTAGGATGCCGTCACCCCTCCCGTTGTTGGATCGGTGAGCACGCTGATGAACGGGACCCCCGCCTCGTCCAGATGAGCGAGCGCCGCCGAGATCTTGGCCATCTGCATCAGGGAAAGCGCGCCTTCCATCATGCGAGCGCCGCCGGAGCAAGAAACGACGATCAACGGCAGCCGCTCATGCGCCGCCTTCTCCACGGCCCGCGCCACCTTCTCGCCGACGACCACGCCCATCGATCCGCCGATGAAGGCGTACTCCATGGATGCGATGATGGCGCGCATGCCGCCCATCTCTCCCAGCGCGGAAATCAGCGCATCGCACGAGTTCGTGCGCGCGCGTCCATGCTTGAGACGCGCGGCATAAGGCTTGGTGTCGACGAAGCGCAGCGGATCGGAGCTCACGAGGCCGCGATCGAACTCCGTCCACGGGCCGTTGAAAAGGAGCGCCAGTCGTTCGCGAGCCGAGATGCGGAAATGAAAGCCGCACTTGGGGCAGACGTTCTGATTCCGTACGACCTCTTTGCGATAGATGATTTCCTTGCAGGATCCGCACCTGACCCACAAGCCTTCGGGAATGCGGCTCTCCTGCCCTCCGGAAATCAACGGACTCGGTTCTCGTCTAAACCATGACATTTTTAAAAAACACACGCGCTCTTCACGAGCGTGACGCCGATCGTACCAGTCGCAGCCCGGCGGGACAACCGGGAGACACGACGTCGTAAAACGAGAAAAAGGACGCCGGGACGAGGCGAATCGCCCCGGCGAGCCTCGATCGGCCGTTTCGGCCTGCCCTACTCTGACGGAGTCTCGTCTTCTTTCTCGAGGTCGTTTTCGATGCCGAGTATCCGACAAGCGCCGTCATAGATCTGCTTCGCGGCGTTCTTGGCGTTCTGGAGCTCCGCGAGTCGCTCCTTGACCCGGGCTAGTTCCTCCTCGATCTGACGATTGAGATCGCTGATCTGTTTACGGGTCACGTCCAGCGTCTGTTGATAAAACTGCAACTGTTCCTTGCCGATCGCCATGCTGATTCCTCCTCAAGTCATTTTATCCCAAGCCGCCTCAATAGTTTCTTGACAGACGTCTGTTCATCGAGCGGCTTGGCCGGCCGAGGCGCGGCGGGCGTGGAATGCGCTTCGAATTCCATCTCCAGCCGGGATTCACGGCCATCCGGAGTCTCGATCGGCTCATCCGCGGGCTGCGGCGCGCCGCGCTCCCGCTCGTCGAAAAGCACCGTCATGAAGCGGGCCAACTCGGCCATGGTCGGAGGCTGCGGTCGCTCATACAGGACCCGATCGAGGTCTTTGTACATCTCGCCCGCTTCCTGATAGCGGCTCTCCGGATCGCGCGCGAGAGCCTTCAGGACGATCCGCTCGATGCGGTCGGGGATACGCGGGTTGAACATCGTGGGCTGAGCGATGTCGCACTGACGCACGACTTCGAGAATGCCCGCCTGTGAGCCGCCCATGAAGGGCTTCTGCTCCGTGAGCATTTCGTAAAAGATCAGACCCAGGGAAAAAATGTCCGAGCGGCGGTCCATCGGCTTGCCCCAGGCTTGCTCGGGACTCATGTAAAGCAGCTTGCCGCGAAGAGCGCCGCTGTCGGTCGTGCGCGCCTTGGCGGCCGCCCTGGCGATGCCGAAATCCGTCAGCTTCACTTCTCCTTCGAACGAGATCAGGATGTTCTGCGGGCTGACGTCGCGGTGAACGATCAGCAGCGCGCGTCCGTCGTCGTCACGCTTGCGGTGCGCGTACTCCAAAGCCTGGCAGACGCGGCTGACGATGAACACCGTGAGATCGAGCGGAATGCGCATCCCGCGTTCCTGCGTGCGGCGCACGATCGTCCGCAGGTCGCGGCCGTGGACGTGTTCCATGGCGATGAAGTACGCCTTGCCGATACGTCCCAGGTCGAAGATCTGCACGATGTTCGGATGGTTGAGACCGGCGACCATCTTGGCCTCGTTGACGAACATCTCCACGAATTCCTGGTTGTCGGAAAGGTGATTCAGAATGCGCTTGACCGCCAGCACTTTTTCGAAACCTTCGACTCCCGTCCGCTTGGCGCGATAGACCTCCGCCATGCCCCCCGTAGCGATCTTTTCGAGAAGACGGTAGGGACCGAAGATGTGGTCGGCGCTGGGCGCTGCGCGCACGGAACGTTGAGAGCGGGGGGATGGGCCGAGAGCCTCCTCGACGACCGCCGCGAGGTCGAGGGCGGATTCGTCCGGTTCGGGAGGCGTCAAGGCATGGAAGCGAACGCCAGGCCGCTTGACGCGTGAGCGGCTGGCGCGCCGATCGTCCCTTCGTCGTGAGCCGTCGCTCGGCGGCGGAGGCGAGGGATCCCATTGCGGCGAAGTGGCGGCGGACTCGAGCAGTGAAACGAGCGAATCCGACGTGTCGGCAGCGCCGGCTTCCGTTGCTTGATCTTCCACGAACGGGACGATCGGGCCGGATTCATCCGGAGCCGGATCCAGAGAATCGCTCCGAGGCCCTTCTCCAAGCGCGTCAAGGAGCTTCGCCATGTCTTGAGGGAGCGCGATTTCGCCGGATGCTTCGCCGTTCGAAGCGCCCTTCGAGTCATTCACTTGAACTCGAATCGGACCGTGACGGGATGACGCGCCTCGACTCGAGTCCGGGCTAGGAGCGTCCACGAGATCGCCAAACAGGTCGTCGGACGTGTAGAGCGGCTCATCCGTCGCCGACACGGACGAAGGCGCCTCGATGGATGCCTTCGAGGACGAACGGCGCGCTCGTCTTGGTCCTGGACTCATGTTTCTCCGTCGGATTCTCGGAGCCCGTTCGGGCTGATCGGATTGAGAATAGCAGGATAACCGGCCAAATCAAAGATCTGGATGGCCGAATTCGACGGCGACCGAATCCTGCGCGGCACTCCGAGACCTCCTTCTGCTATAATGAGTTAGCGCGTTCTCTAGGCACGTTCGGGCGTATCGCGGCGATCATTTCGAGAGTCTGGCATGGATTTCCTGATCTCCCGGTTATATCAGCTTCTGGCGCATCCGTATATTCCATGGTTAATTCTTTTACTCACGCTGCTTGTCATCTATCAGAAGCTCCTGCCCCGTTTGCGTATGCGCATGCCGGGTATGAATCTGAGCGCTCAAGGCCTGCTCGAGAAGCTGGCGGGAAGCCGTTATACGGAAATCAAGCTCGAAGCCGCGGTCAAGCGCGAGAAAAAGAATGGCAATACTCTGGCTGCCGGCCGGCTATATGAAGAAGCGGGTCGGCCGAATCAGGCTGTCGAAGTGTATCTCGAAGGGCAGGAATTCATCGCGGCGGCCGTGGTGATCGAGAAAATGGGACGCGTCGAACGCGCGGCCGACCTGTACTTGCAGGCGGGCGACTACAAGAAAGCAGCGGCATTGTACGTTCAGGCCGGCAAGGCGGCGCGTGCCGCCGCGCTTTTCCAGGAACGCGGCAATAACGTCGACGCCGCGCGGCTCTATGCTCAAGCCGGTCACTGGGATAAGTCCGCCGACCTCTACGAGAAGAGCGGCTACGCCCACAAAGCGGCGGAATCGTATGAAAAGAAAGGCGATTTTCATAAGGCCGCGGAATGCTGGGAACGTCATTTCATGGAAAACGTCACCTTTTCGACGACGTATTCCTCGACCGCGGTGACTCCCGAACAGAAGAGCGCGCTGTATTCGGGACGCCTTTTCGAGAAAGCCGGCGATCTGGAACGCGCCTTCCAGATCTATGAACGGGGGAGTTATTTCCGTGAGGCGGCCAACGTCGCCATGGCCCAACAACGGTACTCCAAAGCCGCGGAGTACTTCATGCGCGCGGAAGACGCGGCAAGCGCCGCCAACGCTTTCGACCAAGCGGGAGATCCCGTCAAGGCCGCCAACCTGCGTGGAGAAGTCGCCCTTAAGGAGGATCGCGTCGCCGAGGCCGCGCGTCATTTCCAGGAAGGACAGGATTACCTGCGATCAGCGGAGCTATTTGAATCCATCGACATGCTGGCGGAAGCGGCCGCGGCTTACGAGGTCGGCGAAAGCTTCGCCGCGGCGGGCTCGGTCTATGTTCGCGCCGGCTTGAAAGAGCGCGCCGCCGGGAGCTATGAAAAAGCAGGCGATCTCGAGACCGCGGCCAAGCTCTACGAAGAAGCGGGGCTGGGGCGCAAGTCGATGGATCTGTACGCGCGCGCCGGACAGAGTTTCAAGAGCGGAGAGGCGGCGGCGAAATCCGGCGATCGAGAGAAGGCCGTCGCATTACTCCAGAAAGTGCCGCCATCAGATGACAACTACCGCCGCGCCACGGAGTTGCTGGCCGAGATCTTTATCAGAAACAGCCAGCCGGATCTGGCCATCGAGCGTCTGCAGAAGGTCATCGCCAACGAAAGCATCTCGCAGACGAACATGGACCTCTTCTACTGGCTCGCGGCGGCGTACGAATCCGCGGGTCAGGGCGAGTCGGCGCTCGACCTCTATCGCAAGATACTGGCCGAAGATCTTCAATACCGGGACGTTCCTCAAAGGCTGAGGAGGCTGGAGTCGGGCGCTTCCGAACCCGCCGGTGCGGTTGATCGCATCGGCAAGTACCTGCTCCAAGACAAGATCGGGCAGGGAGCCATGGGCGAGGTCTATCGCGCGCGCGACCCCATCCTGAACCGCGACGTGGCGCTCAAGGTCATCACGGCCAATCTGGCCGCGGATCCCGAGTTGCAGGCTCGCTTCCGTATCGAAGCCCAATCGGCCGCCCAATTGAATCATCCCAACATCATCACGGTATATGACTTCGGCGAGGAAGGCGGCAAGGCTTTTCTGGCCACCGAGCTGCTTGAGGGAATCGACCTCCGGCGACTCATCGGCAAACCGGCGATGCGGGATCTGGATCGCGTCCTCTTCATCGTGGAACAGATCTGCGACGGTCTCGCGTACGCGCATTCGAAAAACGTCGTGCATCGCGATCTCAAGCCCGGCAACATCCACATCCTTCCCTCCGGCCGCGTCAAGATCCTTGATTTCGGCCTCGCGCGGCTCGGCGCGTCAGAGATAACTCAAGCCGGACAGATACTGGGAACTCCGCACTACATGGCTCCCGAGCAAGCGATGAGCGGCGCCATCGATCACCGCGCGGATCTCTTCACCCTCGGCAGCGTGCTCTATGAGATGCTTGTCGGCCGCAAGGCTTTCGAGGCTGAATCCCTGCCGGGCGTCATGAACTCCGTGCTCACCGAAAACCCGGAACCTCCGTCTTCCAGGCGACCCGACATTCCCGTGATCGTGGATGAGCTGGTTCGGAAGGCGCTGGCCAAGGATCCCGCAAGCCGATTCCAGAACGCGGCGGAGATGAAAGCCGCGGCGGGCGCCGCGCGGCGAGCGCTGGCGGCGGCGCCTGGCGCCGCGCCCGCACAGGCCCAACGCGTCCAGCCAACGGCCCCGCCGGTTGCTCCATTTCGAGACGCGTCAGAGAGTGCTCCGAGCCCGCCACCCGAGCAACCCGTCGTTGTTACGGCGACACCCGCGGCGCGCTTCCTGCGCCGCGATGAAGTCGGTCGCGGTCCTCTCGGCGTTGTCTATCGGGGCGAGGATCAAAAAAGCGGCCGTATCGTCGCCCTCCGGTTCTTGCCCGCCGAGTTGCTCGAGCCCGAAGGAACGCTGAAGGCGGTGGTCGATGACCTGCGTTCGGCTTCCCAAGTATCCCATCCCCACCTGGCTAAAGTGCTCGGCTTCATAGAAATGGACGGTCAACACTGCGTGGTCAGCGAGCTCGTGCCGGGCAGAGACTTCGCGCAAGCGCTCGCCGCGAAGCAACGCCTGCCGATGGTGCAGATTCTGGCGCTTGGTAAAGTCCTGGCCCAGACTTTGTCCGCAATCCATGGTCAGGGCATGATTCACGGCTCGATCCAGCCTTCGAACGTGATGATCGCCTCCGGAATCGTCAAGCTCGTCGACCTGGGATTGGGCCGACTCGCGCATTCGTTGAAGCGCTCCCCGAGCTATCGCGCGCCGGAGAACCGGCTCGACGTCGCCGGCGACCTTTTCGCCCTTGCAACCGTTCTATACCATTTGCTCACCGGCATGCACCCGACATCACAGCAAACGCCGCAGGTGCCCGGCAGAATCGTGCCTGGAGTGCCTCCGGCGTTCGACCAGCTCATCTTCCAGAACCTTCAACCATCGCCTGCGGTTCGCTCGACCACCGCGGAGGAGTTCCTTAAAATCCTGTCTCGCACGGTGATGTCGAGATGACGTGCGGTCTTTGCGGCAGTCGCAAGGGAAGACGATACTGCCCCGCCGGCCAGAAAAGAATCTGTCCCACGTGCTGCGGATCCAAACGTATCGTGGAAATCAACTGCCCGGACGACTGCGTCTATATTAAAGGAGGCCGCGCGGCCGCCTGGGAAGGACGCGTGACCGAGAAAAGGCGTGACGAGCGACGAGTCGCCGTCATCTATACCGATCTGAGCGACGCCCAATGCCGCTTGGCCAATAAGACGCTTGTTGGATTGCTCGCGATCCGTTCCCGTCTCCCGGATATCGACGATCGTCTTCTGGCATCGGCCGTGGGAATATGGCGCAAAACGATCGAAACCAGGGAGCGCGGCATTCTCTACGAGCATCAGGCTGACGACATGCGCGTACAGGTGCTCGTGTCGGCCATCAAGGAGGTGTTCGAAGAGGAAATGAAGCGCCTCACGCACTCCGACCGCGACATGCTGGCCGTCCTGCGGGCGGTCGAGCGAAGCCTGACGCGAACGTCGATGGAGGAGACGGACCCGCGCGCTTTCCTGGAATCGATATCACGCCTGGTCGGCCGGCTGGTGAAAGAAAATCGCGCGCGGGGCGACGACGCCCTTGACGAACCGCGAATCATCAAGCCCGACGAATGGTAGCCGATGACAACAGGCGCCAGCGCCAAAAGAGCAGGGAGGTAACGGATGCCAGTCGATGTCAAGGATAATCTGACGCATGCCGGCGCTTGCGTGCTCGGCGAAGATGCGACGTTCACGGGTCGGCTTGAAGGTCGAGACGTCACGATACTCGGACGCTTCAAAGGAACGCTCCAGATCCTAGGACGCGTGCGGATCGGACGAAACGCGCGCGTCGAGGCCGATGTTCAGGCAGCCATGGTGGAAATCAACGGCGAGTTCGTCGGAGACGTCAAAACCCAATCTCTCGTTTTCGGCGAGACCGCGCGCGCCAGGGGCGTATTTCATGCCAAGCGGTTGGGCATGAAAGAGGGCGCCTCCGTGACGGGCTCTTTTCCGCCGGTCGAATCGGCCGTCAAGGAAAACGCCGCGCCTTTCGTCGCCGGGCGCGCCATGCCGGCCGGCAAGGGGCTTCCGAAGGAAGCGCTCGCACCGGCGGAGACCATCGCTTTCCAGAAGCCCGCGCCTGCCGCTGCGCCGAGCGACAAGGTGAAACCCACGGATTCCGAATCCTCGAAGCCTTCGTCCTCTCCAGCCGCCATGGCGAGCGCGTCATCCAACGCCGCCGTTGTGGAGACGCAACAGCCCTCCGAAACCGTCGCCTCGACTCTGACGCAGGCCTCATCGACTGAAACGCCGCAAGTCGTTCAGAACGACAACGAGAAGCGACCGGAAGCTTCCCCTCCCCCGCCGGAGACGCCTGAAAGCCAGTGACTTCATGCATGAACTGCTCGACGGTCTTCGTCGGCAGCAAAGGCCAGATCCGTATCAACGCCGGGCACCCCTGGGTCTTCCGCTCCGATATCCGTGCCGCCGGAGACGCCCGTCCCGGCGACGTCGTGCGCGTATCCGGCCCGCACGGACGGCATCTGGGATTTGCCTTCTTCTCAAGCCGTTCCGAGATCACGCTTCGAATGCTCACACGCGAGGCGGAGCTGTCCGAGCATTTCCTCGAAGAGCGAATCGCCGCGGCTCTCTCCTGGCGGCGGATCATCGCCGCTGGCGCCGACGCCTATCGCATCATCCACGGCGAGGGGGACGGCTTGCCGTCATTCATCGTCGACCGCTACGGCGATTTCGTCGTGATCCAGACGCTTTCACAGGCCGGCGAGAGGCTCAAGGCGCGTCTCGTGGAAGCGCTTTTGACGTCGCTCCATCCCCGAGGCGTCATCGAGCGCAACGATCCGCGCGTGCGCTTGCTCGAAGGCCTTGATCGAAGGGTCGGCGTTCTTCATGGCACGGTGCCCGAGATCGTCGAGATCGACGAAAGCGGCGTTTTGTTTCAGGCCGACCTGTACCATGGACAAAAAACGGGGCTGTTTCTGGATCAGCGCGAGAATCACGTATCGAGCCGTGAATATGCCCATGGACGAGTGCTCGACGCCTTCACATACAACGGCGGCTTCGGCCTGCATGCGGCGCGTTCGGCCGCCGAAGTCGTCGCCGTGGACGTCTCGACCACGGCTGTGGCGCGCGTCGCCCGCAACGCGGATCGCAATGGATTGAACAACGTCGTCGCCCGCGAGGCGAATGTGTTCGATCTGCTGCGTGATTTCGAACGGCGCGGAGAGCTGTTCGACACCGTCTTCCTCGATCCGCCCGCTTTTGCCAAGAGTCGTGACGCCGTTGACAAGGCGCGTCGGGGTTACAACGAGATCAACCGCCGCGCTCTGCGCCTGCTCGCGCCCGGCGGATGTCTCGTCACATGCTCGTGCTCGTATCACGTCTCCGAGACGGATTTCGAGGCGCTCATCGAGAAAGCCGCGCTCGATGCGGGAGTCTCGCTCCAGTTCGTCGAGAAGCGCCGCCAGGCGCGCGATCATCCGATCATCATGGGCGTTCCGGAAACGCACTACCTCAAGTGCTTTATTCTGAGAAGGACGCCCTGACTGTAACTACGCGGCCCGCCACCAAATGAAAAGTCTATAATTGTGCCGGATCGCCAGTAAGAGTCGGCTCGCTCGTTCGGGCCTTGCTTGTGGAGATCGGATTGGCCATCTGCATCGCCGGCATGCACCGTTCCGGAACGTCAATGGTGGCTCGATTGCTCCACTCTTTCGGGCTCGATCTGGGACCGGCTGCCGAGCTTCGAGCCGGCGCTCCGGACAACGAGCACGGCTTCTGGGAGGATCGCCGGTTTGTCGAGATCAATACGGAGATCCTCGATCGCCTAGGGGGCGGCTGGGACGCTCCGCCTCATATGGAGGCGGGTTGGGAGACTCGACCGGATCTCGCGGGACTCCGGGAAAGGGCGGCGTCTCTTGTCGCATCTCGATCCCTGCAAGAGACCTGGGGCTTCAAGGATCCGCGTAGCTCATTGACTCTTCCATTCTGGAAGACTCTGATCCCGAATCTTAAGGTGATCGTCTGTCTCCGGCATCCGCTTGAAGTCCAGGCGTCGCTGTCCAAGCGCGGTCACTCATCGAAAGCGCTCGGTCTCCGTCTCTGGAAAGAGTATGCGACACGCATTCTTGCCGCGACAGCGCCGTCTCAGCGCGTCATCACGAGCTATGACGTCTTCTTCGAGAATCCAGTTCCCGAACTGAAACGTCTGTGCGACTTCTCGGGATTGGCGGTTTCCAAAGACCAAATCGACCGGTCTCTGGGTTATATCGCCCGGCGGCTGCGTCACGACAGGAATTCGGCCGAGGACTTGCTTCGTGAACGAGTGCCCGGCGACATCATCAAGATCTATTCGAACCTGTGCGGCGAGGCGGGGACGCCTCTTTCGTTCTCTGAACGATGCGATGATTCCGGCCGCGAGGCTTCGGCCGCGCCATCGCCAGCCACGAATGAGGCTGAGATCGCTCTGAACTTGATCAGGGATCGCCTTTCGGAGACGACTGCCGCGCTTGGCCAGGCGAGAACCGACGTTCAGGAAGCGGCAGTCCGTTTGAATCAGCGCGAACAAGAGATCGAACGCCTTTCTGACGCACTGAAGGATACGGAAGCTCGTCTCGATCAAAGCGAACGACGGGCTCGAGAGTCGCGCGGCGAGATCGACTACATCACGAATAGCCACGGATGGGAATTTCTCCAACTGATGAGAAACGTGCGCTTGTTCTTGGCGCCACGCGGCAGCCTTCGCGATCGGACGTTCCAATGGGCTCTTCGCAGGAGTTTGGTGCATCCTGGAGCGCTCGCAATACAAACGGAGGGGCGACATCTAGAACCGAAGTTGTCCAGGATGTCGCAGGCCGACGCTTCGTTCCAGAATGCCGCTCTTCCTTTGGGATCGAAATTCGACGTCGTCTGTTTTCCGATCATCGATTGGCATTTTCGCTTCCAAAGACCTCAGCAGCTCCTGACAAGGCTGGCCCGCGATGGACACCGCGTCTTCTACCTGGCAATGCGCTTTCATGACAACGCCGGCAACCGGATGGAGGTCGTCTCTGAGAACGTCTATATCGTCGGGCTACCGAGTCCGCGCCTCGATCCGTACCGCGACGATCTCCACGGCGCGGCGGTCGATGCGCTTATGGAAGCGCTGGCCGATCTCCGTCATGGAGCGCAAGTGGAAGCGGCCGTATGTATCGTTCAGCTTCCGTTCTGGGCGCCGATCGCATTGGCGGCCCGGCGTCGCTTCGGCTGGAAAATCGTCTACGACTGCCTGGACGACCACCAGGGATATTCAACAAACAGCACGCGGATGCTGAACGCGGAGCCGACGCTGACGTCGAGCAGCGACTTGGTCGTTGCGTCAAGCCGCAATCTTCTAGACCGTGCCGCCGCGCTGAATCCTCGACACGTGCTGATCCCCAATGCGGCGGACTTCGGCCACTTCAACCGCCGGGCGTCTGAAACGCCGCTCGACGGCATCCCGCGTCCCATCATCGGATACTACGGCGCCATCTCCGAGTGGTTCGACACCGAGATGGTGGCATCCGCGGCGGCGGCTCAACCGAGTTGGCAATTCGTGCTGATCGGCCATACGTTCGGCGCCGACACGACGGCCCTCAAACGTTTGCCCAACGTACGTTTGTTGGGAGAGCAGCCCTATTCTTCCTTGCCCGGCTTCCTCCAGGCCTTCGACGTCGCCTGCATCCCCTTCCGGCGCACTCCTCTGACCCTTGCCACGAATCCGCTGAAGTTCTACGAGTACCTCAGCGCGGGCAAACCGGTGGTTGCCGTGACTCTGCCGGAGCTCGAGCCGTTGCGGCATCTCTTCTATCCGGTGGACCATCCTGACGACTTCGCGCCTCAAATCGCTCGCGCCCTGACGGAGTGTTCGGCGGATGCCGTGGAAACCAGGCGGCGCTTCGCGATGAGCAATTCGTGGAATGTTCGCGTGCATCGCTTGTCCGAGGAGATTGCGGCCGCGCATGGGAGGACCGGAATTGTCATCGTCAGCTACAACAACCTGGGCCTCCTCCGTCAATGCCTTGCCAGCGTGTTCGCCCGGACTCTGTATCCCAATTTCGAAGTCGTGGTTGTCGACAACGGATCGGAAGAGGACGTGATCTCCTTTCTGCGGAGCGCCGCCTCGAGCGAGCCGCGCCTGCGCGTGATCGAGAACGGCGAGAACCTCGGCTTTGCTCGCGCCAACAACATCGGCATCGACGCGCTGGGCGGCTTTAGATACCTTGTCCTGTTGAACGACGATACGGTTGTCACGAGAGGCTGGCTTCCCCGCTTGCTCCGACACGTGGAACGTCCCGAGACAGGCATGGTCGGGCCGATCACCAATTGGTGCGGAAACGAAGCGAGAATTGAAGCGGGATACGACGAGCGGAATCTCGGCGGCCTGGAGGAGTTCGCTCGCAATCGCATGCGGGATCACGATGGTCGATCTTTCGAAATTCCCATGTTGGCGATGTTCTGTGTGGCCATGCGACAAGAAGTGCACACGGAAGTGGGTCGGCTCGACGAACGTTTCGGCATCGGGATGTTCGAGGACGATGACTACTCGCTCAGGGTCAAGCGCGCCGGCTATCGAGTCCTGTGCGCCCAGGACGCTTTTGTGCATCACTGGGGCCGAGCAAGCTTTTCGAAGATCGATGAGGAGGATTATCAACGTCTCTTCGAAGAGAATCATCGTAAATTTGAGGAGAAGTGGGGAATCGCTTGGGTACCGCACCAGGCGAAGGTCGAGAAAGACGCTGGAAGCAATGAGCGGCGAGCATGCTTCGTCACGACTGGCCCAGCCAGCGACACGCGATCAGATTGATTGCGGCGACTGATGCTTCTGGGATCCAGGGTTTTTACATTTATGACCTCCGCAATTACACTCCGCTCAATATGGCGCGCCCGCTTCGGCCAGAGCATCCCGGCGTCCTTTGGCACGTCACTGCCCAGAACAACGGCCGGAAGGTCGTTGTCCAGGACGATGACGCAGCGACTCGATCCGAGCGGGACTCGTGAGCGTCCTAATTCATGATTTGCCGCGGTTACCGCGACGTATCCGCACGCTCGCAGGACGCGCCTTCGGCCGCGCGGTACGAGCGGTCGCGCGGCAGAGTGATGGGACACGCTGGCGCGCTCTGATTCTTCCGCCCGGCGGCGACCGTGAACGCCGCGTGAGAAAGCTGCTGCGCCTAACGTCGTCATCGCCGGGCATCGCCGCGCCCACACGTTCCGCCGATGAGATCGTCTCGCGGATTCGATGCTGCCGCGGCTGCGTGATCTTCCCGCCTTCGATCGGCTGGAACGCCAACCTCTTTCAGCGACCGCACCAGCTCGCACGGGCTTTTGCAAGACGCGGCTGGATTTCCGTGTTCGACTCCAGCAAAGCCGATGACGGCGTTCGCGGTTTTCAGGAGATCGAGCGGAATCTGTTGCTTTTCAACGGACATCCCGAGATTCTCCATCGCTTTCACGCGCCTCTGCTCTGGACGTTTACGTACAACTTCGATCAATCGGATCTCTATCCTTTCTCGGCCACGATCCTCTATGACTGGATCGACGATCTCGCGGTCTTCACCTCCTACGAGCGCTCGCTGCTCGAGCGTCATCATGAGCGCGCCATGTCCAATGCCGACATGGTCGCGACCGTGGCGCGCTCCTTACACGAGCGGGCTTTGTCCGTGCGCGCCGACGCCCTCTACTTGCCGAACGCGGCCGACGTCGATCATTTCGCCTCCATGCGTTCTCCGACGCTCAAGGATCGTGATATGGACCGAATTCGCGCCGGAGACAAGCCGATCGCCGGATACTACGGCGCGCTCGCGGAATGGTTCGACTACGAGCTGCTCGATCGCGCCGCGCGCTTGCGTCCTGATTGGAACTTCCTTCTGATCGGCCCGGAATACGATCGCAGCCTGCGTCTCAGTTCCATCCGCAAACGCCCCAATGTCTTCTGGATCGGACCACGCCGATACGCCGAACTGCCCGCTTATCTTCAACTGTTCGACGTCGCCCTGATTCCGTTCAAGCTGAATGAGATCACGGCCGCGACTTCCCCGCTCAAACTCTACGAGTACTTCGCCGGCGGCAAACCAGTCGTCACGACGTCCATTCCGGAGTGCATCGTGCATCCCGAAGTGAACGTCGTCTCGAGCGCAAACGAGCTCGCGTCAGCCCTCGATGCGGCCCGGGCGCAAGGCCGCGATCCCGAGATCTGCCGTCGCTTCAGGGACGTCGCCTTGGCCAATTCATGGGCCGAGCGCGTGCGTCAGGTGGAAGGCGCGATAACAAGCCGCCGCATTCGGCCCGATAACGCCACGCTTCGATGCACCCTTGGCGATCGATCGGTCGCCGAATGAGATCGCGGCCCTCCCGAGCATGATCATCGTCGAGAGGCGTCAACCGACGTCGCGATTGACAGTTGCCGTCTGATTGGATTAACTTGCCGTTATCGAGATCGGGCGGTCTGCTCGTCAATCATCAAAACGAATATCAGGCATTGGGCGCGGTGCGAATATCGAAAGATGCGGCTCATATCCTCTTGGTCGCTTTTCTCTTTTCATCCACGGCCTCGGTGTTCGCGCCGCTTCAAATCTACCTGACAAACCGACTCGAGCTTGCGCTCAATCCACTGGAAATCCTGATGACGCTTGTTCCGCTTTTCTTGGGCATTCTGGCCGCGATCACGATCTTTCTCGGATCTCTGCGGGCGCGCAGGCGCGACACGGGCCGTTCACTAGTGTTCGCAATCTCAGTGCTCTTGTGGATTCAAGGAAACGTTTTTGTGTGGGACTACGGACTCCTGGATGGGCACGCTATCGATTGGAGCGCGACCTGGCTCCTGGGATTGATCGATGGCGCCGTATGGATCGCCGGCATTGCATGGGGGGTCTGGAAAGCGGGATGGGTGTCGAAGAGGCTCGTTACGCCAGTGAGCATCTGCTTCATATGCATGCAGTCGCTGCATCTCTCGATTCTTCTGGCCTCCGCTCCGGCCATCGCAGTCAAGCATACGCCTTCGAATAGAAACAAGTATTCCTTCTCGATCCAGAAGAACGTTATATTGATCGTGCTTGACACGTTTCAGTCGGATGTTTTCCAAGAGTTGATCGATGAAGACGCCTCTCTGGCCTCGATATTCAAGGGTTTCGTCTATTTCCGGAACGCAGTCGGCGGTTTTCGAGAATCCTACCCGTCGATACCCAACATCCTTACGGCGACTTATTTCGACAATTCCGCTCCTATGCAGCAATACTTGCGCGACGCCTACCTGTCGGATTCGTCGCTGCCGAAGCTCCTGATTGAGAACGACTATCGAGTCGACGTATTTTCTTCTCGATGCGGCGTCTTCTATCATCCGACGGTCGTCTCGAATATTGACAATGAAGGATTCACTTCTCGCCAACGGATAGCTGAAGTCGCTTTTATCGAGGACATGGCGCTGTTCCGCTATCTGCCGCACTGGCTGAAGATGCATGTCTATAACAATCAACGGTGGCTTCTCTCGAGATGGGCCCGACGACTCCGGGAGAAACGAACCGAGCCTCAGTGGTCCACCCAAGAGGCAAGCAGGGAACTCGCGGACGTTCGTTTCGTGCACGAATTTCTCGACTCCGCAACGGTGACCCATCGGAGGAACGCTTTCAAGTTCTATCATTTGAAGGGACTCCATCCCCCGCTTCGCATGACCCGCGATCTTGAATACGAGATCATTGAAGAGACGCGAGACGGAGTCAAGGAAGTGGCGCGCGGCGTCTTGAAACTCGTCGGCATTGTTCTTTCCAGGCTTGATGAGCTGGGCCTGTTCGACAGCTCCATGGTTTTTGTGCTTTCCGATCACGGCATCTATGCCGCGAGCATGTCAGGCGTGAGAGTGCCGGATGAGATCGTGAAAAGGTACGGCAATGGAGGAAATGTGGACAGCCGTCAGCTTCCGGAAAGCAAGGGCGTCGTTTTGCCGCTTGTTCTCGCCAAAAGGCATGGAGCCACGGGAGAGCTCCTCATATGCGATGCGCCGGTCTCGCTGTCGGATATACCCAAGACAATTGCGTCCGAGCTTGGCCTGGCGAACGACGGTTTCCCCGGAATGTCCATGTTTAACAGCTCCATGGATGCGCCAAGGGAGAGGAGAGTTCTTTTCAGCACATTTCGACGGAATCCGCCGTATTCATCCCCATACAGAAGCACGATGCATGAGTTCATCGTTTCCGGATTTAGCTGGCTGGACAGCTCCTGGACGAAAACCGGCAGAGTCTATGAACCGGCGGAATCCACAAATGATTCGCCTGACGAGAAATAGGTTGGCGGCGCCTGCACGAATCGATCCCGCAATCATCGCGCAACTATTGGGCGCCGAACAACGATATGCATGATCGACTGGCATTAAAAACCGGCTTACCTTGCGCCTTCGTGGGGCGCCCTTGCCATTGCGGCGACTACGCCAAAAGGCTCAGTGACAGCCATCGGTTGTGACCTGCATCACTAACGCCGCCGCCACGCGTCCATTCCGCTCGCGCAGGAAAAAGGACGTGCCGTCTCGCACCCACTTGCCCGTGTCGGCTCTTCCGCTCAACGCCAGGGCGGCAAATACCGGCCCTTCGGGGCTATCCACTCTCACCTCGACGGGCCTCGGACTACGCCACTCCAGGGTCGTAATGCCAAGGCCGGTTCCATCGCAAACGCGCACACGCTCGGGCCGGGCAACGAGAGTCGCCGCCTTGAAATCGAGGCGCTCGAGTGTGGCCAACTCTGGCATCATGAGTCGCGCGTTGCCGTCCGGAGACAAGACGATAACTGGAAGTTGGGTCGCGGGCAGGTTCTCGAGCGCCTCGACCTCGACCGCACCGAGTCGTAAAGCGCCCAGAAGCGTGAGAGTGCGCTCGATATACCGGCTATCAGCAAACACTGTCCAGTCGTTGAGGAAGCCGAGCCGGTTACGTAAATAGAATCCGTCGTTGCCGAACCACGGATTCAGTGGCATGACGCCGACTACCCCGACTGTTCTCCAGGGACGTAACGTTGCACCAAGTTCTGCGAGTGTTCGCACGATCTGTCGGTTTCGATTCGCTTCGTTCTTGTACCAGCGGATGAGCGACGAGCGTCGTGCTTGAGTGGTCGCGGCCCAGAGCGCCGGCGTCAGCACGATCGCAGCGACCAACCACGCGCGTCGCTGGCGCTGCAAGCCCATTACGACGGGGCCAAGAGCAAGGAGTGAGGATGCCTGCCAAACGATCCAGTTAAAGGCGTAGTAGGGGAAGAAGTGTCGCGGGAGCGCCGCGTAAGGCACGACGAGGGCGAGCGTAACGGCTAGCAATCCCATGCTCCTCACACAAGCCGTCGAGTTGCGGGAAAGGGACACGACGACCAGCACCCCGAGCTGGAGTCCGGTTGCGAAGCAGGCTCCCGGGCTGCATGTCATATATGCGATCGTTGTTCGAACGAGGCTGGAGGGACTGAAGTCAGGCTGGTAGAAGGGCGAGGGTGACCGGAGGAAGCTCGTTCTTCCGCCGGTGAAGCTCCAGGCCAAGACGAGGACCACGACGACGACCAGCGATCCCAGCGCGACACGTCTCGCAACAGGCCCCCGTTCGGCGCGCCGCCCTCGCTCGAGGGCGCGAAGGGCGAGCATAAGCACGACCGCCAGAGCGAAGTCTTCCTTCGCCAGCAGGCTTCCGGCGAACATGGCAACGCCCGAAACGAGACACACGCAACGCACGGTCATCCGTCGAGGCTCGACATCGAGCAACAGGAGCGCGCCGACCGCCATCACAGCCGACACGAGGTTGGTGATCAAACCTGAATACAGCGCGTACTCGGGTTCGTATTCGAACATCATCGCGCCAAACAAGGCAACGACTCCGAGAAGCGAGGCCCACCCCACCCCGGATGGGAAAACGCGCAGTGTGAACCAGAGCACGAGACTGACGTACAGTGCGATCAGCAGATGCAGGGTCGAGTAGTAAGCGCGGCGCCCGGCGATACTGAGAACACCAAGCACGAGCGTCGACACGGGACGAACCGTCAGCGACGGAAGATCCTTGAACGAGCGGTAGGAGAGGTTTCGGAAATCGTCGTGGTGAACGGGAAAGCCCAGAATCGGGCCCTCGGGCGCGCTCAGGTAGAACATCCCCAAGTGCACGGCCACGGCTGCGACCACAAGTCCCAGGAACCGCAGAGGCGTTTTCCGCATGGGATCTTTCGAGGACGTAGCGCCGATGGGATTTGATGAGCGGTCCTGGTGGGCGCTGTAGGACTTGAACCTACGACTTCCACCGTGTGAAGGTGGCACTCTACCGCTGAGTTAAGCGCCCATATCCGACACGCCGAGTCTAGCCATCTATCGGCATCTCGTCAACCGCGCGTAATGCGGCTTTGTTCCACTCATTCATGGGTACGACCCGACCGACCCCGCCGGTCGCGGATCAGGGGCCGCGAGGGTCGGGTTGCGGCCCAAGGCCGCGCCAAGCGATACTCGGCAGCGACGTCTTCGATTGATGATCCAGACGGCGCGTTGCAGTCGCCGGCCAGCCAAGCGGAGAAGGACTCCGCCCGATATATGAGTCGATGAGTCTCTTCGATCCCATCAACGGCCAGAGGTTCTTCGCGCCGGATCTCCCCGGCTATGACAAGCTTCTGGGCTGTGTCCGCTGCGGACGGTGCCTGTCCGTTTGCCCGACGTACGAGCTGACGCGAATCGAGACGTTCTCGCCGCGCGGACGTCTGAGCCTGTTGCGCGCCGTCGAGGACGGCCGGCTTGAGCTGACGCGAGGAGTCGCGGAACATCTATATCACTGCCTCGACTGCCGCTCGTGCGACACCGTGTGTCCGCCCGGCGTGGGCATCGGCGAGTTGATCGTGCGCGGCCGCGCCGCCGCCGAGGCGCGTCATGCGCGTCCCTGGTGGCTGCGGCGCCTGCTCGACGTCTTCTTGGCCAGTCCCGCGCGCGTGGAAACGGCGGCCGCGCCCCTGAGGCTGTTGCAGGCGCTGCGACTGGATCGCCTCGTCGTTCTGACGCTCGGCGGGCTGCCCGGCATTGGAGCGACGATTCGAACGCTTCAAGCCTTTGCTCCTCGTTTGAGCCGGCCGCTGCGTCGCGAGCTGCCGCGCGTCGTTCGCGCATCGGGCGAAGAACGCCATCGGGTGGCGTTTTTCCTCGGATGCCTGATGAACGTCGCCATGCCCGACGTGAGCCGCGCCACGTTGCACGTACTCGCGCGCGCGGGCTGCACGGTTCTGATCCCTCGGGAACAAGCGTGCTGCGGAGCGCCGCACGACGATCAGGGCCAGCGCGCCACGGCTTTGCGTCTGGCGCGGCGCAACATCGCGCTTTTCGAGTCGTTGCCGGACGGAATCGAGGCGATCGTCACCGACTGCGCCGGTTGCGGCGCGGCGCTTAAAGAGTACGCGCTCTGGCTGGCGGACGATCCTGAATGGGCGTCGCGCGCGCGACGCTTCAGCGCGCGCGTACGCGACGTCACGGAATGGCTCGACGCGATATGGCCGGAGGAATTGAAGCTCGACCACGAGCCCAGGCTCGCCGTCTATCATGACCCTTGCCATCTCGCCAACATCCAGGGAGTGCGCGCCGCTCCGCGCTCACTGCTCGCGCGCGTGAGCGGCCTCGAGCTACGGCCGCTCGCGAACGGTTTTCCCGTGGAATGCTGCGGCAGCGCCGGGATCTACAATCTCACGCACACGGCTCGATCTCTAGCTCTTTTGGAACGTAAGATGGCCGCCATCGAGGCGGCCGGCGCCGAGATGGTCGTGAGCGCGAATCCCGGCTGCCTGATGCAGATCGCGTGGGGGGCCCGACGCGCGAATCGCTCGCTTTCGCTTCGGCACGTCGTGGAAATCCTCGACGCGAGCCTCCCGAAGACCGCAGGTCATGATGACGATCATGTAATAGGAATGAGCACAAAGGCGCGGAAGCGAGGAGACTCAAAGAACGAATTCTAACGAAGGAAAACGGAATGGAATCATCCTGGGAAGCGCGGCCCGTCCAAGCGTCTGATCGTGTCGTTGATTCGATCTCCCGGCGACATCCGTGTTTTCGCGCCTTTGATTCTTCGCGATTTTTCCTGTCTCATACGATAGTGAAGATCTTCAGTAAGGCCGACCAGAAGCGGGAGCCATGAACGCCGCCATCTTGTCCGAGCTGCGCGCGGCCGTTCAGGACGACATACGCCTGAGCGTCGCGCCTGAGGATCTCGCGGCCTATGCCTACGACGGGACGTGGGCCGAGACCGCGCCCGCGGTCGTCGTGCATCCCGACTCTAGCGAGCAGACCGCGGCGGTGCTGCGCGTGGCGCACGCGCGGCGCATCCCTGTCGTGCCGCGCGGTTCGGGCACGGGACTTGCCGGAGGATCGCTGCCCGTGCCGGGCGCGATCTGCCTCAACCTCGCGCGCATGAATCGCATCATCGAGATTTCGCGAGGCGACTCGCTGGCGATTGCCCAGCCCGGAGTGGTCACGCAAGATCTGCAACAGGCGGTCGAGAAGCTCGGGCTCTTCTATCCGCCGGATCCCGCCAGCTCCTATCAGTGCACGCTCGGAGGGAATGTCGCCACGAACGCCGGAGGGCCTCGCTGTCTCAAGTACGGCGTCACGAGCGACTATGTTCTCGGTTTGACCGTGTGTTTGCCGGGCGGAGCGATCATGCGCCTCGGAGGACGCACGATCAAAAACGTCACCGGCTACAATCTGTCGCAGCTCATCGTCGGCTCGGAAGGCACGTTAGGCGTGGTGACGGAGATCGTGCTCCGACTGATCCCCAGGCCGGACGCCGAGCGCACGGCGCTGGCCACGTTTTCGCGCATGGCCGACGCCTGCGCCGCGGTGGGCGCCATGCTTTCCGCCGGCATCGTACCGTTGCTCGCCGAGTTGATGGACCGCGCGACGATACGCGCGGTCGAGGAGTTCAGGAGCTTCGGTTTGCCGACCGACGTCGAGGCGCTGCTGCTCATCGCGGTCGACGGCGATCCGGCGCTTGCGCAGAGCGCGATCGACTCTGCCGCCGATATCTTGCGTGGCGCCGGCGCGCGCGACGTTCGACTATCGCGATCATCCGAGGAATCGGACGCGCTCGGGGAGGCGCGGCGCAGCGTCAGCCCGGCCATCGCGCGCCTGGCGCCTCACAAGCTCGGCGAGGACGTCGCGGTGCCGCGCAGCCGTATCCCCGAGATGGTCGCGCGCCTTCAGGACATCGCCCGCGAAAACGCGCTCGATATCGTCGTCTACGGTCACATCGGCGACGGCAACCTTCACCCCACGTTGCTTTGTGACCGACGCGACAACGCCGTCATGCGACGTGTCGAACGCGCCGCGGGCCAGATGCTCGAGGCCGCCGTCGCGCTGGGCGGCACGCTCTCAGGCGAGCATGGCATCGGCGTTTTCAAGCGCGATTACATGCGCCTGGCCTGCGATTCCGAAGCGCTGCGACGGATGGCGGCGGTCAAACGGGTCTTCGATCCGCATGGCATCATGAATCCGGGAAAGAAGCTGCCGGAGGAGATTGAAAAAGGCGCCGAATAGATCGTGGCGGAAGCAAAAGGGTCGAGAAATCGATGGTCCGCCGGATTAGCCGTCGCCGCCTGTGTCCTATTTTCGGCGAAGCCGTCTTCCGCGGATCAGGGCCGTTATCCGTGGCGCTCTGTTGACGACGCGAAACAAGCGCTGTCTCTGCGCGTGCCGCCGCCGGAGGGTTTTGTTCGAATGGCGACCGGCGGCGGAGATTTCGCCGACTGGCTGCGCGGATTGCCGATGAAGCACGGACGACCGCCGGTGCTGTTGTTCGACGGGCGCCTCAAGGCGAATCAGAACGCCCACGTTGCCGTCGTCGACATCGACGTCGGTCGCGCGGACCTGCAACAATGCGCGGACGCCGTCATCCGGCTTCGAGCCGAATACCTCTACGCCTCCTCCCGCATGGACGACATCAGCTTCCGTTTCACGAGCGGCGATGAAGCGCGTTTCACTCTTTGGGCCCGGGGCTTTCGGCCGCAAGTGCGCGGCTCGCGCGTTCGATGGATCAAAACCTCGCCGCCGGACGCCGGTCATGCCGGTCTCCGTCGTTTCTTGAACGTCGTGTTCACTTATGCGGGAAGCAAGTCGCTCGAGCAAGAGCTTTGCCGAGTCGATGATCCGAGCACATTACAGGCGGGCGACGTCTTCATTCAGGGAGGCTTTCCCGGACATGCGGTTCTTGTCGTGGACGTCGCTGTTCACCGGAGCACCGGACGCGCCGCTTTTCTACTGGCTCAGAGCTATATGCCGGCCCAGGAAATCCACATCCTCAAGAATCCCGGAGACGCCCGGCTCTCCCCCTGGTATGTGCTCGACGCCGGCGACGTGCTCGCGACGCCCGAGTGGATCTTCAGGCGCTCCGATCTCAGACGCTTCTGCGCGCCTTGATTGACACGCGCGCTCGGCAATCGATAGAATCCCCACATGATCAGGCTGGATGACGTTCGCAACACGCGGCGCACGACCGGCCCTTCAGGGGGTTTCGTGGCTTAGATTGGAGCGCGCCGTCCAAGCCAAAAACCCCGAGGAGACTCGGGGTTTTTTCTTTCTGGCGCATAAAGAGCCGAGAACGACGAGCCAATGGAAACGGAATTGGAGGATCGACGATGCCGAACAGAGACACGCCGGGCTTGATCGAGATCTGGAAGTTCGGCGGCGCATCCCTCGCCGACGCGTCCGCCGTGAGACGCGCGGTCGGTCTCGTCCGCGCGCACCAGGGACCTCTGGTTGTCGTGGTCTCGGCCTTGGGAGGGGTGACCGACACGCTGCTCGAAGGAGCGCGCGCCGCGGCTTCCGCCGACCTGTCACGAGCGCTTGATGCCGCCGCCGCCTTCGAAAGACGTCATCGCGCTCTCATCCGCCTGTTGATTTCTCCGAAAAGACAGCGCGCGTTGCTGGCGCTCACGGCGACGGCGGCGGCCGAGTATCGCGATCTCTTGCGGGCGGTCGCCGCGCTGCGCAATCTCCACCCGCGCGCATCCGACGTGCTCGTCTCGCGAGGAGAGAGAACGGCGAGCGCCATCGTCGCCGCCGCGCTGGCGAGCGCGGGTCGCAAGGCCGCCGTCGCCGACGCTCTCGATCTCATCTCAACCGACGCGCGCCACGGCGGCGCGACGCCCGACGTCGCCGTCTCCCGTCCTCGCGCGCGACGAACGATTCTGTCCCTGATCCGAAACGGCGTGACGCCGGTCGTTCCGGGTTTCATCGGCCGCGCCCCCGACGGCACGCTGGCGACGCTCGGGCGCGGCGGCTCCGACCTGACGGCGACGGTCCTCGGACGCTGCCTGGACGTCCGGCGCGTCACGCTCTGGAAGGACGTGCCCGGCATTCTCACCGCCGATCCGCGCCTCGTTCCCGACACGCGTCTCATTCCGCGCCTCCACCCGCGCGAGGCGGCCGAGATCGCGTATTACGGCGCCAAGGTGCTCCATCCGCGCGCGCTCATTCCGCTCGCGGGCACGCGCGCGGTCGTTCACGTCCGCTCCTTCTTTCATCCGGAGCGTCCTGGAACCGAGGTCTCGACTCGCGCCCCGATCGCCGAGCATCCCGTCAAGGCGCTGGCGACGATCAAGGGCCAGGCGCTCGTCACCGTGGCGGGCAAGGGAATGATCGGCGTTCCGGGCGTCGCCGCGCGCGCCTTCGAGGCCGTGCATGCCGAGAGCCTGTCGGTCTCGACGATTTTCCAGGCCTCGTCGGAAAGCTCGATCGGATTCACCCTAGCCGAGGATGACGCTCCACGCGCGGTCTCGGCGTTGCGGCGCGCGTTCGCCGAGGAGCTTGCGCTCGGCCTGATCGACGACGTCGCCGCGCGAGGCGGAATGGCCGTCATCGCGGTCGTCGGCAGCGGAATGGCCGGCACGCCGGGAATCGCGGCGCGGGTCTTCGGCGCCCTGGCCGCGGCGGGCGTCAACGTCGTCGCGATCGCGCAGGGCTCCTCCGAGCTGAACATCTCGTTCGTCGTGCGAGCCGACGAGGCGGCCGAGGCCACGCGTCGCGTCCATGCCGCCTTCCAACTCGCCAAGATCGGCGGCGGCCGCGTCGATGCGCGGCGACATACCGACGTCGTGTTGATGGGCTTCGGCAACGTGGGGCGGGCGCTCGTCGATCAGCTCGCCGCGCGCGAAGGCGAGGCGGGCGTTCGCGTCGTGGCGTTGACGGACCGCTCGGGCTGCGTCTTCGATCCCGCGGGCATATCGCGGCGCCGTCTTCTCGATCTGGCGGCGCGCAAGGATCAAGGAGCGTTGCTCGCCGCGCTCGGAGGCTTGCGCATCTCGACCGACGCCGCGCTCGCCGAGATCGGCCGTCACGCCGTTTCGCGTCCGATCCTGGTGGACGTCACCGCGGAAGAGACGCACACGACGCTGCTCGCTGCTCTCGCGCACGGATTCGATCTCGTGCTCGCCAACAAGAAGCCGCTGGCCGGTCCGCGGGAGCGCTATGAGCGTCTGTTCGCCGCGGCAGCGTCGTCGGGACGGCGCATCCGCTACGAAGCGACGGTCGGCGCCGGCCTTCCGATCATTGACACGTTCCAGAAGCTCGTGGACAGCGGCGATCGGGTGACGCGCATCGACGGCTGCGTCAGCGGCACGCTCGGCTTCGTTCTGTCGGCCGTCTCATCCGGTCGATTGTTTTCGGCTGCCGTGCGCGAGGCCGTCGCTCGCGGTTACGCCGAGCCCGACCCCCGAGAAGACCTTGGAGGACGAGACGTCGCGCGCAAGGCCGTGATTCTCGCTCGCCTCATGGACTATCGCGGACCCATGCCGTCTCCGGACGACCTTGTCCCGCGATCGCTGCGCAACGTTTCACGCGCGGCGTTTCTCGCCCGTCTCGACGATTTCGACGACGCGTGGTCGCGCCGCGTCACGGCCGCCGCGCGACGCGGCCGCGCGCTGCGCTATGCCGTCGCCGCCACGCGCGCTTCGGTGCGCGTCGGAATGATCGAAGCTCCGATCTCTTCTCCGATCGGAGCGCTCTCCGGCACGCGCAATCTGATCGCGTTTACATCGCGCCGTTACCGTCACGAACCGCTCGTCGTCACCGGACCGGGCGCCGGAGCCGAGGTCACCGCGGCCGGGATCCTGAATGACGTCCTTTTCCTGGCGCTCACTTGACGAACCGATGAACCGCGGCAGCGGATGTCCTTGTCGCGCGCGAAAGATCATTCGTCGAGAACGGCGCGCACCTTTGTGGCGAGCTCGTTGAGAGTGAAGGGTTTTCGCAGCAATGTGACGCCCTCCGCCAGAATGCCTTGCCGCGAAATGACGTCATGCGTGTAACCCGACATGAAGAGCACTTTCAGCTTCGGCATCCTTGCCGCCAGCTCCTCGAGCAGCTCTCGCCCGTTCATGCCCGGAAGCACGATATCGGTGAGCAGGAGCTGAATGTCGCCCTGATGTCGTTCGCTCGCGTCCAGCGCCTGCTCCGCGTCACTGGTCGTGATGACGCGGTACCCGAGGTTCGTGAGCGCCGTCTGAACGAGTCCACGCACGGAATCGTTGTCCTCGACCATCAAGATCGTCTCGGTTCCGCCGCGCGCAAGCGGCGTTTCGCGCGCGGTGTCGTGCGCCGGATCGTCGAGCCCGACGCCTGTCAGGACGATCTGGAACGAGGTGCCCCGACCGGGCGACGAATCCACCGAGATCCGTCCTCCGTGACGCGTCACGATATCGCGCACCGTGGAGAGGCCCAGGCCCGTGCCGCGCTCCTTGGTGGAGAAGAACGGCTCGAAAATCCGTCCCTGAACCGAATCGTCCATGCCGGATCCGTCGTCGCTCACGATCAGCGCCACGAATTCGCCGTCTCCGCCGGCCTCGCCGTCCGCAGCGCGCGACACAACGCGGGTTTCGATCGTGAAGCGACCGCCGTTCGGCATCGAATCGCGCGCGTTGGTCGCCAGATTGACGAGAATCTGGTCGATCTGGCCCGGATCGACGCGCGTTCGCGGCAGATCGGGAGCGTTCCGGACGGACAGCGCGATATCCTCGCCGATGATGCGTTCAAGCATGCGCTTGGAGCGGAGAACGATCTCGCCGAGGTCCGCGACACGCGGCTCGAAAAGCTGACGGCGCGAGAAGGCCAGGATCTGTCGCGTCAACGCCGCCGCGCGCTCGGCCGCGTCGATGATCTCCCCGACCTCGCACGACAGGGAATGCTCGCGTCCGAGCTTCTCCAATACGATCTCGGCGTAACCCAGAATGGCGGTCAGGATGTTGTTGAAGTCGTGCGCGATGCCTCCGGCGAGACGCCCGACCGCTTCCATTTTCTGCGACTGGAGAAGCTGAGTCGTGAGCCGCGTCTTCTCTTCTTCGGCGCGTTTCCGTTCCGTGATGTCGACATGCGTTCCGGTCGTTCGAAGCGGCTTGCCGCAGGCGTCCCGGGCGGTGACCTTCGCGCGGCTCAAGATCCAGGCATGCGATCCCGACTTCATCGTCATTCGGTATTCGAGCTCGTGTCTGTCTCTCAGCCCTTCGAGGTACTCCTGAATGCATCTCGACACGACGCTCCGATCCTCGGGATGAATCAGGTCCAACAGCGTCTGTTCGGCCTGAGGAAGCTCGTCGTGTTCGTAACCCAGCATCGTGAAATACCGCGGGCTGTAATAGATCGTCCGATCCCGCATGTTCCAGTCGAAGAGACCGTCGTTGCTCGCGTCAAGCGCCATTTCCAGCCGCTCGCGGCTCTTGCGCACTTCCTCCTCGGCGTGCTTCCATTCGGTCATGTCGCTGGCGATGCTCAACAGGACATCCTTTTCCGCCCAACGCGCCTTCTTGACATGAATGTGGAGCGGAATCTTCGTTCCATCCTTCCGGATATGCTCGGTCTCGAGGGACGCCTCGCCGCGCTCATGGACGGTTCGCATGCGTTCATCGATCCAACTCCCGTTCTCCGGCGCCGCGAGATCATGCTGGTTCAATCGCATGAAATCCTCGAGCGTGTAGCCGTACAGGGCGAGCGCTTCCTGATTGGCGAAGAGGAATCCGCCGTCGAGATCATGCACCGTGATCAGAGCCGGAGAAGCGTCAAGCAACGCGGCGAGGACACGGATTCTTTCTTCGGCCTGCTTGCGATCGGTGAGGTCGACGACCGTGCCCATCGTCGCCGGACGATGATCATGCTCGACAAGAGAAGCCAGCAGTTCCGCCCATAACGCCGTCCCGTCTCGGCGTAGAAGCCTCAGCTCGTACTGCGAGGGAACGCGCTCGCCGCGCCCGCGGCGATCGGCGTATTCACGCACGAGAGCGCGATCGTCGGGATGAATGAAACCGATGTAGTCGGCGCCGATCCATGACTGGTCGTCGGCGTCGTAGCCGAGCATCGTCGCCAGGCGCGCGTTGTAGTAGACGAGCCTTTCGCCCTCCTGGATGAAGATGCCCGTGAGCGAGTTCTCGGCCATCGTCCGATAACGCGCCTCGGACTCACGCAACCTGCGGTTCAGCTCGATGGCGCGAATGGCCTCCACGGCGTGATCGGCGATGATGCGTCCGATCTCGAGGTCCTCCTTGGTGAAGGGCGGTTCGCGTTTGTTATGAAGAGTGATGACGCCGGAGACGTCGCCGTCGGCGTCGACGCACGGCAGCGCAAGCAACGAGCCGTCACGATAACCCGACCAGCCGGAGGAGCTGAACTCGATGTCCTCGGCGATGTCGCGCACGACGAAGCCTTCCCGCCGCATGATCACGCGCGCCAGGACCGATCCGTTGCGCGGCGGCAGATCGATCCTTCGCGGCTGGTGATCGGGATCGAGCGAGACGACCAGATCGAGGCGGTCGTCGCATCGTCGATAGAAGCTTCCGCCTTCGGCGCCCATGTTCTGCGCGAAGAGCGCGAGAATTCGCGGCGCCAGGGATTCGATCTCGCCACAGCGCGCAAGCTCCTTGGTTTTTTCGGCAATTTGACGCAACCGCTCCAAGTACGTCCGAATCTGAAGCGTACGCGTCTCGACCATGCGCTCGAGATTGTGCTGGTAGCGGCGGTTCTCGTCTTCAAGGTCTTTCACGAGCGCGGCCGACCCGACGACGCGACAGATCGCGCCTTGAGTCACGGGCTTCGCGATGTAGTCGAACGCGCCCAGGCGCACCGCCTCCACCGCCGTCGCGAAAGACGGCTCGCCCGTGATCAGAATGACCTTGGCGCGCGGCGCGCTGTCCCACAGAATACGCACCAGCTCCATTCCGTCGGCGCCGGGCATGACGATGTCGGTGACGACGACGTCGGCCGCGCCTCCGTCGAGAAGCGCCTTGGCGCCGGCCACCGAATCGGCGGTGCCGACATCGTGGCCTTCGTCGCGAAGAAACTCCGCCAGCGTCTCACGGATGCCGGTTTCGTCGTCGACGACCAGCACGCGCGCCATCAGGAGACCGCCCTCTCGATCGCCGCTTCGGCGTCCAGCGGCAGATCGAGATGGAAGCGCGCGCCGCTTCCAGACTCGCTCTCGAACCACAAGGCGCCTTGATGATCCCTGGCGATGCCGTAGGAAATGGAGAGGCCGAGCCCAGTGCCCTTGTCTCTCGGCTTGGTGGTGAAGAAAGGATCAAAGACGCGCTCGCCGACCTCCCGAGGAACGCCGCCGCCGCAATCCGCGACCGTTATGCGGATCCACGATCGACCGTCCTTCTCCAGGAGGCGCGCCTGGATCCCGACATGCCTCCGCGTCTCGTTTTCGCGACAATGCTCATTGATCGCATCGCGCGCGTTCGTGAGCAGATTCAGCATGACCTGCTGGATTTGACGGCTCCGGCACCTGACCTGCGGCAGCTCTTCCGGCACGTCGACATCGAGCGCGATATGTTCCTTGCGCAGCACGGCGCGAACAAGTCCGACCGCCGAGGCCACGATATCCTGAATGCGAGCCGGGCCGTGCGCCTGACGCTCCTGTCGCGAGAACGCCAGCAGATTGCGCACGATCTCCGACACGCGCTCGCCCTCCTCGACGATGCGGTCCGCGTAAGCTCGCAATCTGTTTTCCGCGGGAAGGCGATTCGAGATGAGTTGCGCGTAATTCATGATGCCGTTCACGGGATTGTTGATCTCATGCGCCACGCCCGCCGCCAGCGTGCCGATGGACTCGAGCTTCTGTTGCTGTCGCAGCTTGATCTCGAAACGCGATCGCTCGTCCTCGGCGCGCCGACGTTCCGTGACGTCCTCGCCGGAGCTGAGCGTGGCGACGATCTTCCCGTCGGCATCGTGAAGGACGGTGTTGTGCCAGGAGATGACGCGCTCCTCGCCGCTCCAGGTCAAGACCGGATTCTCGTAATGCGCGGCGGGCTCGATGTCGCCGCGCATCAGTTGCAGGAACGTGGCGCGGGCCTTGTCATGAAGCCGTTCGGGCACGAAGCGCTCGATCCAGTGCTTTCCGACGATTTCTCGCGCGTCGTAGCCCAGAATTTCGCATCCTTTCCGATTGATCAGGCTGACGCGACATTCGGCGTCAAGCACCACGAACATGACGGCCGCAATCTCGAGATAGGTCCTCATGAGGTCGCGCTCCCGCCGTAGCGCCCGTTCGGCCTGCTTGCGCGCGGTGATGTCGACGGCCGTGAACGTCACTCCGCGGCTTGGGTCCCTCGGATCGAGCGGCGTCGAGCTCAGCAGGATGTCGATCAACGACCCGTCCTTGCCGATCCACTTCGTCTCCACCGATCTGGTCCCGTACTCGGCGATCTGGCGGTACTTCTCGCGTCCAACATAGTCGTAGTCCTCCTGAGTCGAATACAGGACGCGCGCGCTTCTTCCGATCAGCTCGCCGGCGGAACGTCCGACGAGCTCGCATATCCACTCGTTGACCTGCAGCAGGACGCGATCGCGCACCAGGCCGATGCCGACCGGAGCGGCGCGCAGGACGCTTGCAAGACGCGCCTCGCTGTCGCGCAGCGCCCGCTCCGCGTCCTTACGTTCCGTGACGTCGTCGATCGAGGCCACGACGGCCGTTATCGACTCGTGCTCGTCCTTGAGCGGCGCGGCATTGATGGACAAAACCCTGCGTCGGCCTCCGGGATGAACGACGACGATATCCGCCCCGGCGACGGACGCGCCGCCGCGCATGACGCGCGCGAAGGGCAGCTCCTCTTCCAAGAGCGGCGTGCCGTCCGGAGCGGTGACTTTCCACGAAGCCTCATAGGATCGCCGGCCGAGAATCTCCGAACGAGACACGCCGAGAATCCGCTCCGCGGCGGAATTGGCGAAAGTGATCGTGCCCCCGCGGTCGATGATGACGATCCCGATCGGGGACGTCTCGACGATACGATTCAGTCGCTCTTCGCTCCGCTCGAGCGCCCGCTCAGTCGCCGCGCGAGCGATGATGCCGCCCGCCAGCGCCGCGATGGTCTCGAGCGCCACGCGGGCGGTCGCGGCGATGTCATCGGAAGCGTGCGAGGCGATGTTCATGCAACCCACGATCTGTCCGCGATGGAGCAGAGGAAGCACGGCGATCGCGCGCAAGCCCTCCTTGATCTGCGAATCGCCTTTGACCACGTCCAGATCCGCATAGCGCCGATAGACGGGCCGCCCTTCCTGGAGGATTCGATAGTTCGCCGAATCCAGCGCGTCGTTGCGGACCGCCGCGACAAACGCATCGGACAGGCCGCGATGGCAGTGAAGCGTCACGCCCTCCGATCCTCGTCTTACGTAGACGCCGCCCGAGTCCATGCCGCTCATGCGGATCGCGCTTGCGAGACACAGATCGAGCAACTCGCTCAATTCGCGCTTCTCATTCGCCGCCATCAACAGATCGAGCTCCGCGCGCAGCAGCTCATCGTCACGCTTGCGCGCGGTGATGTCGCGCACGACCGAGATAATCGCTTCCTGCCCTTCGAAAACGAACGACCGCGAGCGAATTCCCGCCGGTATGCGGCGGCCGTCGCGATGAATCAGGACGGCGTCGTAAGCGGCCGTCGTGCTCGCTTCGAGCCGCAGGCGTATCGCCGGCTGGTCGACGCCGCTGTCGCGCGCCGCGAAATCCAGCGCCGACATTCCGATCAGCTCGGCGCGGTCGCGGCCGACCAGGCGGCATGCCGCGTCGTTCGCTTCGATGATCGGCGCCGGATGCTCCTTCGTTCCGTACAGGTGAACCACGACGGCGTCATCAATGCCCTCGAAGAGCGCTCGAAAACGATCCTCGCTCTTCCGAAGCGCCCGTTCCGCCTCCTTGCGCGCCGTGACGTCGCGGATCAGGCCGTCATAACCCAGCAGACGGCCGTCCGCGTCACGGTGACAAACAGGCGTATTCTGAATCCAGCGCACGGCGCCGTCTTTCCGCAAAACGCGATGCTCGAACGCCGCGCAGCTCTCGCCGCGCATAAGACACCGAGCCTGATCCGCGACCAGCGCGCGATCTTCCTCGACGACCATGCGGTACCAAAGCAAGGGATCCGCCGCCAGCTCCTGGCTCGAATAGCCGGTGACGGCCTCGCAGCCCGGGCTGTGCCGCGTCCCGACGGCGCGGCCGTCCTCAACGCGCACGCTGTAAATGTAATCGCTGACGGCTTCCGCAAGCCGCCGATACCGATCCTCGCTCTCGCGGAGCGTCGCTACGCGTAGCCGGAGCGCCTCGTTCTCCTCCATGAGCGCGCTCGTCGTTTCTTCGGTAAATGCTCGCCTTCGAGGTTCTTGTGCCATCCTCGAAATCCACGCCCGGCGACACCGAGATCGCGAAGTACGGAATCTATGATAAAAGCCTATCACATTCCGTAACGTGACGGAAAACCACCGTGAATTCAGGCGGCTCGAAACAACGCGGGCAAGCGCTGCTCGTCAGAGCTTCAGCGACTTCAGGTATTCACGGAACGCTTGCCCCAGATCGGGCCGCTTGAGAGCGAACTCGACCGTCGCGCGCAGGAATCCCAGCTTATTTCCCGCGTCATGACGCGTGCCCTCGAACTCATATCCGTAAACCGCCTGCTGCGAAAGAAGCGCGCCGAGAGCGTTGGTAAGCTGGATCTCCCCCCGATCGTCGGGCGGCGTCCGCTCAAGTATCGGAAAGATCTCCGGAGTCAGGACATAGCGTCCGATGATGGCCAGATCGGAGGGCGCGTCCGCGGCCGTCGGCTTCTCGACAAGGTCGCCGACGAGGAAAACGCGTTCCTCGCCGGGCTGCGGCGTTCCATCGATGACGCCGTAAGCGGAGATCTCTTCTCGCGGAACGCGATGAAGGGCCACGATCGAACCGCCCAGTCTCTCGAAAACGTCGATCATCTGCTTGATGCACGGCACCTTGCCGTCGATGATGTCGTCGCCGAGCATGACGGCGAAAGGCTCGTCGCCCACCAGGTCCTTGGCCGCGAGCACCGCATGGCCGAGACCGAGCGTCTCGCCCTGACGCACGTAAGACACCGTAACCATGCTTGACACGGCGCGCACCTGCTCCAGCAGCTCGACCTTTCCCTGTCGTTCGAGCAGGTGCTCGAGCTCGGTCGAGACGTCGAAGTGGTCCTCGATGGCGTTCTTGCCGCGCCCTGTCACGATGATGATGTTCGTCAATCCCGACGCCACGGCCTCCTCGACGACGTATTGAATGATCGGCTTGTCGACGAGTGGCAACATCTCCTTGGGCTGGGCCTTGGTCGCCGGGAGAAAGCGCGTGCCCAGACCCGCGGCGGGGAAAACGGCCTTTCGAATGATTCTCATGGTGACAGGATCCTAGCACAACTGGGCGGGAGCGGCCGGCGCCCCTTCCCGCCCGCGCCACGCCGTCACATTTGCGGCCGATGGCCGCGCTAGGCTATCCTCCCGGCGCGGAGAAGAAAGTGCTGGATCGAAAATTCGTCGTCGAGAACAAGAACGCATTGATCGACATGCTCGCGCGCCGTGGCATGAAGATCGAGGATCTCGGAGGAACGGCGGGCGAGCCCGCCGACGTCTGGTCGCTCGACGCCGAGCGGCGCGCCGACTTGAAACAATGCGAGGACCTGCGACATCGGCAAAAGGTCTGCGGCGAGGAAATCGCCCGCCGCGGCCGGGCCAAGCAGGACGTCTCGACGCTCAAGTCGGAGATGAAAGGCGTGTCCGACGAAATCAAGCGCCTCGATACGCGCCTGCAAGAAATCGACCGGCGTCTACGCGACATTCTAATGCTGATCCCGAACGTCCCGGACGCGAGCGTCCCCGTCGGCCCCGACGCCTCGGCCAACCGCGAGGTGCGCCGCCACGGCGACTTGCCGCGATTCGACTTCGAGATCCGCGCCCACTGGGATCTCGGTCCGGATCTGGGCATTCTCGATTTCGAGCGCGCGGCCAAGATCTCGGGCGCGCGCTTCGCTGTCGCCTTGGGAGCGGGCGCGCGGCTCGAACGCGCCCTGATACATTTCATGCTCGACCTGCAAACGCGCGAACGAGGTTATCGCGAGGTCGTGCCGCCCTATCTCGTCACGCGCGCCGCGCTCGAGGGCACGGGCCAGCTCCCCAAGTTCGAGACCGACCTTTTCAAGACGGCGGCGGGAGAACGCGAGTTGTTCTTGATCCCCACGGCCGAGGTGCCGCTGACGAATCTCCATCGCGACGAGATCCTCGCGGCGGATTCGCTGCCCCTTAGATACGTCGCGATGACGCCGTGCTTCCGCTCCGAAGCCGGCTCTTACGGTAAGGACGTACGCGGACTCATCCGCCAGCACCAGTTCCACAAGGTGGAGCTCGTCAAGATCACGACGCCCGAGTCCTCGATGGACGAGCTCGAGCGCATGGTCGAGGACGCCGAGGAAGTCTTGCGTCGTCTAGAGATCCCTTATCGCGTCGTCGTGCTCTCTTCAGGCGACATGGGCTTCCAGGCGGCCAAGACCTACGACATCGAGGTCTGGCTGCCGGGACAGAACGACTATCGCGAGATCTCGTCGTGCTCGAACTGCGCCGACTTCCAGGCGCGCCGCGCCAACATTCGCTACCGCCCTGATCCGGGCGCCAAACCGCGCTTTGTGCATACGCTCAATGGCAGCGGCCTAGCCGTTGGCCGCGCGTTCATCGCCGTGATCGAAAATCATCAACAGGCCGACGGCTCGATCGTCGTGCCGGACGCCTTGCGACCCTACATGGACGGTCAAGGCGTCATCAAGAAAGAGTCGTGAGCCGCGAGCGTGCTCTGACCCGGTTGCTCATTTCTCCGTTCCCTGCGCCGAAAACAACGTAACCGTGGGCTCACGGAAGCGCCGAAGCGGCGCCCGACGACACCGACGATCGAGACGCCGCCGCATCCGCAGGGATGAAATAGAGGTCCATCGATCGCCCGACGCGCGCCACCGGCGTGTAGTCTCGCAGCCACGCGTACGAATCGCCCTTGACGACCCGCGTCCAGAGACTGATGGCCACCCATCCGGCGACGGGCTGAATCGGTTGCAGCGGGACGGCGCCCGGAACGTGGCGATGTAGGCGAGTCCGCCCGTTATATGCGACGTGGATCCGCTCGATGCCGCGCCGCCTCACTTCGGCCGACAGCAGACTCAGATCCTGGCCCCAGTCCAGATCGCCGTTAATCAACACACGCTCAGGCCTGCGTCCCGCGATGATGTTGAAGTGCGCGACATATTCGGGGTGAGCGGCCACGGATTCCCATGCCTGCCAGGCGAACAGCGCGACCACGACACCGATCATGGCGCGCGGACGCAAGGCGCCGACCCGATCCCGCAACAGCGTCACGGTTGCATGCCCGGCGGCAATCGCCATCAGCGGATAGAGGATCAAGACATGCCGCACTCCGATGTTGATGCGACTCGTCATGGCAAACGCGAGAATGCCCGCGGCGGCAATCACGGGAGCGGCGGGACGCCAATCGCGATCGCGCCACGACTGCCGCAGCAGAAGTCCACTGCCCGCGAACGCCAGCAGTAGAAGCGTGACCGGCGTCTTGACCAGAAGCGCGACCGGGTAGTAGTGCCACCAACCGTCGCTTTCGATCTCGCCCAGCAAGAACGACGTGTGCCCCATGCGATGGTGATGCGCCGCGCTCGCGAGCCCGTTGCGAATGCCGGCAACGAACGTGGGCCAGACGGGTCGCTCGGCCAAGGGGACGACGGCCGGCGCGGGTAATGCGCTCGCGCCGCCGTCCGAACCGACCATCGACCGCGGTCGATTCGGAGCGCGCAAGGGCTCGAGCCCGAATCCATAAACCGCCCAAGCCAGCGCCAGACCCATGAGAAGACCCAGCCCCAATCCCAGCCAGACGTCATGACGAAAAAATGCTTTACCGCCCGTTCGAGGGCCGACGACGAGGCGCCATCCGATGAGCGCCACGAACGCGGCGATAAGAAACGGCCCGGCCGAGAACTTGCTCAGCACGGCGGCCGCGGCCGCGATCGACAACAGCACGCCGCCGGCAAGTGTGGGGCGCTCGAACCACACGACGGCCCTGTCGACTGCGACGAGCCCCAATCCGGCAAGAGCCAAGTCCGTCGTCGCCAGGCCCGCATGACCAAGGAGCGGCGGCGCCGTGGCCAACAGGAAGACGGCGACGAGCGCTGAACGCCTGCCGCTCAGCCGACCGGCCCAGAGCCAGGTCGTCCAGAGTGTCAGCAGGAAGAAAGGCAGTGTCCCGACCCGTGCCAGCGAGAGCACGCCTACGTAATCGTTCGATCGATAGAGCAGCGCCAGCCCTTCGTCCCACATGTTGGTCCGCCCGCGTGAACGCAGACCGCTGAGATACGGCGCCAGGGCCACGGCGATCCGCGCCAGCGGCGGGTGCTGGACTTCGTAGGCGTAGCGGCCGTTTCCGAGGAGCTCGAGTCCGCAGGCGATGTGCGCGGGCTCATCCCAGGTATGACTGAGCACGGAGTAGGTCGAGATGATGCGTAAAACGGCCACGATGGCGAGCGCGACGGCCAGAATGCCGAACCATCGACGAGAGTCGCCGTCACCTCTGGGCTCATTCACGGTTCGTACGGCTCTCAAAGCCCCCATCTTCGTCGACGATGTCTCCGGACGACAGAATCGCTGTAAAAATGACTCGAAGCGCCTTTACGCCTCCAACGCGGGAGAGAGATTATTCGCCTCAGGAAGCGGCGTCAAGCATTCGCGACTCCCTTGGACATCTGCCAGCGGTTGAATCCCGGCGCCTCGACAAGCCCCGGCGACGTGACGGCCGCCCACGCTTGATGGCGATCGCCGGCGAAAACGCGCAGAGCTCGGCGTTCACGATCGTCTCCAGCACGTGGTCCTACTTGACGACACGATCGATTCTGAAGCGCGAAATCGCCGTGGTGAGCTGCTCCGACAGCTTGACGAGGTCGCCGACGGCCGTGCTCGTGCTGCTCGCTCCAGCGGCGGATTCGTGAGTCATGTTGGCCAGGGACTGCATGGATCCCGCGACGGTCGTCGTGACCCGGGCCTGTTCGCGCGCCGCGGACGAGATCTGCGCCGAGAGGCTCGCCGAGTCCTGGACCAGCCCGGAAATCTCTCCCAGGCTGTCGATCGCCTGATCGGACAGCGTCCGCCCCGTTTTGACCTCCCGCATGGCGCGCTCCATGGCGCCGAGAGCCGTCTTCATTTCTTCGACCATGGCGTCGACAATCGCCGCAACGCGGTTCGTCGCCTCCTTGGAACGATCGGCCAGCCGCCGGACTTCCTCCGCGACCACGGCGAATCCGCGGCCGGCGTCGCCGGCGTGGGCCGCCTCGATGGCGGCATTGAGCGAGAGCAACGCAGACTGCGACGCCAGCTCCTCGATGAGCTCGATGATCTCGAAGATCTTGCCGGAGCGCTCCTCGAGAAGCCGCATCTTCTCCGCCGTCTCCGTGGCGGCGGCGTCGATGCGCGCGGTCCCGGCGTGGACCTCGTTCACGGCCCGCTCGCTTTGTTCGACGTGCTCGAGCACGAGGCGCGCTTTCTCGGAAGAAGACGCGGCATTCTTGGAGACCTGGGCCATCGAAGCCGCCATCTCCTCGACGGCGGCCGACGTCGACTCGACCTGCTCGTTTCCATACTGCGCGCCCTTCGCGATCTGTGTCGCGGCCGCGAGAATCTCCGCCGAGGACGACGACATGGCGAAGGCCGCGTTGTAGACGCCGTCAAGGATCGTCGCGAAGCCCTCCGACATCCTGTTCATCGCCCGCGCGATGCGTCCCAAAGTGTCGTCGCCCTCGACGCCGCGTTGCGTCAGGTCGCCCTGCGCCACGGCGCTGACGACTTCGAGAAATCTCTGGAGATCCTGCTCCATCCGCTCTTCGGCCTGCTTCCGCTCCGTGATGTCCTTGGATATTCCGACGAGACCGACGACCTTGCCGGAAGAATCGCGGATGGGAGCCTTCGTCGCCAGGTACCAGCGCGCGTTGCGAGCGTCGTTTTGTAGCTTGCCCAGGATCGTGCGGCCGGTCTTGAAAAGATCCCGCTCGTCTCTTGACGATGCATCGGCGAATTCCCGCGTGAAGTAGTCAGCGTCGCTCTTGCCGAGAGCCGCATCGGCGCTGGACGCGCCCAAGGCCCGAGCGAAGCCGGCGTTGACCCGCACGAATCGACTCTGAGTGTCCTTGAAGTAGATCAGGTCCGGAATGTTGTCCATGAGAGAGTGGAGCAGATCGCGTTCCCTTCCGGCCGCCTCCTCGGCCCGCCGGCGCTCGGCGTTCTCCCGCTTCAGGGCTTCTCGTTGCTCGATGAGCTCGTCGTTGCTCGTCTTGAGCCTCAAGGCCGACTGGCGGGCCTCCTCCTCGGCGCGCTGGCGTTCCTCGTTCTCCCGGGCCAGCCGTTCCTCCGTTCGCTTGTGCTCGCCGATTTCTTTCTGGAGGTCGGTCGTCTTTTCCTCGACCCGTTGAGCCAGCTCACGCTCGCGCGCCTTCAGCGCGCCGACGCGCATGCGATACAGGCCGACGGCCGCGGCAACGAGCAAGAGTGCGGCGATAATCCGTGTCAACCAACGCTCGTACCAACGCGGAGTGACGTATATCTTGAGGACCGCGCCCTCCTCGTTCCAGACGCCGTCGTTATTGGACGCCTTGACGCGTAAAATAAACTGTCGCCCCCTGGGGAGATTGGTGTAGGTGGCCGTGTGTAGCGTGCCCGCGCTGTTCCACTGGCGGTCAAAGCCTTCGAGCTTGTACGCGTACTCGTTCTTGCGCGGAAGTGCATAGCTCAGGGCCGCGAACTCGAAGGTGACGACGGCGTGCTCGTGAGAAAGAGTCAGTTCCTCCGTGGCGCCGATCGCTTTCGCCAGCGGCGATCCGGCCAGTCCCGGACGGACCGACTCGTTGAAAATTTTAAGATCCGTGAGCACGACTTTCGGAGGTCGAGGATTCGGCACGACGTTTTCCGGGGAAAAGAAGTTCAAACCCCGGGCGCCGCCGAAGTAGAGTGTCCCCGATGGGCTTCTGAAGCAAGCGTTTCGAGCGAAATCCTGGCTTTGCAGGCCGTCATGGGCGTTGAAATTCAGGATCTTGGGCTCACGGGGCGCGTGAACCGCATCGACGATCTTGTCGATGCCGCGACCGGTCGAGATCCAAAGGCTTCCCGAAGCGTCCTCGACGATGCCCAAGATGGTGTTGTTGCTCAGGCCGTCCGCCGTCGTATAGCGAACCCATCGCCTGGCGTTCGCCACGAGGCAGCTCAGGCCGCCCTGGGTCCCGAACCAAACGTTGCCGAGACTGTCGACTAGCACGGCCTGTGTCCCGCCCGAACCGAGCCTCTCGGGATCCTCCGGATCGCTGCGATAGCGGGCGACTTGACGCGTCCGGCGATTCACCTGTCCGACGAACGTGTTGCCGACGATCCAGAGATTGCCCTGCCCGTCCTCGGCGCCGCTGTAGAGCGCGTCCTCGCCCGCCCCTGGGTAGAGGTCCGTGAGATGCGTGAAGACGCCCGCGTCTCGATCGAACAAATCCGCTCCGGCCTGAGTGACGACGAGCAGCTCGCCGGTGTGAAGCTCCACGATGCGCCAGACGTGGTTGCTGACGATGGACCGCGGATCCTTCGGATCGTGGCGAAATCGAGTGACACGACCCGTCGTCCGATCAAAGAGACCGAGCCCCCCATCCCATCCTCCCAGCCAGAGTTTCCGGCGGCCGTCCTCGCAAAGCGCCCACACGGCGTCCGAGCCGATGGTCGCGGGATCATTCGGATCGCTCCGATAGTATGAGAACGCGCCCGTGCGCGGATCGAATCGATTCAATCCTCCGCCGTCCGTGCCGATCCAGACGACGCCCAGATGGTCCTCGAGAACGGCGCTCACGTGAGGATCGTTCAGCTTTCCGCGCCCCGCTCGGAGGCGCTGAAAACGCTGGAGATAGGGCGAGAGATAATTGACGCCGCCGTTGAACGTGCCGATCCAGAGAGTGCCCTGATCGTCCAGGTAGAGACTGTAGATCGAATTGGAGTTGAGGCTCTGGTCGTCGTCGATGTCCGGCATGAAGCCGCGGAACGTGCCCCGCCGCATGTCGAAGATCTTCAGGCCGCCGTTCTCGGTCCCCACATACATCGTTCCCTTCTTGTCGGACGCGATCCGACTCACGCGAGCATGGCCGATGGAGCGGGGATTGCGGGGATCAGGCAGATACCGAACGTCACGGCCGGTCTCCGGATCGATTCGATGGAGCCCGGAACCAAGAGTCGCGATCCACAGTCGATCTTCCTCTTCTTGAAAATCCCGGATGTCGGCTCGATGGAGTCCGAATTGATCGTCGGCCGCTCCGGGCCATCGAGCGTACTTGCCGGTTTCGCGATCGAACTGTAAAAGTCCGCCGCTACTGCCGACCCAGAAGCGGCCGCGACGATCTTCGAACAGAGCATTGACAATGTCTTCGGGCACGACGCTTTGAGCGTCATTAAGAGGATATCGCTGGATCTTCCCGGATTTTGGATCGAGCGTGGCGATGCCGTTGTCCGTCCCGAGCCAAATCCGTCCACGACCATCCTCCAAGATGACCCGCACGTTGTTGCCAATCGGCTGGCCGGGGACGGGGAGGAATCTCTTGAAACGATCGTGCTCGCGATCATAAAGCGCAACTCCCGCGTTCCCCTGGTGCGATCCGACCCATAAACGTTTCCGAGCGTCCTCATACAGCGCGCCCGCCACCGGCGAGGGCAGGCTGTTCGGATCATCCGGATCATGCCGATATATCTTGAATCCGGCGCCGTCGTATCGATTGAGTCCGTTCTCGGTTCCGAACCAGAGGAAACCCTCGCTGTCTTTGAGAATCGAGAAAACCCAGTTGTTGGAGAGGGCGTCCTCGATCGTCAGGTGGCCGAACCGATAGTGATCTTCAGCGGCATCCAGCGACACTCCGGCCGAGATGATAAGGAGCGCCGCTAGCGCCATCCTCCAGCGCGCTTTCAATGAACGTGCCACGGCGAGAATCGAAATTCCTCCAAACCGCGCCTCGCGATCCTTATCATGACGTTGCCGTTGCAATCCAGTGAACGCCAAGAAACCGGCGTTTCCTCGCCGAACCATCCCATCCGCGCTGTACCGGTCATGCTCACCGAGGCTTCGCTTCACTGTCGCGACACGCCTCTTCCGGCCCGCCCATCAATACTATGGAAACACAGGTATCGTGACTCTACAACCAAGAGTTTGCGGCGACGACACGGAGCGAATACTCCACGTCGCCGTCGATTCGGGCATTCTCAGGTCCGACATGCTCCCGCGAGCGCGTGACGAAATCCTCCACACCCAAGCGCCGGCTCGGATCGGGCGGATCATGGTGTAACTCTGTGCGCAGGCGCGACCGTTGGCCTCCGTCAGCTCGCGGCGGGTCTTTTCGTGATAGAGGCACGAAAGAACCCCCCGGAAAATCCACGTAGCTCATCAGACGCCAGGTCTGGAGACTTGAGCGTGGCGACCCGAAACGACAGCGAGCGGCACCCGAGCCCGTCAGGGCAATTTCTTCCAGCCCCAGATCCGCATGACATCGTCCCCCGAGAGCCGATGACCGAGCGCACGCGCGAGCATCGATATTTGACCGCGGTGATGCGCGTCGTGCTGAATGAGATAGACCATCATGCTCACGACGCGGCGCGGCATGCCCTTGACTCGTGCGTCCCCGCGGGCGAGAGCGCGGCTGAACAGATCCGTCAACGCCGCGCGGCTCTCCCGGAGCGCCCGACGAGCCTCGGACTGCGTCGATCGGGCGCGGTCCAGCGCAATGAAGGGCGGCGCGCCGCCCATCTTGGCGAAAGTACGCCTCACGCTCTGGATATGCGCCACGATCGCGGCGATGGGCCGGCCGGCCGGCGGCGCCGCGCGCCACAACCGCCGCGGCAGCGCGGCGATCAGGTACTCGACGACGCGACCGCCGTGGTCGAACTCCGCGAGCAGCTCGCTTCCCGTGTCCAGAGGCCGTCGAACGGACATATCTTTCTCCCCTTTGCCTCAGCCTTCGCGTGCGGGCTCGCTACACTGCCTCGCCTTGCCCCTTAGGCTCGCCCGACATAACAGATACGGCGTGGAAAACCCGGCGGATTTGACTATTGCTCTGCGGCTTGCGGTAAAGGCCTTGGGAAGGGATGATCGCATCAGCGTACCGCGGCGTGGACGGATGCTTGCTCACGACGAGGAGGCGAAGCGATGAGCCGGAGAGTGACGCGCTGCGGCTGGGCGGAAACCAGCCCGGAGATGCGTGCTTACCACGATAAGGAATGGGGCGTCCCAGTGCACGACGATCGCACGCACTTCGAGTTCCTCATCCTCGATGGGGCGCAGGCCGGCCTGAGCTGGGCCACGATACTCAAGAGGCGGGAAGCATATCGCCGCGCCTTTGCCGGGTTCGACCCCGAGCGCGTGGCGCGCTTCACGGCGCGAGACGAGCGCCGTCTGGCCGACGACGCGGGCATCGTGCGCAACCGGCGCAAGATCGCGGCGGCGATCAGAAACGCGCGCTGCTTCCTGGCCGTGCGGCGGGAGCACGGCTCCTTTGACAGCTACCTGTGGTCGTTCGTCGGCGGGCGGCCCATCGTCAACCACCGCCGTTCCCTGCGGGAGATCCCGCCGCGCACGCCGCTCTCGGATCGCATCAGCCGCGATCTCGTCGGGCGCGGCTTCACGTTCGCCGGCTCGATCATCGTCTACGCGCACATGCAGGCCGTCGGTCTGGTCAACGACCATCTCGTGAGCTGCTTCCGCCACAGGGAGGTCGGCCGCTCCGAGCGCGACGTTCCATTGAACGGGTGAACCCGGAAAGTTGAACGCGGCCACCCGAAGACATCGAATATTGGGCGTGGCGACCCGTCACCCGAGACGTGTGTTCGCTGCCATTTTATTCACGAGGGAAGCAAAGCGACCCTGCCAGAGAGCCAGAGATGGCCGCGCCCGACCTCACGGAATTTGATGCGGCGCGTGAAGCGCCAATGAGCCTCGCCAATGGCACGCCGCAGGTCGGCCGGATTCCTCGGCACGGCCACGAGGTGAACGTGGTTCGTCATGAGACAATAAGCCAGAATCTTCACGCCGCAAGCTGTGCAGGAGCGGGCCATCAGCGCCTTGTGAGCATCGTAATCGCTCTCGGTGAAGAAAGTCCGCTGTCGCCGGTTGCCGTGCTGCGTGATGTGATGCGGAACGTCAGGCACAACGAGCCGCGCGACTCGGGCCATGCGTTAAGGCTAGTCCGAGCGCGTGCCAACCGAGGTCCGAAATTGATACGGTGTTGTCACATCGGCCTCTACTCGTAATGCTTGTATTCTGGCCAAGCCTGCTCGATCGGGACACGCCGCTGGCGTGCCACGAAGATGCCGAGATCGCCCTGGTACGGCATGCAGTAGCGACACAGGTGCCGCCCGGCTGCCAGCACCTCGCCGTAGCTCTCGAGGTAGTCCTCTCGGCTCCCGCCGAGCCGGATGAAGGTCGTGGGGCTGGGTGAACCGACGCCCCAGACCCAGTAGGAATTGTGCGCCGAGATCACGCGTGGCAGCGGGTAGTCGCGCGCGAACAGCTCGAGCGCTCCCGCCTCCCCGTAGTTCCCCACGAACGCTACCGTGGTCGCCCTCTCCGCCTCCGGGATCGAGAGGTAGACCGCGGAGACCTCGCGAGCTAAATCCTCCCAGCCGTGCATGTCGGCGAAGAACTGTGGCAGCTCGGCGAGGGCCTTGTCCTCCGCCGTGGTGGGAGAGACGCCCAGGGCACGCAAGTAGCGCACGTAGTCCGCCACGGGCAGGATCGGCATCGCCAACGGAGCCACCACGACACCGAAGGCGACGAGCAGCGCGATCAGCAGCCCCGCCAGGCCGCGACTGGCGGTGCGCCAGCGGCCGTGAGTCAGACGCGCGAACAGGAGGCCACCGCCCGCGAAGAGGGGCGGGTAGGCGGCGGCGAGGTACTCCGACTTGCTGTGAGGGTTCAGCAGCAGAATCCCGAACGCCGTCAGGAAGACGATCCCCAGGATTCTGAAGCGGCGGCCCTCCTTCGAGAACAAGTACCAGGCAAGACCGGCGAGCGCGACCAGCATCGTGGGCGGGTTCATGTTCACGAGCTGGTCGAGAACGAAACGGAGGCGCGTCAGGGACGAGTACTTGAGGGCCACCGCGTTCTGCATGAACTCGAAGTGGGCCAAGTCGTGGATGAGGTTCCAGATGAGGTAGGGGGAGAAAAGAAGGAGCGCGAGGGCGGCGGCCAGGTAGGGCCAGCGGGTCTTCAGCTCGGACCGGAGGCCCGTCGCCAGGAGCCCCACGGCGACTCCCGCCCCCAACCAGAGGACGCTCGTCTTGTTGAGCAGACCCAGGCCGAGCACGATTCCGAGCACCATCCACCCGCGCGGCGTCGGGCGCTCCGCCAGCCGCAGCAAGACGTACGCCGCCAGCGTCCAGAGCAGGATGTCGAGGCTGTTCATCGAGTAGAAGGTGAAGAAGGCCAGGAGCTGCCCCGAGGCCACGAAGGCCAACGCCGCGATCACCGTGGCCAGCCGGCCGCCGCCCATCCTGCGGACCATGAGGCAGACGATGAGCACGCAGAGGGCGGAGGCGATGGCTGGAATCAGGCGGATCGCGAGGATCGAATCACCGAGGAGCAACCGGCCGAGTGCCAGGACCAAGATGGAGAGCGGCGGGTGGTCGACGTATCCGGCGGCGAGGTGATTGCTGCACGCGAGGTAGTACAGCTCGTCTCGGAAGTAGCCGTAGCCCCCGAAGGCATTGAC
>JAFGSN010000240.1 GCA_016934575.1 Vicinamibacteria bacterium
AGTCTGAGGAACAGTTGTTCGGCATTCTGCGTAGGCCTCATGCGGCATACCAGGGGACGCGCGGGCTCACGACGCACGCCTTGGTCGAAACGTTCTCGAAGGAGACGGCAGGCTGGACCGATGCCTTCTTCGGCGAGTGGTTACACGGCTCGACGCTTCCCACAGTCTCGGTCGAGTGGACGGCGAGGGGCATGAGCGCAAGTGGTAGAGTCACCCTTGACGGAACGTCCCTCGCGCGCCACCCGCTCGAGATGACGTTCACGCGGACGGTCGACGAGCGAGCGGAGAGCCAGCGGATCCTGATCTCGGTCGGCGACACGCGCTTCAGCTTTACGTTGCCCTTCACACCTGACACGCTCGCGGTCGATGACAGACATCTGCTTCTGATGCGTGAGGTGAAGATCTCGCGCGTAGCGGAGTAGAACCATGGCGGGATGCGTCGTGCTAGTAGGAACCAGACGGCCGCCGAACGGCTCTTCAGGCACAAGGTCATCAAGCTCCTGCGCGACTAACGGCGGACGGTAGACGACAGACGGTAGTCGATAGTGGACCTCCTGCCGTTTATCCGTTTGCGTTGAAGCGGGCGCGGTTTTCAGTATTTGCCGGCGTTCACGGGGCTTTTTCGTTCGAGGCGGACGCATCCACAATCGCCGACGTCGCGCTCGAGCACTTGACGGGCAGCAACGCCATATGCCGCGCGCGTGCCGTTTCGAAGGCTTCATGCTCATGAGGAGGAATCGGCGCGGCAGGCGGGATCTGAGTCGTGAGCGGATCGACGAAGACGCCGTTTCGCGTCATTCGATAATCGAGATGCGGGCCCGTTGCCATGCCTGTTCGGCCGACGGCGCCGACGGTCTGTCCCTGATTGACGCGCCGGCCTGCTCGCACGTAGATCCTGGATAGATGTCCGTAAAGCGTCACGTAACCGTTGGCGTGACGGATGCGAACCGTATTGCCATAACCGCCGAGCCGGCCGCTCGTGATGACGACGCCGTCGGCGGTGGCCATGACCGGCGTTCCCGTTGGCGCGGCGTAATCGACGCCGCGGTGAGGCCGGACGATTCTCAGGATCGGGTGATAACGCGCGCGGCTGAATCGTGACGTGATCCGGGCGTACTTGAGCGGCGAGCGAAGAAATGCCTTGCGCAGTGGAACGCCGTCCGGCGAGAAATATCCGGACGTGCTTTCGCAGTCGAAACGAACGGCGGTGAACGTTCGATCGCCGCGCGATAGCCGTGCGGCCAGAATGCGTCCATAGCGCATGAAACGGCCGTCGAGAGCGAGCTTTTCAACCGCGACTTCGAATGCGTCGCCGCGCCGTATATCGGTGTTGAAGTCCACGTCCCACGAGAAGATATCGGCGAAATCGAACGCGAGGCGGTCGCTTTCGCCCAGAGCGCCGACCGACTCGAACAGGCTTGAGTCGATCGTGGCCGATAGAACCGAGACTCGGGTCTCGTATCGGCGCGCATGGACGGCGGCCGAAAGACCGTCGTCGTCTCGAAAGACGCGCAGGGTTTTGAGCTCGTCGATCGCGTAAGTGAAAGTCTGTAGCGTGCCGTCAGGCAGCAGCGCCATTCCGTAACTACGTCCGGGCAGGACCGAGGAAAGGTTGTAAATGGGGCGAGCGGCTTCGACGAGCTCGTGGATCGCGGCGGCCGAAAGCGTTTCGGAAAGCGCGGCGGCGAGAGATTGGCCCCGTAGAATCGTGTCGCGATAGACCCTGAGCGGAGGCGGACGCTTGGAGGCATGTTCCTTGGCTTGATAGGTGGATCTCGGCAGGGCCAGCGGGAGAATGAAGACCGCCATGAAGGCCGCCCACCGGGAGCCGAGCAACCGGCGAATCGCTTTTCCTGATCGAGACGACGTTGTCATTCCGCGCATGGTCTCGAAGTATATCGACGTTGCTCGCATGGTCAAGAGAAACCTCTCCTCGCCCATGACACCGGTCGATGTTTGGCTGCGATGAAATTGGGTCGGGTCGGGTGCTGACGTAAATGTTCGAGAAATCTTGGTGCCGGAGGCGGGACTCGAACCCGCATGGGTTGCCCCACACGCCCCTCAAACGTGCGTGTCTGCCAGTTCCACCACTCCGGCACTGGCGACCAATTGAATGGATGTTAGAAGCCCGGGTGCCGCCTGTCAATAGGGGGGCAAGCAAATACATAACGAATGCAGAGTCGCGGAGCCGTAAAAGAACAAGACTGAACGCGCGTGTCTTCTATTGTTGTCGCGGATATCGGAGACTGCCGACGATTTCAGTGAGACGAGCGACTCCTTGTCGCTGCAAGTAGCGCTCGATATCGCGGAGAATGCTTTGATAAACGTTTGGGTCGACGAAGTTGGCGGTGCCGATCTGGACCGCGCTGGCGCCGGCGATCAGGAATTCGAGCGCGTCCGCCGCGCAGCAGATGCCGCCGATTCCAATCACCGGTATGCGTGTCGCCTGCGCGACTTGCCAGGTCATGCGCACGGCGATCGGGCGAATCGCGGGCCCGGACAGGCCGCCCGTGCCGAAGCCCAGCCGCGGGCGCCGCGTCTCGACGTCGATCGCAAGGCCGAGAAGAGTGTTGATGCATGAGAGAGCATCGGCGCCGGCATCCTCGGCGGCGCGCGCAATGACCGTGATGTCCGTGACGTTTGGAGAGAGTTTTACGATCACCGGGCGCCGCGTGGCCTTGCGCACTTCCTTGACGACGGCGTGCGTCAAGAGCGGATCGACGCCGAACGCCATGCCTCCCTGCTTGACGTTGGGGCAAGAGATATTGAGCTCGATGCCCGCGACTCCGGGAGCGTCCTCGAGCACGCGTGTCACTGCCGCGTACTCATCGACCGTGTCGCCGCAAACGTTGACGAGAATAGCGGTGTCGAAACGCGCGAGTCGCGGAAGAATCTCGTGGACGAAACTGGCGACGCCGACGCCCTGCAATCCGATGGCATTCAACAGACCGGAAGGCGTTTCGACGATTCTGGGCGGCGGACAGCCCGCGCGCGGCTTCAGAAAGAGCCCCTTGGTCACGATTCCGCCCAGTATTCCCAGATCAACGAAGTTCTCGAGCTCGATGCCGTAGCCGAACGTTCCCGAAGCGGCGATCAGTGGATTCTTCAGCCGCAGTCCCGCTATCGTGACGGCGAGCGTCATGGCGTTGTCTCCCGGGCGCGGGACGGCGAAGCACGATCATCGGTCCAGACCACCTCCGACGATTCGAAGACAGGTCCTTCGGTGCAAGCGCAGCGATACCGCGGTCTTTCCTCATTCGCTTTCCGCGTCGGGACGACGCAGCCGAGACATGTGCCCATTCCGCAACCCATCCAGGGATCGACGCTGACCTGCGCCGGCAGACCGCGACGAGCCGCGATGCGCGCGACGGCGGCGAGCATCGGCCCAGGACCACAGGCAAAGAGCGATGTCGGGAGGGTGCATGAATCGAGGTGCTCTTCGAGAGCCGCGGTGATCAGGCCTTTGAAGCCGAGAGAGCCGTCCTCCGTGGCGAGCACGAGCGAGAATCCGAGATCTTCCAGAGTCCGGCGCAGCGCGAGATCGGCGATCGTGCGGCCTCCATAGAAGACTCGCGGTTCGTATGCATCACGACGCAGCACGGCGCCGAGCAGGAGCAACGGCGCGATACCGAAGCCGCCTCCGATGAGCAGCGGCAAGGAGGGCGATTGCGGCGATTGGAACGAACGCCCCAATGGTCCAAGACAGCGAGCGGTTTGTCCGATCCGGAGATGCGCGAGAGCCTGGGTTTGGGCGCCCACGACTTTCATGAAAACACTGAATGTTTCGCGTTCAGCGTCGACGTCCATGATCGAGAAGGGGCGTCGCAAAGGAAGCGCCGTTGATCGGCCGGGTTTCAGCATCACGAATTGACCCGGTCGGGAGTTTCGCGCGACATCGCCGTGCTCGAAAACGAGCACGTGAAACGCATCGCCGATTGAATGACGTTCTACGAGAGCGGCGTCGAGGTCGGAGGGCATCGACTGGATGATAGCCGTCGGACATGGAGCGGTCCACTCGACAAGGCGGCCGACAACGCCGGTCATCTGTGATATCAATGTCGCTCATGTCGTTGAAGCGTTGGCGCGGCGTTCTTGCGGCATCTTCGATACTGGCTTTATCTCCCGCTCTTATCGCTCTTTACCTCAATCCGAATTTAAAGCTGAGCCGTGAAGCGTTGGCATTGTTCGCGGTTCTCGTTCTTCCGCATCTCGGTCCGGCGTTCGTCCTCGTCGGTTTGTGGGGGACGATTCTCGGCTTGTTTTTGTCCCGGCGCACGGATCGCCGTTCTCCAATCCCCGGACTCCCGGGATTCACACGTCATGCGGCTTTCGGAATCGTCGCATCGGCGGCGCTTTACTGGTTTAATCTCTGGCAATATCGGCATTCGGTGCCGCTCGAGACCGCGCGCGCGTTCGCCGCATGTTCGGTCGTGATCTCGCTGGCGGCGGTGGTCGTCTTGACGGTGGGACTCGACGTTCTTTTCTATCCATCGCGACGTCGGGGCTTCGGCGCGCCAATGGTCGTCCTGGCGACGGCGGCGACCGTGATCGCGCCGCTTCTTTTGCGACCCGCGCTCGAATCTCCGACGAGGACGCTGCCGTTACGGATCGCGCCAACAAAGCCGATGCGAAGAGTGACGCTGGTTGGAATGGACGGCGTCAGTTGGTCCGAGGTGCAAGATCAGGTTGCTCGCGGCAACCTTCCGGCGTTTCGATCGATTCTGAGACGGGGAGCGTTCGGACCGCTCGCTACGTTGCGGCCGACCGAAGGGCCTCCAGTCTGGACGACGATCCTCACCGGGAGGTTCCCGCGGGATCATGGCGTGAAGGGAGCTGTCGGCTATCGGTTGTGGGGCTCGCGCGCCGAATATGACCTTCTTCCGCGAGGCGTTCTGGTCGGCGTGCTTCAAAGAACGGGCCTGCTCGCGAGTCACGCCGTTTCCGCGTCCTCCCGCCGCGTGAAGACGGTGTGGAACGCGCTGAACGCTTTCGAAATCGAAGTTGGAGTCGTGCGATTGTGGGGAACGCATCCGGCCGAGCGGGTGCGGGGTTTCATGTTGTCCGGCGGCTTTCATACGACTCCAGTCCATAGACTGGACGAGGCGCTGTTTCCATTGACCCTGGCCAAGGAGGTCGTCGCCAAGCGCACACGGCCCTCCGACGTGGATCGCGCTTTTGTATCGGAGTTCATCGACCTCGCGACGGCGGCCCAAGAAAAAGAGCCTCCTTTCTGGCAGCGCGATCTCGTGGAGCGCGCCCTGGCGCCTGACCTGACCTATCTGCGCGCGGGCGCCGTGTTGCGCGCGGTTTACGATCCGCCCTTTTTCGCGACGTGTTTTTCGGGACGAGACGTCGCCGGACGCGCTTTTCTGCGTTACGCGCGTCCGGAGAAATTTGGCGACGTTCATCCCGCCGAAGTGCGCCGATATGGTCATGTCATCGATCGATATTCCGGTTTTCTCGGACAGATTGTGGCGGAGATGATCGAGAACATGAAGCGGGAGGACGTTCTCATCGTGATCTCCGCCTATGGCATGGATCCCGTTCCGCTGCACCGGCGGATCGTATCCCGCTTGACGAGGGGCGAAGACCGATCCGGGACGCACGGGGACGCTCCCGACGGTTTTATTGCGGCCATCGGCAACGGCATCCGCGAAGGCGTGGATTTCAGAAACGCGTCGGTTCTTGACGTCACGCCGACGATTCTCCATCTCATGGGTCTGCCCGTGGCTCGAGACATGGAGGGGCGAGTAGCGACCGAGGTGCTCGAAACTTCTTTCATGCTCGATCATCCGGTCAGCTATGTGCCGAGTTACGAAAGCCTTGACGTCGCGCCCATGGCGGAAACATTCGAGACGGATTCGCTCCCGGGCTCCGATGAAGAGCGCTGACTCATTCGGCGCCAAGGCGCCGCGGCCATGCCTGTTTGCGCGATGACGGGCGGCGAATCTCGCGATAGACTGGCTGCCGGGGGAGCGCGCGACTCGTGAGCGAAGAAACGCCTGAAAAGGGGAAGAAAACGACTTCTTCGGGGGGCGCGATGGAGGTCGTCGAGGAGGCCCGCGTCGGCGGTTCCCAGGCGGGACGGACCGCCAACCTCGCTTTACTGGCCCTGTCTCGAGCGGCGCGGAGTTTCCTTCTTTACGATCCAAGCAATGACGCCATTCGTCGGTTCATCGAGGATCTGCGCCTGAAGTTCACGCAAGCAGTCGAAGCCTTGGGTTGCCTCGACTTGGAGGTCCGTCCGTTCGAGCTCGCGCTCGCGGGAGAGATTGTTTATCTGGAGAGGGATCGGGAGCGCTCGTTGGCGTTCCGCATGTATCGTGACGGCGTCAGACGCCTGACGTTTCGTGAAGGCGTGGAATGGGACGAGATCCTCCGACTCCTTGAAGTCCTCTCCGTGCGATATACGGGAGTGCGTCAGAACGAAGACGACATCGTGACGCTGCTCTGGAAGGCGGGCTTTGAGCATGTCGACGTCGACGCCGTCGAAGGTTTTGTGCCCGACGAAGAGGAGGAGCGGGAAGGAGAAGGGACGCGAAGCATTGATCGATCGGCTGCGGGCGTCCATGTGCCGGCCGATTGGGACCTTCCGGCCCGTCGCCTCGATGAACGGGCCGCCGTCGCGTGGAAGGACGTCGGGGAAAGCGAGCGCGAGCGCCTGAGGGACGAGGAGGCGTCGCATAATCTGCCGGCGAACGCCGAACGCGCTGCGCGAGAGCTTTTGCGTGTCATCACGGATTCGGGGGACCCGACGCGCGCGGAGGACGTTTGGAGCTTCGTTTTCGAGGTGCGCGATTTTCTTCTTTCGGAGAATCAGATCGGACATCTGACCGCGTTGGTTCGCGCGATTCGTGAGTTCTTTCCCTCCGGGAACGAGCGTGCGGCGGAGATCGTCGCGTCTTTCGCGGACAAGCGCGCTCTTGCGAAGATCATGCATTCCACGCCCAAGACAACGATGGCGCCTCCGCCGGAACTGATCGAGCTGCTCGATCTTCTTCCCCAGCAGCGGATCGAGCGACTGATCGACGTCCTCGGGGAGGAGCGTAGCGAGGCGAGCCGTCGACTAACGCGGCAGCTCCTCGAGCGTTATGCGCCGGAGCAGCCCGATTACGTGATCGCGCGCATGCGCGAGGCCGAGGCGGGCGTCGCGTGCGACCTGCTTCGGGCCCTGGCGCGCGCCCTTCCCGAAAAGGCGCTCGACGCTGCGATACACCTCGCGGATCATCCAGATCTGGCCGTCGCTCATGAGGCCATGCTGAGATTCGAGAAGGCGCCGCACGATGCGCGGATCTCGCGCGTTCTGGCGCGACTCGCGGCGTCGCCCCACCAGGAAGCGCGGTGGCGAGCGTTGGAGCTGATCGGCGCGCGCAAAGAGCACGGCGCGTTTGGCCCGATCGTGAAGCTTGCGGAAGAACGTCAATTCGACGTGACTTCAATGGAGGAAGCCGCGCGTGTCGGAAGAACGCTGGCGACGCTCTCTTCCAGAGGATCGACGGCCCTGTTTCGTCAATGGTTGCGCCCGAAAGGACTCGTGGGAAGATTGGTGGAGACCGCCGCCCATCGGTTCTTGGAATGGTCGGCGATTTCCGGCCTGGAGCAACTGCCTGGAGAAGAGCCGGAAGAGTTGATTCGTCAGGCCGCCGAGAAGATGCACGGCGACATGCGCGCTCATTGCTTGGGCGCGCTTGTCCGTCGGCGCCATAGAGGCTGACGAGATGGACGAGATTTCCCGGGCACAGGTCAGACTCGGCCGCGCGCTGGACCGAGCCCGCGCGGGCGAGGATCGAGCGCTAGCGGGGCGTGTGCGCGACGAGGGCGCGCGCCTCGTCAATCTGGTGTTCGGCGTTCTCGGCATGGCGCGGTTGCATGCTCTGGACAACCGCGCTTTCGATCAGCCGATCAAGGATCTCAAGGAGGCGCTTGACGGATTGATCGACGTCCTGGGCGCGGTTCATATGCTGGCCGTCGAGAATCAGGTTTACATCAACGACATTCGAATTCGGCTGGAAGGAAGGGGAGAGATCGCGGCCGATCTCGGCGCCCATCTGAAACAGCATGGCGTCGGCGGCATCTCATGGCATGGGCGGCTGACGACGGCGCAGCTCAGGAAGATGACGGAATTGCTCGTCTCTCCGGCGCCGGCCGAGCATCCGCGGATAGCGTTGCAGTCCGCCTTCGCGGCGGCGGAGATCACGAGCGTCGAGTTCACGGGAATTCATCGTTTTCGAATGTCGGGAGAGACGGAGGTCGTGCGCAAGCGGGATCTCGTCACGATCGAAACGCGCGGCTCTTCCATGATCGAGGAGGCTTGGAGCAACCTGTCGTCCGGACGACTTCCCAACCCATTGCCGTTACGGCGGCTGGTGACAGACGTTCTGGACGCGCCGACGGAAGATACGGAGTACTGGAAAGACCCGGATGAAGTCGACGCATATGCCGCCCATGTCATACGTGTCGCCAAGCTGGCGCTTCTGATCGGCCGCGGGCTGGGTCTGCCGGCGGGCGTCTTGCAGGATCTCGGACTGGCGGCGATGTTCCACGATGTGGGCTACGCGACGCTCCCGCGGAATCTTGACTCGGAGAGCGCTTTCATGCGGCACGGCGACGCCGGAGCGCTCGCTCTCGTGCGGCAGAAAGGCTTTCATGAAGCGAAAGTCAGGCGAGCGCTCGCGGCGCTGGATCATCATCGCCGCTTTGACGACCCAGAGCGGAGGCCGTCGCTTTTCGGAAGAATCCTGGCGATCGCCGAGGATTACGACATACTGGCGCAGTCCCGGGGGGCGGGGCTGACGCCGCCCGTCGCCTTGGAGAGGATGGCGGCCGAGGCGGGACGAATCTATGATCCCGTATTGATACGTCTTTTCGTCAACGCTCTCGGACGCTACCCGCCGGGCACGCTTTTGCGTCTTTCCGACGGTCGGCTGGCTCGAGTCGTTCGTGGGGCAAGCGATATCGGCGCGTTTGACAAGCCGGTTGTGAGGGTCGAACGCCAATCCGACGGAACAAGGCCGACTCAAGCGCTCGAAATCGATCTCGCGCCGTCGGCGAGTCCGCGCGTCGTCGAGGTGATCGAGAATCTGCCGTCCGCGGTGGACGACGATTCGCGCGCGACGGATCGAGAGGCGATCGTAGCGCGGCTCCCGCCGCCGCCACCGGCAATCGCGAACGAGGCGGCGGGCTTCTCTTGCGCCGGCGCTGAGAACGCGCGACCGCTATCGCTTGGATTGCTGCCGAAGGTGTTCGGTGAAATTTACAGGAGGAAACGAAGCGGCACGTTGAAATTGGTGCGTGGAAACGAGACCAGGAGCGTTCGTTTCTGGAACGGCGTCGTCGTGCGCGCCGCGAGCAACACGAAGCGCGAGCAACTAGGAGAGGTCGCGATTCGCGAAGGGTTGCTGCGGCCCGATGATCTCGCTCGCGCCACGACGATCGTCTTGCGCGAGAAGAAGCGACTTGGGCTCGTGCTGATGGAACTCGGTCTCATGAGCGAGGAGCGACTCGGAACGGCGCTGGCGGCGCATGTCCGATGCGTCCTGAAAGAGCCCATGAGATGGAGCGACGGCTGCTATGAATTCGAGGAACAGCGACCCGCCTCATCCTGGTCAGAGGAAGTGGCTTTCACGCTTTCGACTCCTGATCTCATTCTCGAAGGCGTGCGTTGCGTTGAAGACTCCGACGTCATTCGATTCCTGCTCGGGGACCTCGGCTTGCGACTACGCGTCTCGCGAGAGCCTATCGGCCGGGAGGCCAGAGCGAGCCTGGGATCGTTGGACGAACACGTGTTATCGCTCGCGGACGGCCGGCTTGCCATCCGGGATGTCATCGCGACGATACCCGAGGACTCGGGAATAGTGGCGCGCAGCATTTATGGATTGCTTTGTATTGGTCTCGTCGAGTGTTTTATCCTTTGACCTGAGATTGTTTTCGAAGTATACTCCCCGCCGAACGTCGCGTTTCGACGTTCCTTGCCAGCCACGGTTTCTCCGTCGAACTTACGGTCGAGATCAGGATGGCGATGCGATTGACAGGGCAAGCGCTCTGTACAATAATAGTAAGGTTTGCGTGCCACAGGGTCGTCTTCCGGGACACGTGACAGCGGTCAAAAGCGGGAGGTTGAGTGCCGACAGTCAGTCAGCTCGTGCGCAAGGGTCGAAAAATCCTTCGGTCCAAGACCGACAGTCCGGCGCTGCAAGGTTCGCCGCAAAAGCGGGGAGTGTGCGTTCGCGTGTTCACATCCACTCCTAAAAAGCCGAACTCCGCGTTGCGTAAAGTGGCGCGCGTGCGCCTGTCAAACGGAATCGAAGTGACGGCGTACATTCCCGGGGTCGGCCACAACCTCCAGGAGCATTCGATTGTTCTCATTCGCGGCGGACGGGTGAAGGACTTGCCGGGCGTTCGTTATCACATCGTCCGGGGAACGCTCGACGCCGTGGGGGTTCAGGGCCGAAAACGCGGGCGCAGCAAATACGGAGCCAAGCGCCCGAAAACCTAAATCGGGTTCGGATCGTCGGGGCATAGGCCTCGGCACGGGCTGAGGCGGGAGGTCGTTTAGAAGCGATATCTCGGCGGAAACGCCGGGAAGACACTTTCGAGGAGATCGGGTTCGGATACGCCGGCGGCATGGAGGGCGACGAATCAGGATCCTTGGAGCAGGGCGGTCGTCGTCGGTGCCTCAGACGACGTGTCGGAGCGCCGCTCGCTCCATACGTCGTCTGTTTTGTGTTCGGAGAGCCGTCAGGCCGCATGGCGGCGATGAGCAGAGGGAGCGAAGAGCATGCCACGTCGGGGAACGATTCCGCGAAGGGAAACATCCACCGATCCTCTATATTCCAGCGGCCTCGTCACGAAGTTCATCAACTGCATGATGCGCGACGGCAAGCGTTCGACCGCGCAAGCGATCATGTACGGCGCTTTGAACATCGTGCAGTCGAAGACGCAAGACGATCCGCTGAAGGTTTTCAAGAAGGCCGTCGAGAACGTCAAGCCGATTCTCGAGGTCAAGAGTCGTCGTGTCGGAGGATCGAACTATCAGGTTCCCATCGAGGTCAACACCGCCCGGCGTACGTCGCTGGCGTTGCGTTGGCTGATCGGCTTCGCGCGCAAACGGCCCGAGCGCGGCATGGTGCAGAAGCTCGCCAACGAGCTTTTGGACGCATCGAACATGCGCGGCAGTTCCATCAAGAAGAAGGAAGACACGCACCGAATGGCGGAGGCCAACAAGGCATTCGCCCACTATCGCTGGTAAGGACGAAAGATTTGCCGAGGCTGATTCCCATCGAGCGCAACCGGAACATCGGGATTGCCGCGCATATCGACGCCGGCAAGACCACGACGACCGAGCGCATCCTTTATTACACCGGCGTGAACTACAAGCTCGGCGAAGTTCACGAGGGAACGGCCACGATGGACTGGATGGAGCAGGAGCAGGAGCGCGGCATCACGATCACCTCGGCGGCCACGACCTGTTTCTGGCGAGATCACCGCATCAATATTATAGATACTCCGGGGCATGTTGATTTCACGGCCGAGGTCGAGCGGTCCATGCGTGTTCTCGACGGAGCGGTGGCGGTTTTCGACGCCGTGGCCGGCGTGCAGCCGCAATCCGAGACGGTCTGGCGTCAAGCCGACAAATACCGGGTTCCGCGCGTGGTTTTCGTCAACAAGATGGATCGCGTCGGGGCCGATTTTTTACACGCCGTCAAGACAATGCACGAACGTCTGAGCGCGCGCTCCGCCGTCGCCATTCAGCTTCCGCTCGGAGCCGAAGACGGGCATCAAGGAGTGATCGATCTGGTCGAGATGCGCGCGATTCGTTATCTGAACGATACGCTTGGCGCGGAATATGAGGTTGTGGAGGTTCCCGAGAACGCGCTCGCCGAGGCGCGCCGATATCGCGAGCTTCTGATCGAGAAGGCGGCGGAGGCCGCGCATGAAGCCGGCGACGACGCGCTCTTCGAAAAATACGTGGCCGGCGAGGAACCGTCGGTCGAAGAGATCAAGGCCGGGATACGGCGGGGCACCATCGCGCTCAAGTTGTTCCCGGTTTTGTGCGGAGCGGCTTTCAAGAACAAGGGCGTGCAGCCTCTGCTTGAGGCGGTCGTCGACTACCTTCCGTCCCCGGTCGACATTCCTCCCACTCCGGCCCACGATCCCGTCACCGGCGAGCTCGTTCCACGAGAGCCCAAGGACGACGCTCCTTTCGCGGCGCTCGTGTTCAAGATCATGACCGATCCCTTTGTGGGGCAACTGGCTTTTTTGCGCGTCTATTCAGGACGGATCGAGAGCGGTGACACGGTCCTGAACACTTCCACGGGACGCAAGGAGCGCATCGGACGACTTCTCAAGATGCACGCCAACAAGCGCGAGGAGATCAAGGAAGTCTACGCGGGCGACATCGCCGCGGCGGTTGGGCTCAAGAACGCGAAGACCGGCGAGACGATCTGCAGCCCCGGGCATCCCGTCGTGCTCGAGGCGATCAATTTTCCGGCTCCAGTCATCGCGCTGGCTGTCGAGCCCAAGACCAAGGCCGACCAGGAGAAGCTGGCGCAGGGTTTGTCGAAACTGATGCAGGAGGATCCGACTTTTAGGGTGGAGACCGATCGGGACACGGGTCAGACCAAGATCTCGGGAATGGGCGAGTTGCATCTCGAGATCATCGTCGATCGATTGCGCCGTGAGTTTGGCGTCGAGGCCAATGTCGGCAAGCCTCAGGTGGCGTACAAGGAGACGATCCGCCGCGCCTCGAACGGCGAGGGTCGCTATGTCAAGCAGAGCGGGGGACGAGGCCAATACGGTCACTGCAAGATCGAGATCGAACCGGTCGGAGACACGAGCTTCGTTTTCGAAAACAAGATCACGGGCGGTGACATTCCGAAGGAATACATCAAGCCGATCGAGGAGGGAGTCCGCGAGGCCATGGAACGAGGAATACTCGCGGGCTACCCGGTGGTGAACGTCAAGGTGCGTTTGTATGACGGGAGTTTCCACGAAGTTGATTCGTCCGAGATGGCCTTCAAGATCGCCGGCTCGATGGCTTTTCAGGACGCGGCGCGCCGGGCCAATGCCACGCTGCTGGAGCCGGTCATGAAGGTCGAGGTCGTGACGCCCGACGAATACACGGGCGCCGTTACCGGCGACCTTACAAGCCGGCGCGGACACCTTGCGGGACAGGTGTCCCGCGGCGGAACCCAGATCATCACCGCCATGGTTCCGCTCGCTAACATGTTCGGTTATTCGACGGATCTGCGCTCACGAACGCAGGGACGCGCCACCTACAGCATGCAGTTCGAGAAATACGCCGAGGCGCCGCGAGCGATCTGTGAAGAGGTCGTGGCGCGGGTCACGGGGAGGGCGATGAAGAACTGAGGCCGAGGGGCCCGGACGGCGCTCATCGACGAGGGAATCCGGACGGGAAGATTCCTTATACGGAGGATCAAGCATGTCCAAGGAGAAGTTCGAGAGAACGAAGCCGCATGTGAACGTGGGAACGATCGGCCACGTTGATCATGGGAAGACG
>JAFGSN010000066.1 GCA_016934575.1 Vicinamibacteria bacterium
ATGGTCGAGAACCCTCTTGATGGAAATCTGGTCGTGAAGATAAGCGACGACTTTGAGCCTTCCAACGCATTTATGACACGTGATCGGATCGACGTTAAAGACCTTCGCGATCAGCCCTGCCTGCCGGCAGGCAGGAAGGCGCGCGCTTCAATGCCATCTTCCTTCTGGCCGTTGAGGTCCGGCGCGGCGAAAGATGACGCTCTCACGTGGCGGTTCGACTCGACCGCGGGATGAAACGCCCTTGACCTGCCGGCGCTCTTAATGCAGAATGATTCTTAAATGAGAATAAGACGCCAATAGGAAACCGTGGTGAGAGTAGAACAGGCTGAAATCGCGCGTAGGGTCGAGAAGCTCAAGGCGGCGTCCAGGGCGGCGGGCGTCAAGCTCACCCACCAGCGCCTCGAGATCTTCAGGGAAGTCGCGTCGAGCGTGGAGCACCCGGACGCGGACGCGGTGTTTCGAGAAGTGCGGGGGCGGATTCCGACGGTTTCGATCGACACCGTCTACCGGACGTTGTGGATGCTCAACGATCTCGGGCTCGTCGCGACTCTCGGCCCGAGGCGCGAGAGCGTGCGTTTCGACGCCAATCTTGCGCGCCACCATCACTATATCTGCACGCGATGCGGGCTGGCGCGGGACTTCGAAAGCGCCGCGTTCGACGCGTTGCGCATTCCAGATGCGGTCAAGGATTACGGCAGTGTCGATAGCGCTCATATCGAGGTGCGGGGCGTCTGCGACAGTTGCGCACGCAAGCAATGCGAGAAACAAGCCGAAACGGATTCCAAGCCGCCGCGAGGAAAGCAGAGGAGCAAGTCATGGCCGAAAAGAAAAAGAAGCTGACCACAGTCGCCGGCGCTCCCGTCGTCGACAACCAGAACGTGATCACCGCGGGCCCGCGCGGCCCCCAACTCCTTCAGGACGTCTGGTTCCTGGAGAAGCTCGCTCACTTCGATCGTGAGGTGATTCCCGAGCGCCGCATGCACGCCAAAGGCTCGGGCGCCTACGGCACTTTCACGGTCACGCACGACATCGCCAAGTACACCAAGGCCAAGGTATTCTCGGCCGTCGGCAAAAAGACCGACCTCTTCGTGCGCTTCTCGACCGTGGCCGGCGAACGCGGCGCGGCCGACGCCGAGCGCGACATCCGCGGCTTCGCGATCAAGTTCTACACCGAAGAGGGCAACTGGGACCTGGTCGGCAACAACACGCCGGTCTTCTTCCTGCGCGATCCGCTCAAGTTCCCCGACCTCAACCACGCGGTGAAGCGCGATCCGCGCACCAACCTACGTAGTGCGAAGAACAACTGGGACTTCTGGACCTCGCTGCCCGAGGCGCTGCACCAGGTCACGATCACCATGAGCGAGCGGGGGATTCCGCTCTCCTATCGCCACATGCACGGCTTCGGCAGCCACACCTTCAGCATGATCAACGGCAGTAACGAGCGCCACTGGGTCAAGTTCCACTTTCGCACGCAGCAGGGCATCAAGAACCTGACCGACGCCGAAGCGGAGGCGATCATCGGCAAGTGCCGCGAGAGCCATCAGAGGGATCTGTACGAGAGCATCGAGAAGCGCGATTTCCCGCGCTGGACGATGTTCATCCAGGTGATGCCCGAGAAGGACGCGGCCAAGTGCCCCTACAATCCGTTCGACCTGACCAAGGTCTGGTTTCACAAAGATTACCCGCTCATCGAAGTGGGCGTGATGGAGCTCAACAAGAATCCCGAAAACTACTTCGCCGAAGTGGAGCAGTCGGCTTTCAATCCCTCCAACATCGTTCCAGGCATCGGCTTCTCCCCAGACAAGATGCTACAGGGGCGTCTCTTCTCGTATGGTGACGCCCAGCGCTACCGTCTCGGCGTCAACCACCACATGATTCCGGTCAACGCCCCGCGCTGCCCGGTTCACAGCTACCATCGCGACGGATTGATGCGAGTCGACGGCAACCAGGGCGGCACGCTCGCCTATGAACCCAACAGCTACGGCGAGTGGCGACAGCAGCCCGAGTTCGCCGAGCCGCCGCTCGAAATCGAAGGAGCCGCCGATCACTGGAACCATCGCGAGGACGAGGACTACTTCACCCAGCCCGGTCTTCTGTTCCGGCTCATGAACGCCGATCAAAGGAAAGCGCTCTTCGAGAACACGGCTCGCGCCATGGGCGACGCGCCCGGGGAAGTCAAGATCCGTCACATCGGCAACTGCCTGAAGGCCGATCCAGCCTACGGCGAAGGCGTGGCCAATGCGCTGGGCATTCCGATGAGCGAGGTTCCCAAGAGCAAGTAGGAGCGGTCCGGGCCGCGGCATGCCGCGCCCCGGCGACTTCAGGTGATTGGAAGCGGAGCGTCGCTTGCCGACTCGTGTCGGTGGAACAACCGTCCGTCATGCGGGCCAAAGCCTGAATCCAACGCAGCTTGCATGTGAATATCAGGCGATGCTGAAGTTCACGGTCACCGTCATGATCACCGGTACCGGGACTCCCTGGAAAAAGGTCGGTGAGTAACGCCATTGCCGCACCGCATCGAGCGCCGCGTTTTCCAGTAACGGCATGCCATGCACGATCTTTGTTGTTTCGATCCGGCCGTCGATTCCGATAAGACACTCGATGACAACGACGCCCTGAACCCGCGCCGCTTGCGCGACGCTCGGATAGATCGGATCCACGTGCCTGATCTTGCGGGGCTCCTTGATCTCGCCGCCGACACGCACCGGCCTAGCGATTGGTTCGATCGCTCCCAATCCTCCCACGACTCCTCCCACGACTCCGCCGACCACGCCTCCTTCGACTCCTCCTTCAACTCCGCCAGCCATGCCGAGGTCCAATTCGTATAAGGTTGCGACGGAGCTCGATATCTCGATCGGTGCGATGAATTCACGCGATCCGCTTTTCCGCTCCGCGGTTGAGATCCGCGACGGGGCGTTCGATGATCGAGCTGGGGGAGGAGGAGGCGGCGGTGCTTCGAATGACGGCGTCACGAAAAATGTTCGGACCGTGCGCGTCGGCTCGGGGAGCGACACGTCCGTAAGCAGAGGAGCGACCAATAATCCACCGATGACGAGCATATGTAGAGCAAGCGACGTTCCGAGCTGTAAAGAACGAGTGCCGCTCCGATTCCTCTTGCGCGTAGCGCTCACGACAAGCCCGCTGAACTTGATATCCGACGTCGACGATCTCGGGAGCTCCGCGCGTCGCGAGGTTTTCTTCTCCGAAGTCATGTATTCCTCCACTGGATAATACGCGCAGGCGTGATGAATAGTTTCTACGGCACGAGTACACGCTTGCGCCGTTCGCCGTGGCGCTCAATCCATGGCCATGCAAGCGTTTTCAAAGGTACGAAGCGCCGGCCTTGTCGTCACCACGGACTCGCGACGTCGAAACAGACCTCGGCGGCCGGTTATAATCGCGCACACGCCAGCTTATGAAACACTCGCACGACCTTCATGCGTCACTACGGAGTGATGGGCGTCGTTTTCTTGGGGCCGGGCTTCGACGCTTGCGAGAAATGACCCGGGTTTGCTCGCCGGAAATGACCCACCCA
>JAFGSN010000067.1 GCA_016934575.1 Vicinamibacteria bacterium
AGCTCGATGCCTGGCCGAGCTCCTGGATGCGCGCGATCGACCAAGCGACCAGAAGCACCGAGGCCAGCAAGGTCGCGCCGTATCCGAGGAGCAGCTTCCATAGGAGCGATCCCGATGGTCTCTAGCGGCTTTGATCCTCGTTTCTTTGTGAACCGGGCGCGGTCATGTCTTCGGTATTGCCGAGCGGCACGCACCTGCGTTCATCCGCCGTCCGGGAAGACGCCTGCAACCGTGGTGCCACGCCTTGGATTCATTAAAACCTCGCGTGCGTACGATTTCCTACGGCGCCTTGACCAGCGAGCGAGATGCATCCTGCAACGCGTCTCGCAGAATGCAGCGAGGCGCAGGTTAGTGCCGGGCTCCGGAGGCCGCCAATTAGTCCCCCGCACCGGGATTCGTTGCATGGCACGCTGTGTGCTACCAAGGTTGCTGGATGGGAGTGAACTCGGGGCCAGGTGCCGTGGAGATATGGGTTCAGGACAAGCAGGGGCGATGGATGGGATGGCGCGATGCGGGACGGAGTCTCGACGACGTTGGTGACTGGTTGCCTGCCGCCCTTCTAATCCTGACCGATGGCGCCGCCGAGCCGACTGATCCTCAGGACGAGATCGCCGCCGTCCGTCTTGCCCGACGGCTTGCCACCGGGACGATCAGTATCGTTGCAGGCTGCGCTCACCCGTCGGCGGATTGGCGCGACGCGGTCCGCCAGGCTGGCGCAGATCATGCCTTCCTCGTCTCAACTGATCGAGGCGGACATCGCGGCTCGCCGCTGGAAGGCGCGGTCGAGTTCGGCGACGACGTCTGCCCGGCGCTTCACGTGCGCCGCGATTCGAAGACCGTCTTGAATGTGTGCGGCCGGCACCATGACAGGATGGTCCTCGTCCGCCGCCATCTGGACCGCTGGTGTCTTGGAAGGAAAACGGAGTGCCCGCACTGGCAAGGATTGCCTGATGAGTAGGTCGTCCGGCCGCCGTCGCTCCCGAATCACGCCATGGTCGCCCGAAGGGCTCCTGGCAACCAGTTTCGCCGCGTTGATCGTCGTGGGGACGGCCCTGCTCTTGCTCCCATGGTCGCACCGGGGGGATGTCGGCTTTCTGGAGGCTCTCTTCACGGCCACGTCTGCCGTGTGTGTTACGGGTCTCGTCGTTGTGGATACGGGGACGGCTTACTCGCCGTTCGGCCAGACCGTGATCCTGCTCCTTATTCAAGCGGGGGGACTTGGCGTGATGTCCTTCGCCGCGTTGGCCTACCAGATTCTCGGCCGGCGGCTTTCCCTCCGCGCTCAGGCCGCGCTGAGCAGCTCGATGCTCCAGCGAGAGGCGGCGCTCGAGTTCAGGAGAACTTTCCGGCGGATTCTGCGTTTCGTGCTGATCGCGGAGGCCATCGGCGGCGTGCTGCTTTTCATCGGCATGGCGCCTGCCAAGGGCGTCACGCATGCGGCGTGCTCGGCGGCGTTTCATTCCGTATCGGCATTCTGTAATGCCGGTTTCTCACTCTACTCGGACAGCTTGATGGACATGCGGACAAACGTAGCGGTCATTTCGGCGGTGATGGCGCTCATCGTTGTGGGTGGAATCGGGCATCCCGTCGTGGTCGATTTGTGGCACGTTTGGCGACGGAGAAGAGCAAACAAGGACCTCGGAAGAGTCGCGCTGAACTCGAAGGTCGCGTTGTGGACGAGTGGAGTCCTGATCGGCGTCGGCGCGCTGTTGTTGCTGGCATTCGGCCTACCGCCGGCGGAGCAGTCCTGTATGGAACGTGTCTTCGGCGCCTTGTTCCAGTCAGTCACGGCCAGAACGGCTGGATTCAACACGATAGATATCGGCGGGCTGCCGTCGGCGTCGCTGTTCTTGCTCATGATGCTCATGCTCGTCGGCGGATCTCCGGGCTCATGCGCTGGCGGCATCAAGACCACGACGTTCGCGCTGTGGCTGGCCAAGCTCTGGGCATACCTGCGCGGAGAGAAAGGGCCGAGACTCTTCGGTCGTCACGTCCCCGGGGAAGTCGGCCGGCGCGTCTCGACCATCGTCGGCCTGGCGACCGTGTGGAACCTGGCCGGCCTTCTATTGCTGCTTGCATCAGAGCGAGGCACGCCCGGCTTCGGCATGCGCGACATTGCTTTCGAGCAGATCTCCGCGTTCGGAACTGTGGGGCTTTCAACCGGACTCACGCCTCACCTGAGCCTCGCCGGCAAGCTCTGGATCATCGCCACGATGTTCGTCGGACGGCTCGGGCCCCTGACGCTTGCGATGCTGATGGTCACGCGAGCAATGCCGGGGGTCCGATACCCCGAAGGAAGGATCATGATCGGATGACAAGAAGTGACAGGCGGGTCTGTGTCATCGGGCTCGGCCACTTCGGCGCAAGCCTCGCGCGTTCCCTTGCGCGGCACTGCGAGGTGCTGGCGCTCGACAGCGATATCGCGAGGGTCAACGCGATAACCGAGGCCGTACAGCGCGCTTTGTGCCTGGACGCGCGCGACTTCGGCGCGCTTTCTTCCGTGGTGTCTTCGGACTTCGACGAGGCCGTCGTCAGCATTGGCGAGAGCATCGAGGCCAGCATCCTCTGCACCCTCCACCTCAAACGCATCGGCGTGTCGATCATTCGCGCCAAGGCCAACAGTCCGGACCACGCGGAGATTCTTCGAGCGGTTGGAGCGGAGCACATTGTCGCTCCTGAACAGGAGACCGCCGAACGTCTTGCGCTCCAGATCCTCAATCCGAACCTGCTGGATTTCATCCCGCTGGCCAAGGATTATCGCGTAATGGACATCGCCGCGCCCGCCAGCTTTCATGGAAAGTCATTGGTGAGTCTCCAGATGAGGAGTCGCTTCGGCCTCTTCGTCATCGCGATCAAGAGGCACAACGGATCGACCTTCGTCTTTCTGCCCGGCCCGGATCACGTGATCGAGCCCGCCGACGTTCTGGTGACAATCGGAAGAGAGGAGGACATCCTTCGGATGCGTGATACTCCGGCGAAGGCCGAGAACGGCGGTTCATCGGCGTAGGCCCGAGCCTCCAAGCCCTGGGCGATTCTGATAGGTGTCGCAAACAGTCGATTGGAGTGCAGGCGCGGCGAGGAGCGCACGGATTATTTCATCGGCGTCATTCGCACACGGAACGCGGACATCTCGACGTTTGAGGGTCTCTGCGAAGGTTTCCTCGCCGATCCGGCTTCCGGTCGCAGGAGTCGAGTGTTCAGCGCAGAAAATCACGCCGTCCTCACGAGGATCGTCCGGAAGGAGATCGTACCCGCGTGGGGTTCCAGAAATTCGGACTCGATCCAGCACTGGACCAAGGTGATCGCGGACGGGGGAAGGACGGAAAGGGCCGTCGCCCTACCTCACATGGCGATGATCTACTCGTGGGCGGTGCAGCGGGAGATCCTTCAAATGGTTACAATAGACGCATGGCGTAAGCTGGATATATACTGAAGTTCGGAAGGCGTTGGACGGGCCACCGGCTTGCGGAACGTCACTGTAGTAACGACGACTGTATCGACGAGGGATCCATGGGGATATCTGTATGTTATGTTGCTTGTCAACCTCTGGTGCCAGAACGGATGCAAATCACGGACGTGCATCTATCCGTTACGAGATAGCGAAGAATGACCTGGCCGAGACCGACCGATGTTCACGCCGCGGCTCGGCGTCGTGCAGAACCCGATCGACGGGCGTGGATGTTTTTCATGCTGGTTTTCATTTTGTTGGCGACGGGCATCGTCATCGCCGGGTTGCCGTATTTCGAAATCCACGCCCCACCGAGGTTGAGGATGTGGGCGTTCGTCGCCGTCGTGATTCTCCTCATCACAAGCTTGGTCATGGGCCTGCTCTGGCGTCAGCGGAGCGTCGCTTTCTGTCAGGGGCATTTCGAGGCGGCGGAAAAGCTGCGATATCTGAACGAGGTCTGACGCGCGGCTCGCAACGTAAACCAACTCATGACAGGGACAGACTGATGCAATGGACATGTAAGATTCTGACTGAAACGCGAGGATATCGATCCGCCTGGATCGCCACATTCGACGCGGGTACAATCCGAGCCGTGGCCGAGTCGGGCATCGGCGTCGGATTCGACGCCCTCCGAGCGTGGATCTAGACCGGAGAGCGACCGGAGTGCTGCAGGCTCGCTCTCAGACAATAAGGCGTGGTCGTTATGCGAACCTATTCGATAACGTATGGAAGTTCACCGGCACGCGCCTGTCGGCGCATATTGAGCTTGGCCGGAACGAGGTGGAAGGTCATCCCGTATTCTTCGTGCGCGACAACGGCGTCGACTATGACACGGCCTATGCCCACAAGTTGTTCGGAGTGTTCCAGCGATTGCAGAAATCGTCCGAGTATCCGGGCACAGGCGTCAACTTAGCGACCGTTCAACGCATCGTCCGCCGCCACGGCGGACGAGTCTGGGCTGAGGCGGGCGTTGACCAGGGTGCTCTATTTCGCGATCGAGGAGGAAGTATGAATCCCAAAATCATCCTTCTAGTTCTGCGGCGGATTCGCGCCGACGAGCGCACACGGCGTCTGCCGGTGGTCGTGCTCACCTCGTCCAGAGAGGAGCGGGACTTGGCGTCGAGTTATGATCTAGGTGTCAATAGTTATATCAGGAAGCCGGTCGACTTCGCTCAGTTTGCGGAGGCGGTGCGACAGCTAAGTCTATACTGGCCGGTTTTAGACAAGCTGCCGTCGAAGGCTAGGCCATGACAAGAGACGGCCTAAGCG
>JAFGSN010000068.1 GCA_016934575.1 Vicinamibacteria bacterium
CGATATCAACGATTGACTAATCGTTTGATGTTACATATAATACCAGACGATTAACATGTCATGGTGGCAAGGATGATGAGCAGGAGGAATCTCCCTCTCTCGGAAGAGCTCTTGGCCGAGCTCGAAATCAAAGCCAAGGCCTCCGATGAATCCTCCCTCAGGGCGCATTGGATGTCGAACACGCCCGAATCCGATTTCACCGAAGCCGCTGTTCGACTCGCCCGCGACATCGTCTTCGAAATCAGACGTTTACAGGCGGAAAACAAACGCCTGCGAGAAAAGCTGTGCAACCTGTCTTCGGAGGCTTCCGGAGAAGAGTCGGCCTGCAAGATCGCCAAGGCCCGCATCCGACTTCGCGGCGAGTGAGAAAGTCCGCCCGAAAACAATAACGCGAAACGCGACCTCTGATCGGCGGTTTCATGACAAACTCATCCCATGAGCGACGACCCACGGGGCGCTTTAACTGTCATCGGACGCATCATTCTGGCCGCGCAACGTCTCGCGGCGCTCGCGCAGACCGGGATGGCCTACGCTAAGGACGAATACGACATCCATCGTTACCGCGAGGCGCGCGCGATCGCGATCGAGCTTCTGGCGCTTTCGGGAGATCAGTCTTTCGAAACCATCGAACGGCAGTTCGCTCCCGAAGTCGGTTACGTCACGCCCAAAGTCGACGTTCGCGGCGCGGCGTTTCGCGACGAGCGCATCCTGCTCGTGCGGGAAAGGTCCGACGGCGGCTGGACGCTGCCCGGCGGCTGGTCGGACGTCGGAGACTCGCCCAGCGAGGCGGTGGAACGTGAGATTCGCGAGGAGTCCGGATTCGTCACGCGTGCCGTCAAACTGCTCGCGGTTCTCGATCGCAATCGGCACGGCCACCCGCCCATGCCCTTGCATGCCTACAAGCTGTTCTTCCTCTGCGAGATTCTGGGAGGAGAGGCCGCGCCTTCGTCCGAGACCGACGAGGTGGCTTTCTTCGCCGAGGACGGGATCCCCGATCTGTCGACGCCGCGCGTGACGCGGGAACAAATCGCGCGCCTGTTCGAGCATCGCCGGCATCCCGACTGGCCCGCCGATTTCGATTGATCCTTCACCGACTGCGCTCGACGAGCGCTGCGAAGCGTCCCTCGGCGTCCCGCCATTCGGACGAGTCGGTCGGTTCGAAACGCGCCGGATCGGTCGACCGGCGAACGACGTCACGTATCTCCGCCAGTGATCCGATCTCGCCGTCGGCGCGCGCCTGCGTCAACAGGTTGCCCATCGCCGTGGCCTCCACCGGGCCCGCGACAACCGGTCGCCGGCAAGCATCGGATGTCAACTGATCGAGCAGGACGTTCCGCGAGCCTCCGCCGACGATGTGGACGATCTCTATGCGCCGGTCCGTCAACTCCTGTAGCCGTTCCAGAACCATGGCGCACTTGAGCGCAAGACTCTCGACGGCGCAACGAACCAACGCGCCTTCGGATTCGGGCGCCGGCTGTCCGGTCTCGCGACAGTATTCCTGAATCGCGGCAGGCATGTCAGGCGGATTGAAGAAGCGCGCGTCGTCCGGATCCACGATCGAGCGCAGAGGCGCGGCCGAGAGCGCCAATTCGCCGAGCGCGGCATAATCATAGCTCCCGCCCCGGGCTTCGAACGAGCGCCGGCATTGCTGGATCAGCCAGAGACCCATGATGTTCTTGAGCAATCGATAGGTGCCGTCCAGGCCGCCCTCGTTCGTGAAATTCAGCGCCAAGGTGCGCTCTGAAAGGCTCGCGTCCCGCATCTCGACGCCCGCCAGGGACCACGTGCCCGAGCTGACGTAGGCCCAGTTCGGCGCGCCATTGCCGGCCGCCGGCACGCCGACGACCGCGGCGGCGGTATCGTGCGTGGGCGGAGCGACGACCTCGACGCCGGCCAGATCGGTCTCCGCGGCGATCGAGCCGCGTAGCTTGCCGAGCTTGGTTCCGGGCGGCACGACTTCGGGAAAGATTTTCACCGGCAAATCGAACCTGTCGAGCAGGTCCTTCGCCCAGTCGCGAGCGACGGGGTGCATGCACTGCGTCGTCGTGCCGTTCGTGAACTCGACCACGCATGATCCGCACAGACACCAGTGCATGAAGTCGGGAACGAGCAGCAGGTGATCGGCGGCCGCGAGCAATTCCGGCTCGTCGCGTTTGACGGCCAGCAACTGATAAAGAGTGTTGATCTCCATGAACTGGAGGCCGGTCTGGGCGAAGATCTCGCGCCGCGGCACCTTGAGAAACGCCTGATCGAGCATGCCGCGCGTGCGAGCGTCTCGATAATGATAAGGATGGCCGAGCATCCCGCCCTTCCGCGTGAGCAAGATGAAATCCACGCCCCAGGCGTCGGCGCCGACCGAGACGACCTTCCCGCCGAAGAGCCGGGCCGCGCGCTTCAAGCCTTGCTGGATCTCATCCCACAGTCTCAGCACGTCCCAGCGAAGAGTGCCGGCCAGCGCCACCGGACCGTTGGGAAAACGACTCACCTCTTCGAGACGGATCGTCGCACCGTTCCAGATTCCGGCGATGACACGCCCGCTTTCGGCTCCGAGATCGATCGCGAGATAAACGCGCTCAGCCATTCGGGATCCTCGCGCGCCGGCTCAACGCCTGCGTGACAGAACGTCGTCCTCGTGTTTCTTAACCTCAATCATCCAGTTCATTCCGACGGGCACGTCCTTCAAGACGCAGTAGCGATCCCACACGGCGGCGAAAGGCATCGTCTTGAGCTCTTCCATCAGCGCCAGGCGCGCGGTGTAATCGCCCTCGGCCTCGAGCGCTTGCAGCTTCTCGACCGGATCGAGCAACGCGATGCACAGTGCGCGGATCATGTTGCGCATCCCGATCGTCCACGCCGCGATGCGATTGATGCTGGCGTCGAAAAAATCGAGGCCGATGTGCGTGCGATCGAGATAGCCGCCGCGCGTCAGCTCCTGGGCGATGGACAGAAGGTCGTCGTTCAACGCGATCACGTGATCGCTGTCCCAGCGAACGCCGCGACTCACGTGCAGCAGGATCTCGCCGACGAAGGCGAGAATGGCCGAAACCTTGTCGGCCAGGCTCTCCGTCGGATGATAGTGTCCGGCGTCCAGGCAGACCAGCTTGTCGTTCCTGACGGCATACGCGAGGTAGAACTCGTGCGAGCCGACCGTGTAGCTTTCGGCGCCGATGCCGAAGAGCTTGCCCTCAACCGCATCGAGATTGTGTCGCGGATCAAAACTCTCGGCGAATACCTCGTCAAGGGCCCGCTTGAGCCGCTCGCGGGGACCGCGGCGATCGGCAGGCGTGTCTTTCATGCCGTCCGGAATCCAGATGTTCGTCACGGTCGCGGAGCCGAGCGCCTGGCCCATGGCCGCTCCGATCCGGCGACAGGCCTTGCAGTGGTCGATCCAGAACCGGCGAACACCTTCGTCCCGGTGCGACAGCGTAAAGCCGTCGGCGGCTTTCGGATGAGCAAAGCATGTGGGATTGAAGTCCATGCCGATGCCCAGCGACTTCGCCCAGTCGATCCAGCTCCTGAAGTGCTCGGGCTCGATCGCGTCGCGGTCCACTCTCCAGCCCGCGGGAAACTCCACGTAGGACGCATGCAAGTTGAGACGATGCTTCCCGGGGACAAGCGAGAAAGCCTTCTCGACGTCAGCGCGCAGTTCGTCCGGAGTGCGGGCCTTGCCGGGATAGTCGCCCGTGACCGCCAAACCGCCCCCAAGGGCGGCGTCCGGATTCTCGAACCCCCCCACGTCGTCCCCCTGCCAGCAATGCATCGACACGGGGATGGCGGCAAGCTTCCGGAGAACGGCGTCCGTGTCGACGCCCCATCCCGCGTAGCGCTCCCGTGCGATCCGATAGGCGGTCTCGATCTGTTTGTCGCTCATCGTGAGATCCTCATGTATGACTCGGCCGGAAACAGCCGCGGCGCTCGCGAACTTCGACGAAGGCCACGGTTAGGCGCGCTAGCTCGCGCCCGGCGTCGTCGCGGTTCACCTCAAGAGCCGGCGATATCGATGTTGTTCTTGTTGTAGATGCGGGGTCTGCCCAGGCGAATTTCATCGCCGCGCACGAGGATCTTCCCGAGACGGCCTGCGGCCAGCGAGCTGTCGCCCCGCTTGAGTCGCCCCTCGGCGGCGGCGGCGGCGGCGTGGACGGCGAGATAGCCAAGATCAACCGTGCTCCAGAGGACCACGCTCTCGACCCAACCCTCGACGATGTAGCGCTTGCATGCGCTCGGAAGCGCCGTTCCGATGACCTTCACGTCGGTCCGGCCGGCGCGCTTCACGGTCTCGGCGGCGCCGGAAACCGCCGGCGCGCAGATGGCAAGCATCAACCGGAGCTGAGGATGCTCGCGCAGGAGCTCTTCGGCTTCAAGTCGCGCGGTTTCTTCATCTTCATTAGTGGGACGAACGGCGACGACCGAGATGTCCGGGTATCGATCGAGGAAACGCGCCCTGATCAACGAAAGCCATTCCTTCTGATTCGGAGCATCGAGCGTCGAGGTCAGCATGGCGATCTGTCCGTTTCCGCTCATCGCGCGAGCGGCCTCGGTGCTCAGGACTTCCGCGATCCCGTCGGCCGTCGCCTGGTTGACGAAAAAGTCCCGCGCATCGCCAGCGGCGTCGGCGTCCCAAGTCAGGACCTTCACCCCCGCCTTCCGGGCTTCGCGGAGCGCCGGAGAAACGATCTCGTCGTTTTCCACGCTCACGGCGAGACCGTCGATTCCCGAAGCGAGCCACTTGCGAATGAGCTCCGCCTGCTGGCGAGCGTCGGCCGTAATGGGCCCATCCCACAGAAGTCCGACCCCCAGCGCATCCGCGGCCTCGTTAGCGCCCTGGCGGCAGCTCTTGAAATACTCATTGCGAACGATCTTCGGCATCATGGCCACTTTCACGGCGTTCTCTTCCACGATCGCCTCCTCTTCCTTCATTCCCTATTTTGCATCATGAGCGCCCTTACGCGCGCTTCGCACGCCGGCTCGCCACTGCCGCCGCCAGTGAAGGCGACCCGATGCTCTCCATGCTCTCCGCTGAAGATCATGGCAATCCATACACGACGCGAAGAGACGTCTGATCCCATCTCATATCTTGAATACGCCATGCTCCTCGATACCGTACCAGATCGAACTGGATCCGCGCCGGCCTGCCGTGATTCCGGAACGTCACGATTCCTCTGGCCGTGTTTGCCGCCGAGTCCAAAATCTTGATCGAAAGCCCCTTAAGACTGCAATCATCGCCTTGAACGAAGGGATCATGGTCAAAACGCGTCCGGCCGTCGATGCGCCGGTCCGCCGCCAGCGCGTCGCTGCTGATGGCCGCGGCAAGGGCCGGCTCGAACAGACGCGGAGCGTCCTCGCCGTTCCAAACGAGCACCGGCGCTTCTTCGTCTGTGTACTGGACGTAGATGTCGGCGAGAAACGTCCGCGGCGACTCGCCCGAAGACTCGACGGTCGAGACGACGGCGACGACCGCCGCGACCATGGCCGCTGCGGGAAAGCGCAGGCGACGATCCATCCGCCTCGGGCTTTCAGTCATGCCTTCTCGTCCACGTTCGCGCCCAAGACCGTCACGCATTCGCCGGCCGCGAGCGAACTCGAGGATACTCAAGCCGGGTCATAGGGCAGATAGCACGGTTCCCACATCGCCTCGGCGACGGCGCCGTTGATCTGATCGTCGTCGATCGGCCGGCCGACGCCCGCGTCGCGCGCGGTCCGAACAACGGCTTCGGCGATGCTCCGCGTCACGCGCCGGAGACTCGTGATGTCGGGATAGAGATTCCCGGCGGCCAGATCGCCGTCAGTGACCGCCTGGCTCAAGCATTCGGCCGCGGCGGCGAACATGGCCTCCGTGACTTCCGTTGCGTGAGCCACGAGACAGCCCAGGCCCACGCCCGGAAAAACGAAAGCATTATTGCCCTGTCCGATCCGAATCGTCCGTCCTGCATGCCGTACGGGAGAGAACGGACTGCCGGTCGCAACAAGCGCGCGCCCGCCGGTCCACTCCAGAAGATCCGCGGGGATCGCCTCGGACTTCGAAGTCGGATTGGAGAGCGGCATGATCACGGGTCTTTCAATCCGCGAGGCCATGTCGCGCACGAGAGATCCGTCAAAGACGCCGGGCTGGCCCGACGTGCCGACGAGAATCGTCGGTTTGACGGCGCGTACGACCGCCGCGAGATCCCGCGGCCGGTCGGAACCCAGGCCGAGTCGCGCGGCGACCGCGGCCGGACAGGCAAAGGGACGTTTGTATTCGTCGCGGATCTCCCGGTCGTCGGCGAGCAAGCCCCGGCTGTCGACGAGGACGCAGGCCTCGGCCAGCGCCTCGCCTTGCAGACCACGGCGCGCGAGCGTGTCGCGAAGAAGCTTCGCGATGCCGACGCCGGCCGCGCCCGCGCCCAGGATGACGGCGCGTTGTCTCGAAAGCGGCGCGCCGGTGATGCGGCAAGCGGCGAGCATGCCGGCCAGCGTCACGGCGGCGGTGCCCTGGATGTCGTCGTTGAACGAGGGCAGAAGCGTTCTGTAGCGCGCGAGAAGACGAAACGCGACGCCTTTCTTGAAATCCTCCCATTGCAGGAGCGCCTTGGGCCATCGGCTCTTCACGGCGCGGACGAACTCGTCGACCAGATCGTCGTACTCCGGCCCTCGCAGCCGCGAACGGCGGCATCCGAGATACAGATCGTCCTGCCGCAGCTCGGGATTGTCCGTTCCGACGTCAAGGCTGACAGGCAAGGTCTGCGCCGGATGGATGCCCGCGACCGCCGTATAGATCGCGAGCTTGCCGACCGGGATCCCCATCCCTCCCGCGCCCTGATCCCCGAGGCCGAGAATCCGTTCGTTGTCGGTCACGACGATGAGTCGCACGTCGTCGAAGGGAGCGTTGCGCAGCACTTCATGAACGCGACCCCGATGCTCGGGCGTGATCCACAAGCCGCGGGCGCGACGAAAGATGTGGCTGAACTCCTGGCAAGCACGGCCGACGGTCGGCGTGTAGACGATGGGCAGGAACTCCTCCAGATGGTCGATGAGCACGCGGTAGAAGAGCGTTTCGTTGCGATCCTGCAGCGCGGCCAGGCCGATGTATTTCTCGAGCGGATCGTCCTTGCGAAGAACGTTGTCGTAGAAGCGACGGCTTTGGTGCTCCATTGTCATGACCGCGTCCGGCAGCAATCCGGCAAGACAGAACGTCACGCGCTCGTCGCGCGTGAACGCCGTGCCTTTGTTGTACATGGGATGTCGGAGCAGGGCGCTTCCCCGGTAGGGAACGCGAAGCCGCGCCTGTCCCGAAGTGTCACGGATGATCGTATAGGTGTCCATAGCGCCCTCTCATTATCACCCTTTGACGCCCGGACCAAGAACCGACATTGGAGGTCGCGCCGGGGGCCGTCATCGGAACATGCGATCGCGCTTCGTCTCTCAAGGAAATGCCTTGACCAAAAATCGGGCAAGAGTCCGAAGGCCGCGCATCGAAATCAGTCAAGAAACGCGGAGAGCCTTGCAACCGCTTGAGAACATGGTATTCTGTACAGGTTGCCACATATCCCATCAAGGAGGGGACCATGCGATTCTGGTTACGGCTTTCGAGCGTTCTTGCGGCGGTATGCATCGTCGCTTCGGTCGACGCGCGCGCCGCGGAGAAGACGCTTTCCGGCGGGCTGCAAGTCAGCTATGCCGAAGATACGGATCTGGGCATCGGCGTACGGGGAATATACAACCTCGAAAACGTCATGTCCGGAATGGAGGCGATCGGAAGCTTCGATTACTTCTTCCCGAGCACAGAAGAGGGATTCGATGTCGATGTGTCGTACTGGGAGTTGAATCTCAACGTTGTCTACAACATCAACCTTGAAAACAGCAGCATCAAGCCTTACACAGGCGCCGGACTCAATTATGCTCACGCCTCTGTTGAGGGATCCTCGGAATCCGATGTCGGCCTCAACATTCTGGGCGGCGCCGTCTTCGGTACGGGATCAATCAAGCCTTTCATCGAGGCCAAGATCGAGGCGGGCGGCGGCGAGCAATTCATCGTCAGCGGGGGCGTGCGGTTCTAGACAAGTGAATCGATAAATCCCACTCTTTGCCCGGGACGACCCGTCCCGGGCCATTTTCCCCTGACACGACATCTGTCCGCGATCAATGGACGTGGGGCCGACAGCGCCATACATGCGCGCCTATCGTCCGGCAGTTCAGTTATGCGTCTTCCCGTGACCCAACAGTCTATCCGCGCCATCCGCGCAAATAACCGTAACGAAGAAACGGCCGGCCAGGTCGAAGCACGGAAGCCCCGCCTGGCCGGATCGTTTTCTCGTGATTCGCTCTGAAGAATCCGCGCTCCGTGCGTGCATTCCCGCCGTCAAGACACTAGGCGCGGGCGCAGGTAGCCGTGTTGTCGACCATCTTCATGATCTTGTAGAGCATCGGCTGGCTGTACTCGTTCTCCGGAATGCTCTCGCCCTTCTGGAGCCGCTCGGCGGTCTGATAAGAGTCGATCACGCTCAGGACCCAGATCACCAATCCCGGAACCAGGCACAGGATCGATCCGACAAAGCACGCGATCAGCGTGTACAGCCACTTGCGCTGCTGTCCATTGATCAGAAGGTGGCCCAGGTTGAAAACGATGGCCGTCAGTAGCGCCGAGACGACCGGATTCGCGTCGGTTTTCTGAATGGTGCTCGACATCGCTCAACACCTCGCTTTTCAGACTGTTACTGTCCTACGATCTGGATCAATAGGATATCATAACCAGGAGACGCCGATGAATCCGCCGGAATCGCGACTCGCAACCGTTGTCGCGACGTCCATGAGAAGCCGGATTCTTCGCGCGCCAAGGGAGCGTTATGGAGAAAGCAAGGCCTGGAGTCGTAACCTGGTATCGCGTTTATTGCGGGCTCATGGCGTTGCTGTACTTCGCCCTGGCCGCCGCGGGAATCATCGGACTGTTTTTCATGGAAGAACTGACGAGCGGATCGAATGCGATGTCGCCTCTGGTGGCGCTGCTCATGTTGCTCATGTGGATCGCGCTCGGACTCGTCTTCGGCGCGGTCTTCGTCGCGCCTTTCTTCCTTTCACGGCGGCCCTGGGCGTGGATCTATCATCTCGTGCTGATCGCGATCGGGATGACTTCGCCGTGTTGCATGCCGGCCTCGATTCCGCTGTTGATCTTCTGGCTGAAGCAGGAAACTCGGGAATATTTCGGCCGTGTTCATTGATCCGAGACGGGCGTATCGGCGTCGTCATCTCGCTTCCTGAAGGGCTGACGTAGGGCGCGCCAGCTTCCCTCCATCAACTCTTGCCCCACGCCGGCCAGGGCGCCAGCCTGTCGCCGGAACGTTCGGCGCGCTTCACGCAAGGCGGTCTCGAAAACACGGCCGCCGAATAATCCCTGAAAAGCCGCGGCCAGCATCAGGAACGGATTGAACTCGGTCCGGCTGCTCATGTGGCGCACCATTTCCCGGAGCGAGCCCGCCCGCGGCTCGGACACAATCCGCAAAATGAAAACCGTCGCAAGACACATGACCAGTGATCCGACGAGCACTGCGTGATATCGAGTGAGCGGTTGATCGAACAAAGTCCCGAGCACGTCAGGCAGGCTGGCGAGCAGGCGACCGCCAAGAAACGGACCGAGCAGGGTCAGGACGTATGTCGTCGCGTAATAGGTCGAGATGTAATGCGCTCGACTGCCGGCCGGAACCATCTTGAGCATAAACGTAAATTGCAGAAGTTGCATCAGCGTCCACATGAAGCCGTAGACGATAAAGCTCGGGTAGGCGAGGTAGGCCCGCTCGGGACACGCAAAAAGCCAGAGAATCGAAGCCGTCGTCGTCCAGAGAATCACGACCCCGGTCATAACCGGCTTGACGCCGAAACGATCGGTCAGCGGCCCCCAGGTGCCGACCGACAGAAGGCCCGCCAGATTGCCGAGCGTCGTCAGAACGGTGAGACCGCCCAGCGTGAAACGCAGCTCCGTCAGGACGAAGACGCTGTAGAACGGCAGCCCCACGAAGAGGAACAAACCGAAGAGGCCGTGAAACGCCAGGAACAGAAGGAAGTTGCCGTCCTTGAGCGGCGTGACTAATCCGCCGAGCGCCATGGTTTCGTGATGCTTGTCCATTACGGTTCGCGGGAACGTCATGCGCATGAAAAAGAAGAGGCCGATGAGGCGCGAGACGGCGGCGGCGGCGTAGACGGCCGCGAGAACCGACAGAGAGTTGTTCGTCCAGTCGGCTATCTGGCCCACCGCGACGAGGACGAGCAGTGTCCAGAATCCATAGATCAGGTTGCGCCGTCCGAAATAGCGGCCACGGACGCGGAGCGGAACCAGCTCCGACATCGACGCCGACCAGGCGACCGCGCATACCGCGTTGGCCAGCGCCGACAGGAGAACGACGGCGGCGAAAATACCGTCACGCGCGCTCGGCGCGACGTAAGGAAACGACAGCACCAGGAACCAGGGCGCGGCGTTGGCGACGAACGCGCCGCGCACGATGGCATGCCAGGAATAGTGTCGCTGGAGAACGAAAGAGATCGGGACCTGGAGAACGTAGCCCAGGAAGGGCGTGGCCGCGAGAAAGCCCACGCCTCCGGCGTCCCAACCCAGTGCCGTGACGGCGAAACCGATGGCAAAGGGCATGTGACCCAGCGTGAGCTGAAGCATCGGCACGCTGAAGCAGGACTCGATCGTGCCGTATTTCAGCGAAAGCAGAAGCTGGCGGTGGCGCAGTATGCTCATCTTCAATCACGCTACCACGGACGGATGTCGCGGCGAGAACCAACGCCGAACGATTTCGTAGTAGCATGCGGACATACGTCATGATGAGCTTTCCATCAGCGACCGACACGCAGGCGACCGTCGACCGCGCACGCCGTCAGAGGGCTCGGCGGTGGACGCATATCGCTCTCGCCGGCGCGTGCGGATTTCTCACGCCCCCAGCAGGATCGCCCGCCGGCGCCGCTATCGGCGAAGGCCCCGCGTCTCAAGCGAAATGCCTCGCTCCGGCAGGCGCTCCTCTCCGCGTGGTCATCGCGGGGAGCCGGCCCTTCGTAGTGACGAGCTCCGCGGGCGAGGTATCGGGCCTGAGCGTTGACGTCTGGAAAGCTCTGGAAAGCCTCCTGTGCCGAAAAAGCACGCCGACGACGGCGCATAGCGTGGCCGAAGCGCTCGCCACGGTCGCCGGCGGCAAAGCCGACGTCGCCGTCGGTCCGATCAGCATCACGTCCACGCGCGCCGAGCGCGTCGCGTTCACCCACCCCTACTTCGAAGCCGACCTGGCGATTCTCGCGCCCGCCTCACGCAGCTTGCTCGATCGCATCCGGCCCTTCTTGACGCGCGCATTCCTTGCCGGGGCGTGCTTCCTCGTCGGCGTTCTGATTCTCGTCGGCGCCGCCGTATGGCTGGCGGAGCGTCGCGACAATCCGGAGCAGTTTCCTTCGCGCTTTTTCGCGGGAATCGGCAACGGCGTCTGGATGGCGCTCGTCACGATGACGACCGTCGGCTACGGCGATCGCGTCCCGCGCACGACCACAGGGCGCGTTCTTGTCGGCTTCTGGATGACGTTCTCCATGATCTTCGCGTCGTCGCTCACCGCCTTCATCGCCAGCGCGCTGACCCTCTCACAGATAGAGGGTCCGACGATTGCGAGAATCGACGACCTTCGCGGACGCCGCGTCGGCGTCGTTGGCCAAACGACTTCGCAGGTTTTCGTCGACCAGAACGGCGGGCGATACGTCGCGGCGGACGATCTCGACGCCGCCATCGCCTCGCTGCTTCGCGGCGACACCGAAGCCGTCGTTTTCGATCGACCGATGCTCCGTGATTACCTCAAACGCCATCCGGAGCGGAGACTACGCCTCTCCGAGACCTCATATGAGCCCCAATCGTACGGCTTCGCCGTCCGACCGGGCGACAGCGCGATCCGACGCTCGCTGGACGTCGCAATCCTGCGTTTACGGGAGTCCGGTCGGTTGGACCATATCATCGAGTCCCGGCTGGGACCTTGAGCGTCGAATACGGAACGATCATGCCAATGATTCGATCTGCGCCTGCACCAACCTGCATTCGAGACCGGAGCGGGTATTGACGCGGATCCGGGAGATGTCGAGACATTTCGACCTATCGACGTGTTCCGGCGCGTTTCGCCTCGGCCTGTTGCTCGGCGCCGGGCTGAGCGCCGCCCTGTTCAGCTTCGTTCTTTGGCGCTCCAAACGAGACACGTTCCGCACGGGCCCGCCGTCGAAACCGACCGTCACGCAATCCGCGGGCCTCCTGCTGTTCCCGGTTTCAGGCGGCTCGCGATCTGGTATCGAGTCCGGCTTTCGCGAGCTTCGCGGCGATCGCCGGCACGAGGCCGTCGATATCTTCGCCGATCGCGGCACGCCGGTGCTGGCCGTCAGCGATGGCTCTCTCGCCCGCCTGTCGAACAGCCGCCAAGGAGGAAAGGGACTGTACCAGCGATCAGCGACAGGCGAGTTCTGCTACTACTACGCGCACTTCGACCGCTACGCGGACGGGCTGGAGCAAGGTCGCCTTCTGGCGCGGGGGCAAATCGTCGGATACGTGGGGAGCACCGGCAACGCTTCCGTAAACGCTCCCCATCTCCACTTCGCCGTGTTCCGGCTGGCGGCCGGACAACGCTGCGCCGAGGGCAAACCCGTCGATCCTTTCCCGCTGTTCGAGCCCATGGAGGAATGAGGATGTCCGGACTGAACGGCGCGACGCCAGGCAGCCTGGCCGCGCATCTGGATTATGATCCGCGCGAGCTGAGGTTCGGCACGAGCGGACGGCGCGGGAACGTCGTCGACCTCACTCAATTGGAGATCTACGTCAACGCGCTAGCGGAGCTAGAGTTCCTTCTGGAGCTGCCCGACCGTGAAGGGGGAATCCGGCCAGGAGACGTGTTCTACTACGCGTACGATCTCAGACCCAGCTCTACTCGCCTCGTCGCCGAAGAGATGGGTCGCGGCGAGATCGCCCAGGCCGTCGCGCAAGCCGTCGCCGACGCCGGCCTGAAACCGGTCAACCTCGGGCGACTTCCCAGCCCGGCGATCGCCCATTACGCGATCTCACGGGGCAAGGGCAGCATCATGGTGACGGGCAGCCATATCCCCTTCGAACGCAACGGTTATAAGGTCAACACATCAGTGGGTGAGCTGCTCAAGCGCCATGAGCGGCCGATCGATCGCCTCGTGGCGCAAACGCGACGTCGAATCTACGAACAACCCTTCGAACGCTCGCTCTTCAACGCGCGCGGCATGTTCAAGAGCGGATCACGCGCGCTTCCGCCGGAAATCGACGTTGCCCGGCTCGCTTACGTCGAACGCTACGCCGATTTCTTCGCGGGAGCGCCCCTCGGAGGAAAGAAGATCCTCGTCTATCAGCATTCGGCCGTCGGCCGTGACATTCTGGTCGAAATCCTTGAACGCGTCGGAGCGAACGTGGTTCCGGCCGGACGAAGCGAGACATTCGTCCCGATCGACACCGAGAACGTCGATCATGTCGTTCTGGCCGGGATCCAATCGCTCGTGGACGAAGAGGCGCCGCGTCACGGCGCCTTCGACGCCGTCGTCTCCACGGACGGCGACAGCGATCGGCCGTTGATTCTCGGCATGGAGGAAGCGCAGGACGGCTCCGGACGACAACGCGTCCGCTTCTTCGGCGGAGATCTCGTGGGGATGGTCGTCGCGGATTTCCTGGACGCCGACGCCGTCGTGGTCTCGATCTCCTGCAACGACGGCGTTGACCGCGGCGACCTCAAGGACAGGCTGGAACCGAAAACACGCATCGGTTCCCCGCACATCATCGCCGGCATGGAGCGGGCTCTCGGCAAGGACAAAAGCCGCGTTGTCGGATGGGAAGCCAACGGCGGCTTCTTGACCGGCTCCGACATCGAGCGCCAGGGACGAGTTCTTCGCGCCCTTCCCACGCGCGACGCCGTCCTTCCGATCTTGGCGACATTGACGGCGGCGTCCGAGCGCGGCTGGCCGATCACGCGCTTGTTCGAGCGTCTTCCTCGACGGTTCAGCAAGGCCGCCCTGCTCAAGAGATTCCCTCGCGCGACCAGCCTCGAAATCCTCCGGCGTTTCTCCATGTCCGATCCAAACGTCATGGAAGCCCGTTTCGAACAAAACGCGACGGAATGCCTGGATTTCAACGAAGCGCTCATGCCGCATCAGCCGGAGCGCACGAGAGAGTCCGACCAAATCCGTCGCCGGCTCGAAGCGATCTTCAATCAGAATGCCGGATTCGACCGTATCATCCGCGTCAACTGGACCGACGGCGTGCGCGTCTCCTTCAGCAACGGCGACGTGGCCCACGTGCGGCCGTCCGGCAACGCCGACGATCTCCGTATCTATGCCGTGGCCGACAGCCAACAACGCGCCGACGCCGTCGCCGCGCTGGGCGTCGCAGAGCCTGACGGAATACTCCGCCGTCTGGAAAAAGCGGCGCTCTCGTGAGCGACACGGCCATGGATCCCCTGTTTCGGCTCAGAGGAACCGTTCAGCATTACGCCTGGGGCGGACACGATCTGATCCCCGGATTACTGGGAGTGGACAACGCCGACGGAAAGCCTTACGCCGAGATGTGGATCGGGGCGCATCCCAGGGCGCCATCGCTCGTCGTGAGCCATGATCCGCCCGAGCCCTTCGACGCGCTCATCGCGAGGAATCCTCGCACGATTCTCGGCGATGAGGCGTCCGCCCGCTTTCATGGACGATTGCCCTATCTTCTGAAAGTGCTGGACGTACGCGGCATGCTCTCGATCCAGGTCCATCCCGACAAACGACAGGCGGAAGAAGGTTTCGCGCGCGAGAACGCATCCGGCGTCGCTCTGGACGCCGTTGATCGCAACTACAGGGACGACAACCACAAGCCGGAAGCCCACGTCGCGCTGACCGACTTCTGGATGCTCCACGGCTTTCGCCATGTCGAGGAGATCGCGCGCCTCCCGCACGACGTGCCGGAGTTGCGCGTGTTGATGTCGGACTTCACGCGCCGATCTGCGGACGCGACGCGCGCGAACGAACGGGACTCTCTCCTGAAAAGCCTGTATGCGACCGTCATGGAGTTGCCCCAGGCGAAGGTCGACGACGTATTGAACCCTCTGCTCGCCCGTTTACGAGGGCTAGGATCGATCGACAAAGACACGCCGGATTACTGGGCGCTGCGCGCCGCACGTGAGCTGCCGTTGCCGGATGGCCATGTCGATCGCGGCATATTCTCGATCTATTTCCTGAATCTCTTGCGATTGCGTCCCGGTCAGGGCACTCACCAGCCCGCCGGCTTGCCGCACGCGTATCTGGAGGGCGCCTGCGTCGAGATCATGGCCAACTCCGACAACGTGCTGCGCGGCGGCCTCACGCCCAAGCACGTGGACGTCCCGGAGCTTCTTCGCGTGCTGAAGTTTACCGGCGGCAAGCCCGAGATTCTCGCGGGCGAGGCGATCACGCCGGCGGAGAAGATTTACCGCACGCCGTCACGCGAGTTTCAGCTCGGCGTGATCACCGTCTCCAGAGAGACAAGTTATTCCGGCCTCACTTCCGGCGGCCCCGACGCCTTGATCGTGATGAAGGGCGGAGTCCGGGTGTCCGCAAAAGGTTTTTCCCTTGAAGTCGGCCGCGGCGGCATCCTCCTTGTTCCTTACGGCGTGATGTATGGCGTGGACGCGCTCGCGGAATACGGCGTCGTTTACCGCGCCGGCGTTCCAGCATAGCGAATCCGGCTCGGCGCGGGCGTCCCGGACCGGTCCAGCGGTCCAGCGCAGGCTTCAAGACAACGATCCTTGTTGTTGTTAAAATAAGCTTATGCGCATGGGCGCGGCCGTTGCTTCTTGCGTCGGGAAGCATGTGCCATGATCGACGCATTGTAGTCCTCCTTGCGCACGCCGCAGTCTTGCCCGTCCCGAAAAGGAGTAACGACCATGCCAGCCGCCAACGCCACCGTCAGAGCTCTCTTCGCATTCTTCATAACGCTTGCCCTGAATGCCGCATTTGCGTCCGGTGCGGACCCCGCGAAAGTCAGCGTGGATGCGATCGTCGTGACTCCAGCGATCCCAGCGCCGTCGACTCTCTGCAAGCTCAAGGCCCGCGTGAAGAACAGCGGCGCCCTGGCCGCTTCCTTTTTTAGATTCAGCGTCACGATCGACGGAAAGAACCTGCCTGTATACAAGAACCAGACTTACGTCGTCAACGTCGAGCCCGGCACTACCGGCGATCTGGATCTCTACAATTTCTGGACCCCGAAAGAATCCAAAACGCTCGATATTCAGGTGACGCTCGAAGAAGCGCAGTTGGTGCAGATCAAGAAAGAAGGCTCGACCTCGACGACGACTCCTTCCGAACCGGTCACGGGCCTGCCGGCGAGCGCGACTCTGTCTTTGAAAATGTCGCCGGCCAAGTAGAACGATCGGCATTGACGGCGCGAACGCATTGTCATGACGACGTGGCGACTCGGCTCATCCGCGGATCAACGCCCGCGCCGCCGGCCGATCGGTCGCGCCTCGAGCGTGAGGCGGTTTTCGACGATAAGGGCAACGCTTCCCTGTCGAGCAGTCATTCGGATACGCGCGCCCCGGCCATGGCCTCAATTGCGTAAATCCACTTCGGCCTCGGTGCTGAAGCGTAGCTTGCGCAGGCCGCCGTCTTTCTTGGCGTGGAACGTGCCACGCACGCGAGCCCGCGCCCGGTCGCTCGACAACACTTCCTGAACGCCGGCCGGCAGGTTAAGCATGTTGAGGTGGAACCTGGAGACGATCACGGCCTCGGCAAAACCCCGTAACGGGACAGGCTCCCCGTAATAACCGCGGCCCAAGCGTACTCCATTGAGGTCGAGCTGGTACTCCAGATTTTCGATTTCCAGGGGCTCGGGATTCGTGTTGTGGATGCGGAACCGGACGTCCATCGACACGCCAGTGACGTGCAGCTTGTCCACCTTGAGCCCCTCGACGAAGAGCTGCGGCGGCTTCAGCGTTGCGCACCCCCCGAGCATCGCCGCCGCCGCAACCCAGAGACATCCCATGCCCGCAATTCGCCGCATTCCCGTTTTCAAGGATTTCATCGCCTGTTCCTCCTCGCCGTGCAACGGCGCCGAGCCTAGCCACACAAGATCAGCATATGACATTATTACAGGAAGTAGTTGATCGTGAAGAAGACGGAATGACGCTCAACGCACGAGACTTGTCGGATCTGAGAAAAGCGGTCGCGCTTCTCGAACGGCCGGGGCTGGCGATACGTCTCACCGAGCTCGTGGGACGTCCGGTGGAAAAACTCATCGACGCCCTTCCCAGGGGGATCTCCGCGAACATCCAGGAAACGACGCGGAGCATTCTTCAGGGACTGCTCGACAGCGTCGTCAAAACCATGAGGCTTGAATATCGAGGCGTCGCCAGAAACGGAGCGCACAGGATTCTGGCCGGCCTGAGCGGCGCCGTGGGCGGCGCGTTCGGAGCTCCGGCCCTGGCCGTCGAGCTTCCCATCACCACGTCGTTCATTCTTCGTTCAATCGCCGACATCGCGCGCAGCGAGGGCGAGGATCTCAGTCTGTTGCCGGCGCGGCTGGCATGCCTGGAAGTCTTCGCGTTCGGCGGCCGGAAACGCGCCGACGACGCTGCGGAGACGGGTTACTATGCGGTCCGCGCGGCTCTGGCCAAGGCGACGAGCGACGCGGTCAAGCACATCGCCGAGAAAGGGTTGACGCAGGAAGGAGCGCCCGCGATTATTCGGTTGATATCGGCGCTGGCCGCCCGTTTCGGCGCCGTGGTCTCGGAAAAGGCCGCCGCCCAGACCGTGCCGGTCGTCGGCGCTCTCGGCGGCGCGACGATCAACGTCGTTTTCACGAGCCACTTCCAGGGCATGGCACGCGGCAACTTCATCGTCCGGCGATTGGAGCGCGGTTACGGTCACGACGCGATTCGCGCCGAATACGAAGCGTTCGCGGCGGCGATCGAATGAGACCGATCGCATGAGAGTATGAGATCACGAATCGCCACGATCGTCGCCGCCGGACATGCCGCCGGCGGAGGCGCGCGCCGGGACTGACCGCCGCCCGAGAACGTCGGCGCGGCGCTGCTTGGCCATCTTCCGCAAATCCGTCACCTGATCAAACTCGTCGACGATCTCCCGGCCGATGATCTCCTCAAGCACATCCTCGAGGGTGACGACGCCCGCGATCCCGCCATGCTCGTCGATGGCGACCATCATATGTCGTCGTCCCTTCAAGAATGTCGCGAGCAGCTCGTCGAGACTTGTGGCGTCGAGCACGAAGTCCGCCGGAGCCATCAGTTCCTCGAGCCGGACGTCGAAGCGATCGTCCGCCATCGCCGTCAGAACGTCCGCCCGATGCACGATACCCACGATGTCTTCGTTATCCTTTGCATAGACTGGAATTCTACTGAAGTGCTGAAGGAGCCGCCGCTCGCGAATCCCGCCGATCGTTTCTTTCGCCGGCAGCGTGAACATCACGGTCCGAGGCGTCATGATGTCCCGGACCGCCTTACGTTCAAGGGCGAGGACGTTCTTGATCACTCGAGCCTCGTGCTCCTTGAAATCCCCGGAACGCATTCCCATCCGAACCATGATCATCAGCTCCTCGTCGGAGACGCGCTGCTGTTCGTGGCCTTTCGACACGACCCGGGTGATGCAGCGGCTCGCCCAAACGACGGGCCTCAACGCCCACACCATCCCTTGCAACGGCCGCGCCAAAACGGGCGCGAGTCCTCTACAGTAGACGACGCCTCCCGTCTTGGGCAGCATCTCGGAGAAAACCAGTATGACCAGCGTGAAGGTAATGCTGAAATAGACGATGTAGTTCGTGCCGAAGAGCTGGTCCACGATGGCGCCCGCCACGGCGGCGCCGCCCGTATTGGCGACCGTATTGAGAAACAGAATGGCGGCGATGGGACGATCGATCTCCGCCCGCATCTCCCGAAGAATGCGACCCGACGTCCGACCCTCGTGGACGAGCGACTCGACATGGCTCGCGGGGACCGAATACAGCACGGCCTCACAGAGCGAGCAAAAGGCCGAGGTCGCCAGGACGAAACCGACGACCAGCAGTAACTCGGACATATCGGTTTTCTCCTCCATCCCGAGCGCTCCAAGCCCTGGACGGTTTGCCAATCTCCGCGCGGCGGGAATCGATTGACAAGCGTATCGCACAACCGACTCCAATGCTCGTTGACGTTGTCTTTACGTCGCACAGTGGAATAGGTATAGTGACCTTGACCGGGCGCGCTCCAAAGCGATCCGATGCTCGGGCATTGGAGGGAATCATGATCTCAGGTTCGTCGCTCATCCTCATCCTCAACATGTCCGTTACAGCGCAGGCGAACGTGCCTCCGGCCAGCGCGCCGGCGGTCACGGAGACGGCTGCGCTGCCGGCCATCGAGCTTCCAGCGGCGGAAAAAACGGGAGGAATGCCGCTGATGGATGCCCTCTCCAAGCGCGCGACATCACGCGCCTTCGACGCGAAGGATCTGCCGGCGCAACAGCTCTCGAACGCGCTGTGGGCGGCCTTCGGCGTCAACCGTCCCGACGGCAAGCGCACCGCGCCGTCGGCCCGCAACTGGCAGGAGACCGACATCTATGTGCTCCTCAAGCAAGGCGCCTATGCTTACGATGCGACGGCGCATCGCTTGAATCCGGTATTGGGCGACGACATCCGGGCGCTGGGCGCGACGCAAGCCTTCGCCCACGAGGCGCCGGTGACGCTGGTCTTCGTCGCCGATCTGGCGAAGACCGGCGATCCCATCGCGGCGGCCACCGCGATGTTGGCGGCCATGGACACCGGCTTCATCTCGCAAAACGTCTATCTCTATTGTGCGTCGGCGGGTCTGGCGACCGGCGTGCGGGGGATGGTCGACCGCGACGCTCTGGGCAAGCGCCTGGGACTCCGCGAAACCCAGAGGATCACCGCTGCGCAATCCATCGGATATCCGAAAGCCGCCGCTCCCGAGTAGAGTCACGAACCCATCGCGCAACACCCGCACCGGGTATTCAGTCGCGACGATCAGAAGAACACGATCATGCGTATCTGGAAATCCGACAGCACTCGGTCGCCGACGGCGTGGAATCGCGTCGACGAACCCTCGTTGTCGGCGTTTCTGGTCGTCGTTCCCCGGCGTGGAGCGACGTCCAGCGGGATCAACCGAACACCCGAGTCATTGCCGGATGTTGATTGATCGCTGTCCTCGCTCTTCTCGTTCCACTTCGTGAAGAGCATCTCCAAACCCAACCGGGTCTCGAGAATGAAGTGGTCGCCGAACCGTAGAATTGGGCGCACGCCCAACTCCACGCCAACGTTGCGTTCCCAGCGCTCCGTGACGGCCTCGCCCCAACTCTCATACAAGTCGCCGGGGAACGGCGACGCCTCGGGGTGGACGTAGCTCGACGATGAGGCGTTATGCGTACTCGTCGTGGTGTCGCAAGATAAACGAGTGTAGTTGAGTCCCAGGTACGGCCCCGCGGCCAGCCGGCGCCCGAATCCGCGCTCGTAATAGAGCATGGCCGATACGCCAAATGTTCTCATGTTCTCGTTCCGGATCGATTCCGACTCGGACATTGATTCCGACAAGGGGCTCACGGTGGATGTCCCAGGCACTCGAGTCACGATCGGGCCGCCGTCGCTTTCGTGATGGCTCATGAATGACGAAGAAGCGTTCGCCTCTGAGTCGGTGATATCGGGATTGACGCGCAATCCCAGGCCCCAACGCGAACCCAGACGCGCCCGAAACGCGATGCCATCATCCCATCCCACGCCGAACCGAGGCCGTGCGGCGTTGACGGCGGCGTTTCCTCCTCCATCGTCAGTTATGGTTCCCTCCCGATCTTGCGCCGTAGCGACACCCGACGAGAGCACGGCCAGCGTCGCCGTCAATACGATGAATCGACTGACTCGTGTCATGATTTCCTTCCTCTCTGTCGCCGCCGCGCGCCTCGACCTCCGCGGGCAGCATCGTAATCACTCGCGCCTACAGCAAATGGCCTTGCAACGATCATGCCGTTGGCGTGTGTCGCGAAATCGACGAAATCGCCCGCCGGAGAGAGGCCTCGATAGGTTTTCGTGTCCATCAAGTGAAAAATCAAGCGCCCTTCCGCAAAGATACTTGCAGCGACGGTGGAATCTCGATCGCGCATCGCCGAACGCATGTTCGCGCCGGCGGAATCCCGTGTGAGCTGGATGCAAGGATTCCAGAGCCATCTGCCGCAGATCAAGCGCGATCAGCTATGGATCGCCCACATCGTCATCGACGGTGAAATGCGCGAAGAGTCGATCCGCTATCGTATCCGTCGGTCGACGACATGCACGCCCTTTCCGCCAACCGCTTCGAGCGAGGCCTTCTCGACGTACGTGATCCTCGGCGCGAAACCGAGAAGATCCTCGAGTCGCTGCCTGATCCGCGCCCGCAACCGCTCGACGCTCTTCACCTCGTCGAGCATGGTCCCTTCCTCGCCCACCGCAACACGAATCTCGAGCAAGTCCTGCTCGGCCTCGGTGTCGAGGACGATCTCGATCCGGCCGGAAAGGCCCGAAAGGCCGGCGAGCGCCTCCGCGAACTGCGCGGGCAGAACCTTGACGCCCCGGATCGCGATCAGATCGTCGGTGCGGCCCGCGACTCGGCTCATGCGCAGAAACGTGCGGCCGCACGCACACGGACCGTCAAGCAGCCGTCCGAGATCGCCAGTCCGGTAGCGCAGCAGAGGGAAGCCCTCCTTTGCCAGCGTCGTGAAGACCAGCTCGCCCTCCCGCCCCTCCGCGACCGGCTCCCCGCTGTCGGGCGCCACGACTTCCACCAGAAAGTGGTCCTCGTTCACATGCAGGCCCTGGCGCGCCTCGCACTCGGCCGCCACACCCGGTCCCGTCAGCTCGCTCAGGCCGTACGAGTCGTACGCGCGGATGCGTAGTCGCTCCTCGAGGAAAGCGCGCAGGTTCTCGCTCCACGGTTCGGCGCCGAAGATCCCGCGCTTCAAATGCAGCTCCTCGGGATGAATGCCCATCTCCGGCAGCAGATGCGCCAGGGCCGCCGCATGACTCGGCGTCGTCACCAGCGCGGTCGTCTTGTAGTCCTTCATGATATGGATCTGGTCGGCCAGCCGGCCGCCCGAGGAGGTGGGGATGACCGCGGCGCCGATCTTCTCGGCCCCGTAGTGAAATCCCAGGCCGCCGGTGAACAGACCGTAATCGAACGCCACCTGCACGACGTCCTGGTCGCTCAAGCCGGCGGCCACCAACTGCCGCGCGACCAGGTCGGACCAACGACGCACGTCGTTGCGCGTGTACCCCACGACGATCGGCTTGCCCGTCGTCCCGCTGCTCTTGTGAATGCGCACGATCTCACGCAAGGGCACGGCGAACATGTCATAGGGATAGGCCCGGCGGAGGTCGGCCTTCGTCGTGAAAGGGAACATGCGCAGGTCGGCCAAGCCGCGCACGCGCTCCACGTCGATTCCCCGGGCATCCAGCACCTGGTGATAGAAACGCACGTTCCGGTAGGCGCGCACCACGGTCGTCTGCAGCCGCTCGAGCTGGAGCTGCGCCAGAGCGGCGCGTGACAGGGTCTCGGACGCGGTATCGTGGATCATGGCCTCAGCACTCCCTGCCGGAGACGCGACGCTCGTCGCGCCGACCCGGCGCTACTCGTCGATACGAACGTAGTCCTTCCCGAGATACGCACGCCGCACATCTTTGTTGTCGAGCAGCTCGGCGGCCGAGCCCCCGAGCAGTATGTTGCCCGTCTCCATGACGTAACCCCTGTCGGCGATCCCCAGCGCGGCCTGCGCGTTCTGCTCCACGAGCAGGATCGTCACGCCATCCTTGCGAAGCGCCGCCAGGACGCCAAGGATGGTCCGCACAACCAGAGGCGCCAAGCCCAGAGACGGCTCGTCAAGCATGATCATCCGTGGCGCCGCCATGAGCGCTCGCGCCACGGCAACCATCTGCTGCTCTCCCCCTGAGAGCGTGCCGGCGAGCTGGCGCCGCCTCTCGGCAAGCACGGGAAAAAGATCCAGTACACGTTCCAACTGACGCCTGGCGACGGACGCTTCCCCGCGCCGGTAGCGCGTGTAGCCTCCCAGGACAAGATTCTCCTCCACGGTCATCGGCGCGAAGAGCTGCCGTCCCTCCGGCACGAGCACCAGCCCACGCTCGACGATTCGGTGCGCCGGCAGGCCGCGAACCGGCCGTCCGTCGAAGACCACCTCCCCCCCGTCGGGTCGGATGAGACCAGCGACGCTCTTGAGGAGAGTGCTCTTGCCGGCGCCATTCGCGCCGATGATCGTGACGATCTCTCCCGGCGAAACATGCAGCGAGACGCCCTTGACAACGCGCAGGACGCCGTACCCTGCTTCACAACTCCTAAGGGCGAGCACCATCTTCCCCCAGATAGACGCGCACCACCTCGGGATTCCTCTGGATGGCGTGCGGCGATCCCTCGGCGATCTTCTCCCCAAAGGACAGCACGGCCACGTCGTCGCACACGCCCATGACCAGCGACATGTCGTGTTCGACGAGAAGAATCGTGACGCCGCCCTCCCGAATCTTGAGGATCAACTCCGCCAGGGCCGCGGTCTCGTGCATGTTGAGTCCCGCGGCCGGCTCGTCGAGAAGCAGCAGCTTGGGCTCGAGGGCCAGGGCCCGGGCCAGCTCGACCTCTCGCTGTTGCCCGAGCGCCAGAGTGACCGCTTCCGCCCGCGCGAGACCGGCGACGCCTAGGCGCTCGAGGCAGCCCAGCGCCGCGATACGCGCATCTCGCGCCTCCCGGCGGGCGCCGGGCAGACCGAGAAGCCCCGCCCAGAGGCCGCTCGTCCCATGGCGATGGCGGCCAATCATCACGTTCTCCAGGACGCTCATGCCGGCAAAGAGACGCACCGTCTGAAATGTCCGCGCCACGCCCGCACAGGCCACGCGCTGCGGCGCCGCTCCCGTGATCCTGCGTCCCTCGAAGAGCACCTCGCCCGAATGCGGCGCCAGCGCGCCTGACATCAGATTGAAGAGCGTCGTTTTGCCGGCGCCGTTGGGGCCGATGATGCCCTTGATGACGCCCGCCGGCACCACAAGGCTCACATCCCGGACGGCCACGAGGCCGCCGAAGCGCCGCGTGAGCCCGCGCACCTCCAGAAGCGGCGGGCCGGCTGTCTTCCCTTTCACGGCCGCCTCCTCACGAACGGAAGGGGAATCCGCCCGACTCCCTCGGGTGCGAAGAGCATGACGGCGACCAGGATGAGACCGAAGACGGCGTCGTCGTAGGATCCGAAGTAACCGCGCAGCGACAGGAAGTTCAGCGCCACGCTGGCGAGCGTCACGCCCAGAAACCGGCTCATGCCGCCGACGGCGACGATCGCCAGATAGCGCACCGACTTCAGGACGCTGGCCTCCGAGGGCCCGATGCCGCCGTTGTAGTGCGTCAGCAGCGCTCCCGCCAACGCCGCCATCACCGCGCTCAGGACGAAGACACCGAGCTTCGCTCTCGCGGTGTCGATTCCCATAGCCGCGGCGGCTTCTTCGTTTCCGTGGATGGCGCGCAGCGCCCGCCCGGCTCGAGAGCGCATCAGGTTGGCGAAGAGCAGCAGCGTCAGCACCAGCAGTCCGCAGGCGACATAATAGTTGCCCACGCGTCCAGACCGCGCGCCGCATATCTCGAGTCCTGGCAGAACCGGGAACGGCGGCACGTCGGAAAGGCCGTCCGCCTCCCCGAATAGCCGCGTGCCCAGAACAAGCTGATAGATGATCGATCCGGCGCCGAGAGTCGCCATCGCAAGATAGTGCCCGCGCAGTCGCAGCACCGGAACGCCGATGAGCGCCGCAAGCAGCGCTGTTACGGTCAGGGCCGCGAGGAGCGCGGGCCACGGCGCGACGTGAAGCATCATGGATCCAAATGCGTCCGCGCGTTGGCTCAGGAGATGCAGCCGATCGAGCCACTGCACCGGCCCGCTGGCCGCATAAGGCGTGAGGTCGCGGGTCACCAGAACGGCGGAGACATAGCCCCCGGCAGCAAAGAAGCCCGCGTGCGCCAAGGACACCTGCCCGGCGTGTCCGGTAAGCAACGCCAGTCCAAGCGCCGCCAGCGAGTAGTAGGCCGCCATCGTCAGTTGCGTCAGGTAGAAGGGCGTGTCCGTCACGCGCACAAGCGACTCCAGCCCGACCGCCAAGAGGCCGACTACAATCGCTCCGGTGACGCCCTTGAGACCCATCAGTACTCTTTCAAGCGCGCTTCATCGTGTCGGCCGAAGAGGCCGCTTGGTCGCAGCGAAAGTATGATCAAGAGGACGAGAACGGCCACGGCGTCCTTGTAAGCCGCGGGCACGACGATCACGCTCGCGGCTTCGAGTGCGCCCAGCAGGAGTCCGGCGGCCACCGCCGAGCCGCTGCGGCCAAGCCCTCCCAGGACGGCGGCCGTGAAGCCCTTGATCGCGAGCGGCGCGCCGCAGTCGTAGTACGTCTGCGCGATCGGCGAGACAGCGCAGCCGGCCAGAGCGCCGATGGCGGCCGCGATCGCGAACGAAAGCGTCACCATGCGACGCGTGTCGATCCCGACCAGAGCCGCCGCGGCCTGGTTCGCTGAACAGGCGCGCATCGAGCGTCCCGTGAGCGAGTAGCGGAAGAAGAGTCCCAGGAGCGTCACGCTTGCGGCCCCGAGTCCCAGCAGCCAGAAGACCTGCGGCGAGACGAATGCTCCCAGGATTCGGACCGACGAGATCTCGTCGCCGCTGAAGTACGGCAGCGACCGAACTCTCTCGTCCCAGATGTGCAAAGCCGCCTCGCGCATCAGGATCGAGAGACCGATCGTGACGATGATCATCCGCATAACGGTAGGGCGCCGCAGCCGGCGGATGAAGACCAGCTCGACGAGGGCGCCCACCGCCGCCGTGATCAGCACGGCCAGCGCGATCGCGGCGGGCAACGGCATGAACGGTTGCAGCGAGATGGCCGTCATCGCCCCAAGCATGACGAACTCGCCCTGCGCGAAGTTGATGATGCCCGTCGTGCTGTAAACGATATTGAAGCCGATGGCCACGATGGCGTAGACGCTGCCGCTCGTGATGCCCGCGAGGAGGTACTGGAGAACAAGTTCTGAGGACAAGACGACTCCCGCCGAACCGGCCGCGACATCCTGGTTGGCGGATGACGCGACCGTCGCGCGTCATCCGCCGGGTTCGGTTCTCAATCCGCGTAGAGCACGAAGCGCCCGTTCTTCACCGTCAGCATCTCGAAGGCGTCCTTCGTGAGGCCGCAGTGGTCCGTTGCCGAAAAGTTGAAGATACCGGCCGTTCCCACCAGACCCTGAATCCTCTCGATGGCGTCGCGGGCCTTATCGCGATCCGCGCCGGCCGTCTCGACAGCCTTTGCCAAGATCAAGATCGCGTCATAGGCGTGCCCGCCGAACGTGCTGACGGCATCGGGCTTGTAACGGGACTCGTAGTCCGTCTTGTACTTCATCAACAGCGCCTTCTGCGCGTGCTCGGCCGGCAGCACGTCCGCGACCAGGAGCCGCCCGCACGGAAAGATGATGCCTTCGGCCGCCCGGCCGGCCGCCGTCACATAGCTCAAGTTCCCGAAACCGTGGCTCTGGAAGAGCGGGATCGCCAGGCCGATCTGTCGCAGATTCTTGGCCACGATCGACTGCGCCGGCTCGATCGACCAGTTGACGACGGCCTGGACGCCGGCGGCCTTCACCTTGGTCGCCACGTCGGTGAGATCGGTCGCGTTCTTATCGTAGGTCTCGTTGGCGACGATGGCGACTCCATAATCTGGCGCCAGAGTCTCGAGCTGCTTCTTGCCCGCCGCGCCGAAGCCGGTATTGCTCGAGAGCGCTGCGATCCTGGTGAGCTTCCGCGCCTTCAGGACCTCGAAGATCCGTCGCGTGGCGTCGGCGTCCGTCTGCGGCGTCTTGAAGACATAGCGCGCCACCGGCTTGACGATGTCCTCCGCCGCCGCGCAGGAGACCAGGAGCGTCTTGGACTCCTCGCACAGCCCCTTGATCTTCATCGTCTCGCCGCTCGTCGAGGGACCGATGATCGCAAAGACCTGCTCCTCCTCGATGAGCTGCTTCGCCATTGAAATGGCCTTCTCCGGGCTGCCCCCCGTGTCCTTCACGATGAGGATGATGCGCTTCCCGTGGATCCCGCCGCGGGCGTTGATCTGCTCCACGAGCATCTCGGCCGTGCGCTTCTCGGGCGCTCCCAGGAAAGACGCCGGTCCGGTGACGGAGAACAGCGCGCCGATCTTGACCGTTCCGGCGTCGGTCGCGAAAGCCGGCGCCGCGAGACCCGTCAAAGCCGCCATGGCAATTATCGTCTTGATCTTCATCGTCTCCCCCGCTTCTCGGCTGATCGCCGGTTAGAGCTTGCGCGCTTCTTCATCGGTCAGGAGCTTGTAGCCCTTGGCCCGAAACACCTCGATGGCCTTCTCGGGATCCTCGAAACGCAGGAACAGGATGGCCTTGTTCGAGGACTGCTCCACGAACGAGTAGGTGTATTCCACGTTCAGGTCGCTGACGTCGCACAGATGCATGATATCGAAGAGCACGCCCTCGCGGTCCTCGATTTCGACGCCCAGAAGGACGTTCTGCTTGACCGTGAAACCGGCGTGCCTGAGCACATCCAGGGCCGCCTCCGGCTTGTTGACGATCATTCGCAGGATGCCGAAATCTGAAGTGTCCGCGATCGTCAAAGCGCGGATGTTGATCTTGTTGTCCCTGAGAACCTCCGCCACGTGCGCCAAGCGCCCGGGCTTGTTCTCCAAAAAGACCGAGATCTGCTGGATCTGCATGGACTTCCCTCCGTAGGCGAGATCAGAGCTGCCGCCTGTCGACGATGCGTTTGGCCTTGCCCTCGCTGCGCGGAATGCTCTTCGGCTCGACCAGCTTGACCCGCGCGTGCACGAGCAGGGCGCTGCGCAGCTTGGCCTCGATCTCGCGCTCCTTGGCCTCCAGGGTCTTGACCTCGTCGGAAAACAGGGCGTCGGTCATCTCGACCCGCACTTCGAGGCAGTCGAGCTTGTCGCGCCGCTCCACCACGATCTGATAATGCGGCTCGACGCCCTCGACGTGCAGCAGGACATGTTCGACCTCGGAGGGAAAAACGTTGACTCCGCGGATGATGAGCATGTCGTCGGTCCGGCCGATGATGCGATGCATGCGCACCGAGGTGCGGCCGCAGGCGCAGGGCGTCCGATCGAGAAAAGTGACGTCGCGCGTCCTGTAGCGCAGGAGGGGCGTCCCCTCCTTGGTCAGCGTCGTGATAATCAGCTCGCCCTTCTCGCCGTCTCCCAGGACGCGACCGCTCGCGGGATCGATGATCTCCGGATAGAAATGGTCCTCGAAGACGTGCAGCATGTCCTGCCGCTCGCACTCCGAGGCGACGCCCGGTCCGATGATCTCCGTCAGGCCATAGATGTCGATGGCCTTCAAGCGGAGCTTCTCCTCGATTTCCTTGCGCATGTTCTCGCTCCAGGGCTCGGCGCCGAACACGCCGGCCCTGAGCGGGAGCTTGGAGAAATCCATGCCCTCCTCGCGACCCACCTCGGCGAGGTACAGGCTATAGGAGGGCGTGCAGGCCAGGATCGTGCTGCCGAAGTCGCGCAGAATGGCGATCTGACGCGCCGTGTTTCCGCCCGAGATCGGAATCACGTTGGCCCCGATCCGACGGGCGCCGTAGTGCACGCCCAGTCCGCCGGTAAAGAGGCCATAACCATAGGCGTTCTGAATCACGTCCCCGGCGGTCGCGCCGACCATGGCCAGCGTGCGCGCCATGACCTCCGACCAGAGGTCCACGTCGCTCTGCGTGTATGCATCCACGACGGGTTTGCCCGTCGTGCCGGACGATGTGTGAATCTCGACGATCTTGCCCGGCTCGACCGCCAGCAGGCCGTAAGGATAGGTCTCGCGCAGCTCATCCTTGCCTGTGAAGGGGAGTCCCGTGATGTCCGCCAGATCCTTGACCGCCGCCGGTTTGATGCCGGCCGCCTCCAGCTTCTTACGGTAGAAGGGCACGCGCCCGTGGACGCGCGCCACGAGGTCCGCCAACCGCTCACGCTGTAACCTCGCGAGCGACGCGCGGCCCAACGTTTCCATCTCACGATTCCAGATCATTCCGAACCTCGCCTGAGGGTCTTGAGCATGCGCGCGATCACGACTACGCGGGACGTGACGCGCCGACCTTACTCCCCCCGTTTCCCGTCGTCAAGCAAAGGGCCGCGCCTCTCGTCCGGCGACTCGCGCCCGGCGCGCGCTCGCGCGCGCGCGAACCCCGGCAGCGAGCGCTCGATGGTCTGCGGCGTGACGGTGACCGAGAGGCGCATGTGAGCTGGACGGCCGAAGCCCGTGCCCGGCACGACCAAGATGGCCTCATCCTTCAGCAACTCAACGAACCGCACGTCGTCCACGAGCGGCGTCTCCGCAAAAACATAGAAGCCGCCGCGCGGCCGGATGGCGCGGTAGCCCATCCCGGTGAGGGCGCCGTACATCCGCTCGCAGCGCTGCTGATAGAAGCGCGGATCGACGCGCGCATCACGCGACCGCGCCACGGTCCACTGCCAGACGGCCGGCGCGTTCACGAAACCGAGCACGCGTAGCGTGAAAACGGCCGCATTGAAGAGCGCCTGCGCCTCGGCGATCTCCGGCGAGATCGCCAAGTAGCCGATGCGCTCTCCGGGAATGGCCAGGACCTTCGAGTACGAGTCGCACAGCACTGTGCGCCGGACAAGTGAAGGCACGTGCGGCACGCTCACTCCATCGAATGCCAGCATGCGATAGGGCTCGTCGCTCAGCACGAGCAGGGCATGATCGCGCTCGTCCAGCATGGCTTGCAGCTCATGGAAGAAACGCGCCGGGTAGACGACCCCGGTGGGATTGTTGGGAGAGTTCAGGATCAGCGCCTTTGTCTTCGGCGTGAGAGCGGCGGCGATGCGATCCACGACCGGCTGGGCGTCTTCGTCCGTTTGCACGACAACGACGCGTCCGCCGTGGTTCGTGACGTAGAACTCGTACTCGGCGAAGAACGGCGCGAGCAGCAGTACTTCATCGCCCGGATCGAGAATCGCCTTGAGGATCACATTCAGGGCCCCCGCCGCGCCGGCCGTCATGATGACGTGGTCCGCCGTGTAGGCCAGCCCCGTGGCCGCTTGCAACCGCCGGGCGATCTCCGTGCGCACTTCGGGATATCCGGCGTTCGGCATGTAGGCGTGCGAACCCGGCCGGTTCTCGGTCACGACCGCGCTCAGGGCCTCGATGAGCGCCTGCGGCGGATCGAGATCGGGATTGCCGAGCGTGAAATCGAAGACGTTCTCGCCGCCCTTCTCGGCCTTGAGTCGCGCGCCCTCCTCGAACATGCGGCGAATCCAGGACGAACGCGTGAGCTGCTCGGCGACCGTCTCGGCCACGCTCGTCGGAGCGCTCATTCCTCTTCCCCCCGGCCTCCGCCGTCCGCAAGCAGCTCGGTCAAGGGCGTCTTCTTGCGATAGACGGTGCCCCGGAAAAGCGCCACCAGATCGCCGCTCTCGTCCTCCACTCGCAGGCTATAGCATCCGATCCGGCTCCGGCAGCTCTCCTCCTCGGCGCGCGCGATCAGCGTTCCTTGCGAAACAGCCTTCAAGAAGCTGATGCTGACGTCGAGGCCCAGCGCCAGCGTGCCGCTCGAGTTCGACGCCGCGGCGAAGGCCACGTCCGCCAGCGAGAAGATCGTCCCCCCGTGAACGATCCCGACGCCGTTCAAATGCCGCTCATCGATCGTGAGCCGCGTGGTCGCCCGACCCGGCCCCACCTCGACCAGTTCGATGCCGAGCGTCGCGGCCAGTCGGTCTTGCGCCATATAACGACGAATCAGCTCCTCGCTCACTCTATGCATCCGTTCCTCGCTCATGGTTTACGCCTGTCGACAACGCGCTGGGCCTTGCCCTTGCTCACCGGCAGCGTCTCCGGCGGCGCTAGCGTCACTTCCGGCCGCTCGAGCAACTCCTCGCCGAAACGTTCGGCGGCCTCGTTCTAGAGATGCAGCGGGACGGGACGCCCGCAGGTCCTCGCTCGTTGTGAACGGCAGGCGCCTCAGATCCCCAAGACTGCGGAAGTCGCCCGAGGTCCTCTTCAGAGAGCCTCTGCCTGTAGAAGGGCGTCCGCGACCAGACGTGCGCGATCGTGCTCTTGAGGCGCCCGAGCTGGAGAGACTCCGGCTCGCGTCGCTCCCAGAACGCCGCGCGCTTCGATGCCTCCATCCCTCGGAGAATCTCCTCTCACCAGATCAAGATCGTCTCCGCGCGCAGGAAAGTGGCCGGATCCTGCCGAGCGGACTCGTAGTAGTCGCCTGGGAGGAAATGCTCGGCCCACAGGTGTCCGCTCACGTGCGGCGTGAACTTCATGAGCAGCTTGCCGGTAAAGAGCAGACCGCGGTCCTTGCCGCTCGCCGAGAAGAATCCGACCGGACGGTTGTTCTTGTCGGCGAAGAGCCAGTTGACGTCCGCCGACAGCTCGCCCTTGACGAAGGGCTTGAACGTCCAGCCCAGTCCAACGCGATGCAGGTTTGCAAGCTGCGAGATGCGCGTCTCGGGAGCGTAGGTATAGATGTACAGCTCGCTCCAGCGAGGCCAGCGACCCCAGAGAATGTCGAACTGCTCGTCGCGGTCGGTCGTGCCGGCGTCGTCCCCCGAGAGGTATTCGTAGGCCAGGCGCAGTTGATGGCCGTGCTTCGACTTCGGCACGAACATGAGCGCGCTGTTGAGTCCCAGACCCCGCTGATCGAGCTCGTTGCGCGTGCCCGTCTGGAACGCAGCCTCGACACGGTATTTCCATACCGGCGTGATCTCGCCGAGCGCCCGCGTGCCGATCGTGTAGAAATCGGCGTCGTCTCCTCGACTCAGGGTCGTCTTCATGCCCGCGTCGTCGTCGGTCCGTTCCGGCTCCTTGCGCACGCCCTTGTAAATGAAGTAGCCCTCGATCTGTGTCTTGGTCCGGGATTTGTTCCTCGCGTAAAGGACGACGCCGCGCTCGTTGTGCTCGATCTGCGCCTTCTTGACCGGCAGATCGACGCCGCCGACCGCGTCGCCGGAGATGCGGATGGGCGGCAACCACTCGTCATTGCGCGCCCACTGGTCGATGAAGATCGCGTCGATCGTCGTCTTCCAGTTCTTGACATCAAACGTCGCCCGAGCCGCGTCGAAGCTGATCGTTCGCGAGCCGTCCAGAGGCGTGCCCTCGAAGATCAGCCAGTTGTCACCGAACATGAGGTCCTGACGGCCGACCTGCAGCGTGACCGGCGCTTCCTGGCCGCCCTTCCAGCGAACGTTCAAGTGGTCGAAGACCATTTCGTTGAAGTCCAAGCCCTTGTGAAACGGCGCGCTGAAGGACGTCTCCGTCCAGTAACGGCTCTCGATCGTCATACGCACGTTGAGGTCCAGCCCCTTGGCCGGCGTCAGCGTGTTCCACCAGCGCGCGCGAAAGCGCAGGAAATTCTGCCGGTGACGGTCGCCGGCCGACGACAGCGTCAAGGTGTTGTTCATGTACTCGTCACGCAATCGCAGGTCGGCGCCCCATTTCCACCAGGGCGTGGGCTGCTTCGACTTCCGGTTCCATGCCTCGAAGCCGCTCTTGGCCGGAGGCGCGGGGGCCGGCGTCTCGGCCGGCGCGGCCGCCGGGGCCTGTGCCGTCGATCCCGAATCAGCCGATGGCGCCGCCGGCTTCGCGTCCTCGGCGCCCGCCCAAGATGAGTCGAGAGCCAGAACTCCCGCCATGGCAATAACGGTCATCAACCACGTTCCTCGAAATCGCACGTGAGTCTCCTCTCTATGAGCTGTAGCCAAGAAACCGCCTGCCTCCCGCGGCGAGGTCCGGCGCTCCGCGCGAGCTAACCCGGGTAAAGTGTCGCGACAATAACACATGACGGCCGTGACGAAAACCCCGCGCCGTTCCTTGACCAAAGGCCGCGTGCGATTGATGGGCCGTCCTACAAGATCGCCTTGTCGGTTGTCATCATGCTCGTACGGACGCCCTTTTGACCTTGACGGACGCTGTCACTACACTTTCAGCGCATGGCGGTTGACGCTTTTAACGGCATGCCGCTCGCCTCGGCTCTCCTTCGGACGGCATGGAACAGGAATGCCCAGAACGATGACAAAACCGATTCGCACGCGGATCGCGCCCAGCCCGACCGGCGATCCGCACGTAGGCACGGCCTACGTGGCTCTGTTCAACTACGCCCTGGCCCGTAAGCACGGCGGCCGGTTCATCCTCCGGATCGAGGACACCGACCGGCAGCGCAGCCATCCCGCAAGCGAGACGATGATCTTCGATGCGCTGCGATGGCTCGGCCTCGACTGGGACGAAGGACCGGACGTCGGCGGGCCGGTCGGCCCCTATCGTCAAAGCGAACGTTCCTCGATCTATCGCGAGCATGCGGAGGACCTTGTGCGCCGCGGCGCGGCCTATCCCTGCTTCTGTGCGCCGGAGCGGCTCGAGGCGCTGCGCGTGGAGCAGCGCGCCAAGAAGCTGGCGCTTGGGTATGACGGGCGCTGCCGCGCGCTTTCTACCACGGAAGCGGCGCAACGTCGTTCGGCCGGCGAGCCGCACGTCATCCGCCTGTCCATGCCCAAGGACGAGTCCATGGTCGTTCATGACCTGTTGCGCGGCGATGTGCGCTTCGAGCGGCCGCAGATGGACGATCAGGTGCTCTTGAAGAGCGACGGCTTTCCGACCTATCACCTGGCGAACGTCGTCGACGATCACCTGATGGAGATCACGCACGTCATTCGCGCCGAGGAGTGGCTGAGCTCGCTGCCCAAGCACGTCCAGCTCTATCGCAGCTTCGGCTGGGACGAGCCCATCTTCTGCCACCTGCCGCTGCTTCGAAACGCCGATCGCTCCAAGATCTCCAAGCGCAAGAATCCGGTGAGTCTTAACCACTATCGTCGCGCCGGATATCTGCCCGAAGCGCTCGTCAACTTTCTGGCGCTCATGGGCTGGGCCATGCCGGACGAGCGCGAGGAGTTCACGCTGCGTGAGCTCGTCGAGCGCTTCGATCTGAAACGCGTGTCGCTGGGCGGCCCGGTCTTCGATATCGAGAAGCTCACCTGGCTGAACGGCAAGTACTTGCGACGCATGGCGCCCGAGGAGATCCTCGCTCGACTGCGCCGGCAACTGCTGTCGGACGATTATCTGCTGCGCGTTCTCCCGCTCTGTCGCGAGCGAATCGACACCCTCGAGGCGTTTTTCGACTATGCCGGTTTTTTTTTCGCAGGCGAGGTGCCTTACGACGCCAAGGCGCTTTCCGGAATGATCCCCAAGGAACGAACGCCTTCCGAAACCGCCAGGATTCTGAAATCGCTGATCGAGCAGAAAATCGATCCGTTGCTTGAATGGGACGCCGGCGCGGTCGAATCGGCGCTACGTGACTTCAGTGAATCCTCCGGCTGGAGCGCGAAAGAGCTGTTCATGACGGTGCGCGTCGCCGTAACTGGACGGGCCGCCACGCCGCCGCTCTTCGATACGCTGGACGTGCTCGGCAAGGAAATCTGCCGGCGCCGCCTCCGGCGCGCCATCGAAACATTGCGAACGATGGATGAAGGAAAATAGCGAAAATGACGAACAACGACCTGGAACGCCCCGCCGACTTCATCCGTGAGATCGTCGCAGCCGACCTCAACGCCGGCACGCATGGCGGAGCCGTCGTCACGCGCTTTCCTCCGGAGCCCAACGGCTATCTCCACATTGGCCACGCCAAGGCCATCTGCATCAACTTCGGCATCGCCCGCGAATTCGGCGGCCGCTGCCACCTGCGCTTCGACGACACCAATCCCGCCAAGGAAGAGCAGGAGTACATCGACGCCATCCGGGAGGACGTCCGCTGGCTGGGCTTCGACTGGGGCCGCCATCTCTATTTCGCGTCGGAATACTTCGAACGCTTCTATGAATGGGCCGAGAAGCTGATCCGCAACGGCAAGGCTTACGTCTGCGACCTCACCGCCGACGAAATCCGCGATCATCGCGGAACGTTGACCGCGCCCGGCCGTGAAAGCCCCTACCGTAACCGCTCGATCGAGGAGAACCTCGATCTCTTCCGGCGCATGCGCGCCGGTGATTTCGAAAACGGCGCCCGCGTGCTGCGCGCCAAGATCGACATGACCGCCGGCAATCTCAACATGCGCGATCCGGTGATGTATCGCATTCTCCACGCCGCGCATCCGCATGTCGGCGGCGAATGGTGCATCTATCCGATGTACGATTGGGCGCACCCGCTGGAGGACGTCATCGAGGGCGTCACGCATTCCTTGTGCTCGCTCGAGTTCGAGGACCATCGTCCGCTTTACGACTGGTTCATCGACCAGATCGGCGCGCCCGAGCCGCAGCCGCGGCAGATCGAATTCGCGCGCCTGAATCTCACTCACACCGTGATGAGCAAGCGCAAGCTGAACGAGCTTGTCCGGGAAAACCGTGTCGGCGGCTGGGACGATCCGCGCATGCCGACCCTGCGCGGTCTGCGCCGCCGCGGCTACACGCCCGAGGCGATCCGTGACTTCGCCGCTCGCATCGGCGTGGCCAAGCGCGACAGCATCGTCGACGTCCAATTTCTCGACCATTGCTTGCGAGAGGACCTCAACCGTCGCGCCCTGCGCCGCATGGCCGTCCTTCATCCGATCAGGCTCATCATCGACAACTACCCTGAAGGACGGGTCGAGGAGTTCGAGGTGGCCAACAATCCCGAGGATCCGTCGGCCGGAATGCGCCGTGTGCCGTTCTCGCGCACGCTCGCGATCGAGCAGGAAGACTTCCGCGAAAATCCGCCTCCGAAGTTCTATCGCCTCGCGCCGGGGCGCGAGGCGCGCCTGCGCTCGGCCTACTTCGTCAAGTGCACGGACGTCGTCAAGAACGATCGCGGCGAGATCGTCGCGATTCACTGCTCCTACGATCCGGCCACCCGCGGCGGCTCGGCGCCCGACGGCCGTCGCGTCAAGGCCACGCTGCACTGGGTCTCGACGGCGCATGCCGTCCCCGCGGAAGTCCGACTCTACGATCACCTCTTCCTCGCGCCTAATCCCGGCGACGTCGAGGAAGGCGAAGACTGGAAGGACGGCCTCAATCCTCGTTCGTTCGAGGCGCTCACTCACTGCCTTGTCGAGCCGGGTCTGTCCGCCGCGAAAACCGGCGAACGTTTCCAGTTCGAACGCCTCGGCTATTTCTGCGTCGATCCCGATACTACGGCCGACAAGCTCGTTTTCAACCGCACGGTCACGCTGAAAGACGAGTGGGCTAGAATCAACAAAGGCGCACGTAACAGGTAGGGGCGCGGCACACCGCGCCCTTGGAACGACCTTGACCGTTACTGCAGGTTCGTATCGCCTCGAATCGCCTTCAGCTTCTCCTGGATCTCGCGTACGCGCTGCTTGGTGAGCGGGTACTTCCACATACACGCGATGGCGCCGGCCATTGCGGCAACGGGAACCACGATATAGAACCATCGAAGCGTGAAGAGCTGCTGCACTGTCGGGTTGAGATTCTCTCCCTCGAATCCTAGCCGGACGAGAACCCATCCGCTGATAGTCGTGACCACGGCAATCGCCAGTTTGTTCAAAAATCCAAAAACGGCGCTATACATCCCTTCCCGCCGGCGCCCCGTCTTGAGCTCGTCGTGGTCACAGATGTCGGCGCTGAATGAACCGTTCAGCACCCAACAGGCGCACAAGCCGATATTGATGATCACGGGGGGCAGAATCGTCAGGAACGGCCGATGCGGCGTGAACAGGAACCAGCTCGACAGATAGCCGAGAATTCCAATCACGAGTCCGGCGATCAATATTTTCTTTTTATCGTAAAACTTCGACAGATAACCGATGGCAAACATGCTCAGAAGCTGCGTCGTTGCTTGAACGAACGCCGTATACATGCCGATTGTCGCCATCAGATCCTTGTCGCCGGCGCTGACATGGTAAAGTGAAATGTAGGTAAGCAGGGGGATCATGAAAAACAGCCCCACGAAGACGAAGAAGACGGATCCGACCAGCATCAGGAACGGCTTGTCCTTGATGGTCAGTGAGACGGCGCGCCAGAGGCCCGTTTTCTCTTGATTGATTCGCGCATAACGCTCTTTACAAAAAATGGACGGAATGATCGCCGTGATCAGCATGAGCACCGCGATGATTGAGCCGACGTATCGAGCGCCGACAATCTCGTCTCCTCCCCAGACGTCTTTCATGAGCGTGATCTTGTAGAGCGAGCCGATCGCGATTCCCACGATGAATGACGGAGCGACCCGGAAGGCCATGAGTCTCGTTCGCTCTTCATAGTCCACCGCCAGCTCGAGTCCCAGGCCGCTATAGGGTATGACCCAAACCGTGAACGCCATGTAAAACAACGAACAAATGGCGATCAGGTAAGCCGCCGACCAGAACGTGCTCTGGTCCCGCGGCGTGAACCAGATCGCCGCGAAAACGCCGGACATCAGAATCGCGCCGATGAACACCCATGGTCTTCGGCGTCCCCAGCGGGATTTCGTGTTGTCGGTGATGTTCCCCATCAGAGGATCGGTCACGGTGTCAATGAAGCGTGAAGCGGAAAGCGCGAATGAGACGTATAGCGGGCTCATTCCCATACCGACCGCGAAAATCGGGTACGACAGGGTCAGCAGCGCATTGTTCGCCAGATTCTCCGCGAATCCGCCGATTCCCCACAACGACTTCTGCATGATGGAAAGCGCGGGCCTTTTCTTCGTCAATGACTTGCTCCTTTCGGTCGACCGACCCCAATTCTTCCTTTATTTCCGCTGCGGAGCCTATGACCAAGGCTCTGCCTCGTCAAGCCGGCCGACCGAACCGGCGCGGACCGAAGGGCTGTCGCAATCGAGGCGCCCGCGCATGAGGCGCCTTTCATCCGCCTTCTTCCGCCGCGGTTGCTCGACATGTGATAATCTGCATGACGATTACCGTGTCCAATTTGCGGCGCTGGGCCTGCGGAAAGGAACATGTGATGGCGTCAGATGGCGAGAAAAGCATCGTTCAAGGCGGCATCCGCGACATTCTGAAAAAGGGCCGAAGCCTTCTGGGCGAGGACGGCGCGAAATACGCCGGCCCGGAACGGCGCGTGAGTAATCGCATTCCATTGCGACTCCCGGTTCGAGTCTGCGTAAGCGGGGAGGAGTATCAAGACTGTCGCACCATCGACATCAACCTTGGCGGTCTTGCGCTCCAGCCGGTCACGAACGCCGAGCCTCGTCAAAGCGTCGCGATCGCCTTCGAGGGATTCCCGGGCGTGGCGCCGCCGTTCACGTTATCGGGCGAGGTGATACGCCTCCAGACAGACGACTCGCGCACGATCGGTCTCAAGGTCAATCGAGCCCGCAATCCGCCCGAGGCCGCGGGCCACTATCGCAATCTGATCCGGTATTATCTCCATCACCGTCCGCTCACGGAGGAGATCAACTCCGGATATTTCGAGGGTCGTTGCGCCGAATGCGGGTGGGTGGGTCGTGTCGGCGGCCGTCGTCCGATATGCTCCAGATGCGGCGGCGCCGTCAAGCCCTTTCACAGCTCCACATAAGCGGGGCTTGCCGCGCCGGATACGTCTCGCGCCGCGCGCATCACCGACAAGAACGCTGCGTCTCGCGCGCTTCTTGCCGGCTCTTTCAAGGTTTCCAGTCGATTGACTGTGATGCGGAATGAATGAGCCCGCGGCCGTCCGCCCGAGAGACGGCGCGCCGAGAAGCGTGAAGATCGAACGCGAATCCGAGTGAATCCAGACCGACAAGCGTCTGGTCGTTATTACAAAGGGCGAGGCGATGTCGTGCGTGATGGACTGGCCCTTATCCCAGACCCGCCATCTTGCTGGCGCCGCGGATCACGGCGCGCGATGGATCGGCGGCCACGTGAACGTCCAGTCCGGTGGCCTCCCGAACGCGCGTCTCGAGCAACCGGAGCCGCGCGCCGCCGCCAGACAGACAGAGGCCATTTTCGATCACCTCGCACGACGCCTTGGGTGTCAGACGACTCCAGATTGCGCCGACGGCATCGATGATTTCCTGAAGAGGCTTCTCTAAAAAATCACGGATATCCGTTTCGTCGATCTGCGCGGCGACAGGAGCGAGATCGCTCGTTCGATATCCCTGGGCGTCCAGGCGCCTCGCGTGAGAACCATTGCTATTGTCCGCAACGGCCAGGAGCAGTCGCTCGGCTTCATGCTCCGGGATCAATACGCCGCGTGTTTCCGCCGCCGCCGTCACCACGGCATGCCGCAGGTCTGAGCACGCCGTTCGTACGGCTCCTGACATCTCGATCTGGCCCTCGCGAATGATCGTGATGTCCGTCACCCCTTCACCGACGTCGACCACGAGCTGGGCGTGCGTCGAGGCGAGATCGAGTCCCGCTCCCACTGCGGCGGCCAGCGGCTCAGGCACGATCGTCGACTGATGCACGCCGGCGCGTTCCAGGGCGCCATGCAACAGCCTCGACTCCCGGGCGTTCGCGTCGCTGGGCATACAGACAAGAACGACATGTCTGGTGATGCTCAGTCCGCGCGCGCGTCGCAGCGCGGCCGCGAGCAGCCAGCCGGCCGTCTCGCCGTCCACGATCACTCCCTTGCTAAGCGGACGCCGGAGAAAGGTGGACGGGTTCCCGTTGTCATGAGCAAGCGCTTGCGCGCCAACCGCCCGTAATGTCAGCGGATCGTGACTGACGCGCACGACCGCCGGCTCTTCGATCGGCGCACATCGACCGCTCGCCATGACGCGAACGTACGCCGTGCCCAGATCCACAGCGGCGTTATACGGCAACATCGTTATGACATGCCCCGACCGACCCGGTCGTTTACCGTGAGAGACGCCGGCCTGACGTGCGTCAGCCGCTCCTCGCCATGGTCATTCCGCAATAGACAACGAGCTCCCTTGACAACAGAATATAACGGATCGGACGCCGCTTGTACGTCGAGCCCCGGCCGCTGGCTGATGTCACGGCCCAGAAGCGGCGCGAAAGCTCCGCCGCCGAGAAGGATTCCGCTTTTCACGACGGCTTCGATGCCGCCCAGGTAGCGCAGCAAGCGCATGACGCCGCCTTTGCATCCCTCGCGCTTACCGGCGCTCAATCGCTCACCCCGTGCTCTCCGGCCGCTTCGGGTTGATACAAAACGTCTCTCACCTCAATCCGTCGAATCCCACCGGGCACCGGCGACTCGATGACGTCTCCCTTGCGATATCCAAGAAGGGCGGTGCCGATGGGCGCCAGAACCGACAACTTGCCGTTGTCGGCGTCCGCCTCGGCGGGAAAGACAAGCGTATAGACGGACTCCTCGCCGCTCCGCAAGTCCTTCACCCGGATTCGCGATCGCATGGTCACGACGTCCGGAGGGATCTCGGTCGAATCCACGACATCGGCGCGCTCGAGCTCTTCCTCCAGGGCGTCGATGTGCGACGCGTCACGGCGAACGACGCCCCGGCGCGCCTCGATCAATCGTTGAAGCCGTTCAAGATCCGATTGGGTAATGCGAATGCTTCTCGTTTCCGCCATCTCCGACATCCTTTCCCGTGACGGGCGTGATGCGCCGCCCTAGCAAGAAATATCG
>JAFGSN010000069.1 GCA_016934575.1 Vicinamibacteria bacterium
CGGCGTCGGCGTTTCTTGAGTCAGCTCAACCAGGCGTTGATAGACGTATCCTGTCTTCCCGGTGGCGACGACTTTGACCTTGTACCACTGTCCGGACTGTTCCAGAACCTCCAACCTTGCGCCCTGATCAAGGGAGGCGATGACGGCGCTTTCCAGGTTTGGCGCGGCTCTCATGTTGGCGCGTTGAACGATGACTTTCGCTTCTTCCGCTCCGACCAGTGACGTCAGACAGCACAGGATTGCGATCGCCAGCAGTCTGCAAGGCATTTCGTCTCCCCCTGATCCGTTCGGCGAGAATCATCCCTCGATGGGCGATGCTCACGTCGATGGTTGTTGCGTCGTTACTTCTATGTTGCAGGCATTGTATGGCGCTACACACGACGAGTCAATCGCCCTCAACTTCAAGACGACGGTGCGCGGCGCCTCAGCGGCAGATTCAGGCGATTCCCGCGATAAAAGAAACCGAGGCGCGCGCCTGATCGAGAACGTCGCCGTCGTGGCGGGGATTGACGAGAATCGGCACGCCCGGGATCATTCGCGCCAGCGTCGCGGGATTGGTTCGCTCGGCGAGATCGGGCGTCGCGTCGCGCATGTTCAGGACGATGCCGCGTACGGGTATGTCGCGCGCGACCAGCGCTTCGTGAGTCAGAGCGACGTGATTCAGCGTTCCGAGTCCGGCGCGGGCGACGATCACGACTTGCAGGCCGTTCTCCCGCGCGACATCGAGCGCGGTGCATCCCCACGAGAGAGGGACGAGCAGCCCGCCAGCGCCTTCGACAATCACGCGGCGTCCGCCGGCGCGCAAGCCGCGTATACGACGGCCGATGTCGCCGGGATCGAGCGAACAGCCGGCGCGTTCGGCCGCAACGGCCGGTGCCAGGGCTTCGGCGAGTCTCAAGAGCGGCCGGGCCAGGGGAGTCTCGATGCCGGAGGCCTGGGCGAGAATGTCGGAGTCGGCGACGCCGGCATCCGACAGGCCGGTTTCGGCAGGTTTGAATCCGACGGCGGAGGCGCCCTGCTGGCGGGCGTTGAAGATGAGGGCCGCGGCGATCACGGTCTTGCCCACGCCAGTATCGGTGCCGGTGACGAGCAGGTCAGCCATCCAGCGTTTCCTCGAGCGCCGCGAAAAGCGCTCGCGCCACGCGACGCAGCTCGTCGTCGCTCGACGTGAGCGGAGGCATGATGACGACGACGTCCCCCAGGGGACGAATAAAGACGCCGTGCCGTCGCATCGCCTGACAGACGCGATATCCGATGCGTCTGTCTGCGGCAAAGCATGACCGCGACGCGCGGTCGGCCACCAGCTCGACGCCGCACATCAGTCCGACCTGACGAATCTCGCCGACATTGGGATGAGCGCCGACTGGATCGAGCGCTTCACGGAGGACCGTTGCTTTGCGCGGAACGTCCCCGATGACGCTTCCGTCGGCGAGCATGCTCAGCGTGGCCAGCGCCGCGGCGCATCCCAGCGGGTTGCCGGTGTAAGTGTGGCCGTGGAAGAAATGACGGTACTCCTCGTAGCGACCGAGGAACGGCCGATATACGGCGTCAGTGGCCAGCGTCGCGGCCACGGGAAGGTAGCCGCCGGTGAGTCCCTTGGCGAGACACATGAGGTCGGGCGTGACGTTTTCTTTCTGGCATGCGAAGAGCGTTCCCGTGCGTCCGAAGCCCGTGGCGACCTCGTCGAGGACGAGGAGCGCGCCATGGCGTCGCGCGGCGTCCGCGATTCGCTGGAGATAGCCGTCGGGAAGCGCGAGCATGCCCGCCGAGGCCTGGACGCCCGGCTCCAGTATGACGGCGCAAATTCGATCCGCCTCGCGCGCGATGGTTTCTTCGGCCGCTTTCGCGCACTCCATGGAGCAGGACGCGCGATTCTCACCGAGAGGACAGCGGTAGCAGTATGGCGAGGGCGCCTTGAGCGCCGGCATCAGGATGGGGCGGAAGATCTCATGAAAGAGCGCCACGCCTCCAACGGCGGCCGCGCCGAGCGTGTCGCCGTGATAGGCGTTGTCGAGGCTTAGATAGACGGCCTTCTTCGCCGCTTCTTTTCCACGGACGAGCAGGCGGTGTTGAAAGGCGATCTTGAGCGCCGCTTCGATCGCGGTCGCTCCGTCGTCGGAGAAGAAAACGCGAGTCAGACCGGCCGGCGCGATCTCGACGAGTCGGCGCGCCAGCTCCGCCGCCGCGGGATGCGCGGCTCCGAGCAGCGTCGCGTGCGCCAGGCGTTCGATTTGCGCGCGCACGGCGGCGTCGATCCGCGGAACTCGGTGGCCGAAGAGGTTGCACCACAGCGCCGACGTGGCATCGAAGTAGCGGCGGCCGCGGTCGTCGATGAGATCGTGACGGTCGCCGGAGACGAACACCAGAGGGTCCGAGGCCGCATACTCGGCCATCTGCGTGAAAGGGTGCCAGACGTGCTCGAAGTCCCAGCGCCGGATCTCTTCGGGTGTCGGTCGTTTCATCATTCCTCCGCGGCGAATTCTACTCAATTGAAGGCGGATCAATCCATAAGGGCGGTCGCGACGTAACAACAATGGAAAGAGTCGTTTCGATCGTCTGTCGATGAAGCCCGCGGGAACTGGACTTCAAGGTTCATGATGCCGCCATAGAGAGGAGCGTACCATGGCCACGATCACGTTCAAGGGAATCCCCGTCCATACGAGCGGCGAGCTGCCGGCGGTCGGCGAGCGCGCGCCGGATTTCAATCTCACCAAAAACGATCTCGCCGACGTCTCGCTCGCCGACTTTTCCGGAAAGAAGAAACTCCTGAACATCGTTCCCAGTCTGGATACAGGCGTGTGCGCGGCGTCGACGAGGCGATTCAATCAAGAGGCGGCGGACCGCAAGGACGCGGTGGTGCTCGTCGTCTCGAACGATTTGCCTTTCGCGCAGAAACGGTTTTGCGACAGCGAGGGCATCCGGAACGTCTTGACGTTGAGCGAGCTGCGCGCGCGCAAGTTCGGCGAGGACTATGGAGTTCGTATCCTTGACGGACCGCTGGCCGGACTGCTGTCCCGAGCCGTCGTCGTTTTGGATCGAAATGATCGTGTGCTCTATACGGAGCAGGTGCCCGAGATCGCCAGCGAGCCCGACTACGACAAGGCCTTGGCGGCGCTCAAGTAGCGGCGCTTCACTTCACGCACGAAGCGCAAGAGATCGGCTTCAGGGAGAGGATACCTGACCGTGACACGCAAGCGCGCGGCGCCGGGGGGCACGGCGGGTGGGCGCACGGCGCGTGCGTCGAATCCGGAGTCGCCCAGGCCTTCCTGCAAAGCCACGGACGCATCGTTTCCTCCGACGATGATCGGCACGATGGGTGAGCGCTCACGGCTCACGGGAATGCCCTCGCGAATAAGCGATTCACGGAGCAGCGCCGACTTGCGGTGAACCTCGGCGCGCCTGTCCGGCTCGTCGCGCACCAGATCGATGGCGGCGTCTAACGCCGCGGCCAGGACGGGAATCGGCGCCGTGGAGAACACGAAGCTCCGCGCGCGGTTGATGAGCATGTCGCGAAGCGTCCCGGGTCCGCTGACCCAGGCGCCGCCGGAGCCCAGCGCCTTGCCGCCGGTATGAATCGTGGCCAGGACGCGTTCCCGTAGTCCCAGCTCCTCGACGCGTCCTGATCCGCGGGCGCCGTACAGCCCCGTGGCGTGCGCCTCGTCCACGACGACGAGCGCGTCGTGCCGCTCGGCCAGAGCGACGATCTCGTCGATCGGAGTCAGGTCGCCGTCCATGCTAAAAACGCTTTCGGTGACGATGACGGCGCGACCCGAACGGGGCTTGCGTAATGCGAGATCGAGAGCGTTCAGATCCTGGTGCGGATAAATGCGTTTGCGGGCGCCGGAGAGGCGAATTCCGTCAATCAGGCTGGCGTGGTTGCGCTCGTCGGAGAGAACGAGATCGTCGGAAGTCAGCAGCGTGGTGAGCAGACCGAGATTGGCCGAGTATCCCGAGCTGAAGACGAGCGACGATTCGGCGCCAGTGAACTCGGCAAGTCGCGCCTCGATCTCATCAAAGACCGCGTGGTGGCCGCGCAACAGGCGCGAACCGGCGGCGCCCGCCCCGACCTCGCGAAGCGCCCCGGCCATGCGATCCACGAGCAGCGGATGAGCGGCGAGCCCCAGATAGTCGTTGGAGACGAGATCAACGCCACGAGGGAGTCGCAGGCGGCGCAGGAGTCCTTGATCGCTCAGGCGATCCAGCTCCGCGCGACTCTCCTGAAGGTAGGCGTCGAGCGCGCTCATGAGTCTCCCGCCGGCGCGGCTTCCGACCGTAACTTCATTAATTTACGTGATGAGCGTATCTGTCGGCGGCAACGGAGCATCGATTCCTCAACTGCCGAGACTGGAGATGATGCCGCATGCTCGTTGCTCGCCGAGACGGCAGGACGTTTCAGCGTCACGTCGAGCGCCTTCACGATCTCCCTTGCGAGACAGGGCGCCGCCGCGTTCGAGGTAGGCTTTCGCGTCATCGGGGTGAGCTTCGATATAAGCCGACCAGCATGACGCGATTTCGTTCCATCGGTTCTCGCTGGCCAGCATGGCGTCGGCTTGAAGAAATGTCCGGATCTCGTCTGACGACAGATCGTACGCCCGGCGCAGGTCCTCGATGGCCCGCTCGCGATCCCCTCTGGCGAAATGGGCGGCGGCTCGACCGAGGTAGATTCGCGGCTCCTCGGGACGAAGGGCGGCGATCTTGTCGAGGACGTCGATCGCCGCGGACGGATCTCCCGCGCGAAACCGTTCGTCGGCCTCGTGCAGCCGGCGTCGCACGAATACGGCGACACGTTCGGCCATTTTTTCGATGAACTCGGCGCCGCTCATGAGGCGCGACTTGCCGCCTTCCGAGATACGCGGGGACAGACGGCGTGGTTGTTCTCCCGGAAGGACGTAAAACAGCGTTGGAAATCCGACGACGCCGAATCGGGCGGCGAGGCGCCTCTCTTCGTCGCCTGCCTCGGGATTGACGCGCGCCCGAATCGCCGTGCCGCGAAGGTGACGATCGACGTCGGCCTCGTCGAGGAGGTTTCGTTCGAGATCGTGACAGAACGGGCACCAGTCCACGAAGAAGTAGATGAGAAGCGGCGTTCCCGTGAGCTTGTGCATCCGTTCCGCGCGTTCGAACTCCGATGCGCCCTCGAACCAGTAGCCGGGAAACGCCTCCTTTGATGGAAGCGGAGGCGCGCTCATCGCCAGGAACGGGCAAGCGGCGGGCATTTCGGCCACCGGCGTGACGTCCGCGATCGCGGCGTGCGGAGCGATGAGCAACGGAGTGCCCGACGCCGGCGACATGACGGCGGCAGGAAGAGCACGTGCATCGGATGCCGTGCGCGCCTCAGGGTTCGGTTCGGTGTACGACATGAAGCGCCAGGCCGCCGCGAGCGCGAGCGCGAG
>JAFGSN010000241.1 GCA_016934575.1 Vicinamibacteria bacterium
CGTCTTCCCATGATCAACGTGGCCGATCGTTCCCACGTTCACATGCGGCTTCGTTCTCTCGAACTTCTCCTTGGACATGCTTGATCCCCGATCCTCTCGTCTGCGCCCTACCCGGGCTTGTCATCCCTCGTAAAAGCTATCCCAAGCCTCGTATTCACAAGCGCTGCGCGCTTGTGGAGCCCACGACCAGGCTCGAACTGGTGACCTCGTCCTTACCAAGGACGCGCTCTGCCGACTGAGCTACGTGGGCCCGGCTTCCCATACTCGGGCGCTCTGAAGCGCCCGAGTTCCAGTCATTCTGGAGCGGGCGACGGGACTCGAACCCGCGACGTCCAGCTTGGAAGGCTGGAGCTCTACCAACTGAGCTACACCCGCCTCGAAGACCGTTGCTCACGAGATCCGTTTGCTCGCCCCCTTCGCCGCCCTGCTCACCGGTGGCGCTGACCGGGAGGTGGTGGGGAGGGAAGGATTCGAACCTTCGTAGCCCGTGGGGCAACAGATTTACAGTCTGCCGCGTTTGACCGCTTCGCTACCTCCCCCCCCGTCGCCCTGGATAGGAGTCGTGCATTTGTGACTTGCCGACCGGCCGCGCAGCGCTGGAGCTGGCGGAGGGATTTGAACCCCCGACCCGCTGATTACAAATCAGCCGCTCTACCGCTGAGCTACGCCAGCGACAAGTTGTGAGTTTACCAAAACTTCGAGTCCCCTGCAAGTAATCTGCCGAACCCCATGATTTGGCGGCGTCTCAAGATGAATACTTCGCCGTTCGTCGCCCATTGAAAGGCGCCGGAGTCTCAGGGTCGCCGACGCCTGCCATGGCGTTTCCGGCGATTTTTCGCCCTGGGAGCTTCCGGCGGATGATCAACGCCGCCTTTTGCGCTCTCGGAAACGCTGATCGCAGCCGTTGTCGAGGACGGGTCGCCTGCCGGAGTCCTTCCTCGGCGACGTCGATGCGGGCGCCTCGATTTCAACGATGGCGTCCGCGTCACGTTAGGCGTCACGTTAGGCTTCTCGCAGGCGGTTTTCTGGTCGCCATACGAAGCGATGGCCAGGCCCATTCTCTTGCGCCTGCGTTCAAACCACCTCTGCCGGCCGCTCCGCCGTTTCCGTATCACCCGAGTCTGACTCTCTCCGAAAGTCCATTCGATCGCGTCGTCCAGGCCCAAAACGTGAATGGTGGGCGGATCGTCGGCGCTTTCCATCGATTCGTCGCCATCCGTTTCGATCGTTCCCAAGGGGGCAATCCGTCCCGGATCTTCCTCGTCGTCGTCCGGTCCGGGGCCGATGACCTTTGTCTCCGCCGCATGTCCGTTCGACTTCGTGGGAATCGGACGAACATGGCTGGGCGCCCATCCACGCTGCCGCACCACTTCATAGAGCGCGATTCCGGCGGCGACAGACACATTGAGCGATCCCACTCGACCGAGCATGGGAAGCGAGACGACGTGGTCGCAATGCTCGCGCACAAGACGGCGGATGCCACGCCCCTCCCCGCCGAAAACGAGCGCGACGCCGCGCGTCATGTCCGCTTCATGCCAGCGTTCGCCCGCCATTGCGTCGAAACCGACGACCCACATGCCATGTTGCTTGAGTCGCTCCAGCGCCTGCACCAAGTTGCCGACGCGCGCCACGCGCACGTGCTCCAACGCGCCGGCCGAGGCGCGGCTCGCCGCATCGGTCAAACCCACGCTGCGTCGGTCGGGCAGAACGATTCCATCCGCTCGAGCAGCCTCCGCCGTACGCAGAATCGCGCCCAGGTTGCGCGGATCCTCGATGCCGTCGAGCGCGATAATCAAAGCGGGATCGTGCGCTTCGTTGATCAAGCTCTCCAGGTCCAACAACGGCTTTGCGGACACCACCGCCACGACGCCTTGATGATTCAATCCCTGGGCGATGCGATCGAGCGCCTCGCGGATCTCGAAGCGAAGAGGGATGCCCAGTCTCGTCGCCTCGCGAATGGCTTCGGATACGCGTCGGTTTCGAGCGCCCTTGGCGATGATCAGTCGATCGAATTCCCGGGATCGCGCGCGTAATGCTTCGAGCACCGGGTTGATTCCACAAAGCACGTCCATCAGGCTCTCCTCACAGGCGCTCTCGCCTCGTCCGTCTGAGCAGGGCCGTGGCCATCGCGGCGACGCCCTCCTCCCGGCCGATGGCGCCGAGACCGTCAGCGCTCTTTGCCTTCACCGAGACGCGCTCGGCTTCGATCGCCAGGGCCTTGCTCAACGATTCGCGCATCGCCGACAGGTGGGGAGCGAGCCTCGGCGCCTGGGCGATGGCCGTCACGTCGACGTTCTCGATCGCGTATCCGCGCGTGCTCACGATACGACGCACTTCGTCGAGAAACACGAGGCTCTTCATGTCCTTCCAGCGCTCGTCGCTGCTGGGAAAATGAACGCCCATGTCGCCGGCCGAAGCCGCGCCGAGCAACGCGTCACACACGGCATGAATGACGCAATCTCCATCGGAGTGTCCCAACAATCCCCGATCGTGCTCGATCGGCACTCCTCCGAGCAGCAGCGGGCGGCCCGCGACAAGCCGATGAGAATCGAAGCCGCTTCCGACCCGATATTCGTTCAATCCGTCCGCTCCTTGATGCATTGCTCCGCCCATCTGAGATCGTCCGGCGTCGTGATCTTGCGATTCAGCGCCGATCCCGCAACGACATGAACGGGCATGCCCAGCCGCTCAACGACGACCGATTCATCCGTGACGGTCAATCCGTCGATTTCGGCGGAATCATAAGCCCGTATCAATAAAGGATACAGAAAACCCTGCGGCGTCTGTGCGCCGGCCAGTTCCTCACGGTCAAGCGTTTCCAAGACCCGCCCGCCGCGCACTCGCTTGACCGTGTCGACGATGGGCAAGATCGGAAGCGCCGCGCCATGCGCGCGAGTCGCGGCGACGACGGACTCGACGAGCGACGAGTCGACCAGCGGTCGAGCGGCGTCGTGCACGAGGACGACTCCGGAAAACTCCCGCGGCGCTTGACGCAGACCGGCCCGCACGGAGTCCTGCCGCCGCGCGCCGCCGGGCACGATGGAATGCGGCTTGACGACGTCTCGCAGCATGATTCGAGCGCGCTCTTCTTCCCCGCCGGGAACGACGACGATCAGCGCATCGACGCTCGCCGCCTGCTCGAACGCGCGCGCCGCGCGCCTGAGCATGGACTCTCCGGCGAGCATAAGAAACGCTTTCGGTCTCTCCGCCCGCATCCGCTCGCCGCGGCCGGCGGCAACGAGAACGGCGATTGCTTCCATAACAGTTGCGCCTCCCGGTTCGGGAGGCGCCAGAGAAAAGACTATCCGCTTGCCGAAGGATCGTCAAACCCGAGTCGAGACTGCGCTTGTCGTCGATCGGCCGATGCCTCGATCTCGACGTTCTCCAACAAACCGTTCATGAGCCGACGCGCCAGCGACACCTGCGTTCGCATGTCGTCGCGCGCGTTGGTCAGTTGCACGAGCGCCCGCGACAGACGTCCCTCCAGCTCTTCGTCCGTCCGCTTGAGCAGTTCCTCCAGGCTACGCAGGCGCTCCTCGACGCGCACAACGTCCACGCTCGTTCCAAATCGCAGCGCGAGGCGATAGAGCGCCAGTAGATACGGAAACGCCAGCGAGTAGGGCACGACGAGGACGCCTTCACGATACCCCTCGCCGTGAGCCTCGGGCGCCGCGAAGTAGGCCGCGTCCGGAAGAGCGAGCACGGCCAGGGCCAGCGTGCGATCCGGATCCAGATACTTGGACATTTCCTTCACGCGCTGGCGCACCTCGCGCGTCACCTGCTCCACGAGTCGTTTCATCTCGCGCCCGTCTTCGGCCGCTTCGAGCTGCTCGAGCGCCGCCGCGCTCGTCCACTTGCTGTCGATCGGCAGAAGTCTTCCGCCGGGAAGCCTGAGCGCATATTCCACGACTCGACTTCCGAAGGCGACATTGGTCTCCAGCAAATCCGGCGGAAGCTGCGAAAGCGCGCGCACGAGAATGTTCTCTCCCGCCGCTCCGCGGCTGCCGGCGCCGGCGATGACCGATTCGAGACGACCCAGACTCTCGACCGCGCGATCCATCAGTCGGGCGCGGCCTTCCTCAATCGCCTTCACTTCGGTAAGCGCGCGCCGCGCCTGCCCGATGTCACCGCGAATCCCCTGGGCGGTTTCGGCCAATCCGAGGAGCGATGCCTCGCGGCTTCGCTGAACGTCGAGCCGGAGATCTTCTTGAGAACGCGTCAAATGGGAGATCTCCGCCCGCAGGCGATCGACGTCGACGCCCAGCGGCGCCAGCGTCTGTCGGATGCGTGTGAAAACGACGAACAGAGCTGCCGTCATGATGATGACGGCGATCAATCCGAGCGCCAACGGGGTCCAGTCCACGGCAAGCCACCTCCCGAACGCCTCAAGCTTGTCACAGACACGGGCCGAACGGGGTCCGTTCATTCGACGACCGGAGTCGATCGTGACGCGGAAACGCGCCTTTCGCTTTCGCTCGAGTCCAGGCTA
>JAFGSN010000008.1 GCA_016934575.1 Vicinamibacteria bacterium
ATGCCGGGACGGACTATTCATGTCGGATTCAGCCTTGCTCGATGAAAAACGAACCTGCGCGGATTGACGGCCGCCATCATGCCGCCGTCGTCATGAATCCGACGGCCTCTCCGTCCGTGCGCATGCCCCGCGGCCTGACAACGGTATTGACGAGAACAACGCGAATGCTCGGGCGCGACATGACGCCGATCGTCTCGTCGCTCCTCGTTCTTTTCGGCGGGACCGTCCTGCGCGCCGATAATGAGGTTCGCACGATCGTCGTCACGACTTCCATGATCGAGCGTGCGACCCTCGATCTGGTCGCGGGCATTCCTTCCGTACGCGTCGAAAGATTGCTGCCGCCGGCTTCATGTCCGGGCCACTTCGACCTCAGCCCGCGCGTCATTCCAACCCTGAGGGCCGCCGCCCTCGTGATCCGCCATTCATACCAGGACGTCCTGGAGCAAAAACTCGCCGCCCTCGGCGCCTCCGATGTCTCCATCGTGAACGCGAAGACGCCCGTGAGCCTCATGATCCCGAGTAACTACGTTGCTCTGGAGGAATCGATCGCGGCGGCGCTCGAACGGGCGCTCCCGGATTGCGCTCCACGCGTTCGCGCCTCGCTCGAAACGTCGAGACGGCATGCCGCGAACGTTGCACGGGACGCGCTGGCGCGCACGCGCGCCGTCCGGGACGCGCCAGTGATCGCTTCCGCCCACCAAGCCGCGTTCTGTCGCTGGCTGGGACTCGACGTTCTGGCCGAAATCCCGCGTCCCGAGGACGTCTCTCCACGCGAAATGGGAAGACTCCTCGCCATGAAACCGCTGTTCGTCGTCGGCAACCTTCAAGAAGGCGACCAGGCGGTCCGCGCGCTCGGCGAACGTCTCGGCGTGCCGGTCGTCATTTTAAGCAACTTCCCCGACGTGAACGGCTACGGCGCGACTTACGCCGATCTCATGCAAGCGAACATCGGCAGGATCATGGAAGCGTGGCGCAAGCGATCGTCCAGTTGAAAAACGCCGTCGTTCGACGCCGACGCAAGACCATCCTCGGTCCGATCGATCTTGTCGTCAATGAGAACGACTTCCTGGGCATCGTTGGGCCCAACGGCGCGGGCAAGACGACGCTGTTGCGCGCACTTGCCGGCCTGACGTCTCTCTCCGGCGGCGAGCGCCTGTCGATGCCGTCGCTTTCGCCCGGCTTTCTCTTGCAGGGCGAGGGCGGCTCCCTGGATCTTCCCCTGACCGTCTTGGACGTCGTGCTTTTCGGACGAGTTGGCCGCGCGCGACGGCTCACCAACGCTGATCGGGAAGCGGCTAAAAGCGCCATGGAAAGACTGGATCTCGCGCCGCTGCGATTGCGCCTGTATCGAGAGCTGTCGGGCGGCGAAAGGCGCAAGGTCCAGATCGCCCGTCTCATCGCGCAGGAAACGCCACTGCTTCTTCTCGACGAGCCGGGCAGCGGCCTGGACCTCGACTGGCAGAGTCGCCTCACGGACCTTGTGTCCGATCTTCGTCTCCGTACCGGACGTACGATCGTCATGATCACTCATGAAGCCGGGCTTCTGCCCTCGTGCTGCACGCATGTTCTTCTGCTTTCGCGTGGAATGGCGCTGGCGACCGGAGCCCCGCCCGCCGTGCTCACCGCTTCGAACCTTTCGCGCCTCTACGGCTGTCCGGTTGAGGTCGTGAGACGCGACGGCCGCTTCCATCCCCTGATCGGCGGCAGAGGATGACTATCGGCTTCTGGGCGGCATTTGCCCCCGTCCTGGCGGCCGCCGTTCTTGGCGGCGCGCTGGCCGGCGGACTTGGCCTTTTCGTCGTCGCGATGCGCATCGCCCTGCTCGCGCTGCTTACCGCTCATGCGGCCCTGGCCGGAGCGGTGCTCGGTCAGCTCTTCGGCTTTCCTCCAGGTTTTGCCGGAACGGCGGGCGCGCTGGCCGGATCTCTTCTCCTCGGGCTCTGTCTCAGGCAGCGCGACATCGATCCCGGCGCCGTGCTCGGAACCCTTTTTTCTCTGATGCTGGGGCTCGCTTTTCTCGGCATCGGCCTCATGCGCGGGGCGCGTTCCGAGGCGCTGAGCATCCTCTGGGGCAGCCTGCTTTTTGTTCGTCCCTCGCACCTCTGGATCATGGCCGGAATCGCGATCGCCTTCGCCGCCTTTGTCCTCGTTTTCGAACAGGAGCTCAAGCTTCTCCTCTTCAACCGCGAGCTGGCGTCGCTTCACATGCCCGAGTGGCTGCTCTTTACCGCGTTTCTGGCTCTGGCCGGACTCGTGATCGCGGTCAACCTCGAGGTCGTCGGCGGGCTTTTTCTGTACAGCCTCGTCTGCAATCCGGCGATCGCCGCGCTGCGCGTCGCCCGTAGCTGGCGCGGAGCGATCGCCTTATCCGTGTCTCTCGGCGCCGCCTCGGCGCTGGCCGGGTTTTTCGCGGCCTATCAGTGGAACCTTCCCGTGGGCGCGTGCATCGTCATCGCATCGAGCGCGCCTGTCGGAATCGCTTTCCTCCGGAGAATTCGCGCTTCATGACGGGAGCGCGCGATGCGGCCGTGGCCGCGTTCTTCGATCGTTGCGCGATTCGGGGCTTGATGGCCGAGTTCGTGCCGAACGACGAGAAGCGCCTGGCGCGGCTTCTCGCTCTCTGGCGGATTCTGCCCGGCCAGCGCGTTCTCGAACCCGGATGCGGATCCGGCCGGCTGACCGAGCGCCTGGCGCGAATCGTCAAACCTCCGGGAGCGGTGATCGCCTTCGATCTTTCGACGGAAATGCTGCTGCGCGCTTCACGCAGAGTCCTTCCGGCTCCCGCCGCCGCGCTGATGCGCGCTTCCGTGACCTCGATTCCAGTCGCCGACGCCGGCATTGACCGCGTCATTTGTTTCAACGCGTTCCCGCATTTCGAAAACGCCGGCGCGGCGATCGAGGAGATCAGACGGGTTCTCCGTCCTGGAGGCTGCCTGTGGATCGCGCACCTCGAAAGCCGCGAAATCGTGAACCAGCGACACATCGACGCCGCAGATGAAATTGGAGGCCACCTTCTCCCGCCTTCTCGCTCGCTGGCGGATCTTCTGAAGCGGCATGACTTCAAAATCCTCCTTTGCGAGGAATCCTCGAGTTATTGCGTGGGGGGCTTGCGCCGCTGAATGTCGCCGACCCCGGCCCTGACGAAGGCGACTCGGTCCGCCGTTCTAAAAGACGATCACTCAGCGTTTCGGACCGTTGACGGCCGTGACGGCTATCTCGCCCAGTTCGCGGCTTCTTCGCGTCGCGACCTCCACGGCGTTCATGAGCGTCGTGCGCATTCCGCCCTCCTCGAGCGTATGCAGACCCGCGATCGCGGTGCCTCCGGGCGAGGTCACCATGTCCTTGAGCTTTCCGGGGTGTTCCTTGGTTTCGATGAGCAGCTTGGCCGAGCCGAGCACAGTTTGCGCCGCCAGCGCTTGAGCATTGTGACGCGACAGCCCGACCTTGACTCCGGCGTCGGAGAGCGCCTCGATGATGAGAAAGACGTATGCCGGTCCGCTTCCCGAAAGACCGGTGATCGCGTCCATCTGCGACTCCTCGAGGACGACCGCCATGCCGACGCTTTCGAAGATCCGCCGCGCCGCTCGCAAATCCTCTTCGGTTGCGTGTCCTCCGGCTGCGATGGCGGTGGCGCCTGCGTCCACCAGGGCCGGCGTATTGGGCATCGTGCGCACCACGCGCACGCGCGGCAGCTTGGCTTCGATAACGGCGATCGGAATGCCGGCGGCAATGCTGATAACGAGCGCACTCGGCCGGACGTGTTCCGCGATCTCGTCGAGAACATTGATCATGGTCTGCGGCTTCACCGACAGGATCAAGACGTCGGCCTCGCTCGCGACCGCGACGTTGTCGGAAGAGATACGAATCCCGTACCTGCCGGCCAGTTCCGCCCGCCGCTCGCCGCGCGGTTCGCTGCCGAAAATCTGATCCGCCGTGACGACTCCGGCCCGGACCAGGCCGCGAATCAGGGCCTCGGCCATGTTGCCGGAGCCGATGAATCCGATCGTCCCCGCGATCTTCACCCTGCCGCCTATTGCAACGCTGCGAGCAATTGCTTCACGGCATCGGCTTCCGGGGCCTTTGGAGCCAGCTTGATGAACGACTGGAGATCGTCGACCATGCGCGCCGTTTGCTTTTTCAGGTTGTAGGCCTTGCCGCGCCAATAGTACGCGTAAGCCAGATCGGGCATGTCCTTGATCGCGGCGCTCATGCGCTCGATCGCCGCGTCGGCCTTCTCCTGCTTCACGAGCGCTTCACCCAACGCCGCCACCGCGATCCTGTTATCCGGCTGCGCTTCGAGCGTCGCGCTGGCGACGCCCTCGGCCTCCTCAAGCTTCATCTGCTTCGCAAGACACGCCGCCAGATAGGCGCGCGCTTCGTTGCCCGACGCCTGTCTTAACTGCGTTTCGGCCTCCGCGTATTTGCCTTGATCGAAGAGCGTCTTTCCCTGCTCCGCCGGGTTGGCCTGCATGAGCCGCATCGGGGCCGTGTGCGCCGTGCGGCACGCCAGCCAGGCGATCGGCGACAAAAAAAGCGCCGCCGCAACGACGACGCCCAGGCGTTTGCACGTTTCGATCTTCATGTTCTCTCCTCCATCAAGAGCATATGCCGTATGTTGCTCCAGGGAATCAGCATTTGACTGACCACGGTTTCGATCGTTCCGCCTTCGGCCACCGCGCGTTTGACCTCGAACACGACGCCGATCGCATCCGAGTGAAGCACGGTGCAATCGGTGTAGACGTTGTCGCGCGTGGCGATCTCCTTCAGACGCACCCCGACGTTCAAGCCCACCTTGGTCATGATTCGCCTTCTCCGCTCTAGCGATGTTACCCGCTTCCGGCCTGGCTGTCCAACATGACAACCGCGCCGTCCGCGTCAATCGTGCGACGGGCGCATGCGCGACCTTTCCGTCCACGCAATGCGCCCGGAGCGAAAGCGTCGGCCTAGTCGTAGTACTCGAGGCCCAGATGCGTGATCAGCTCCTCGCCGCGCAGATGCCGCAGCGTGTTCTTGAGCTTCATGAGCTGGATGAAGAGATCGTGCTCGGGATACAGATCAGGCGCCGTCATCGGGCTCTTGAAATAGTAGGACAGCCACTCCTGTATGCCGCTCATGCCGGCGCGCGCCGCCAGATCGAGGAACAACGCCAGATCGAGGACGATGGGCGCCGCCAGGATCGAGTCGCGACAAAGGAAGTCCACCTTGATCTGCATCGGATATCCCATCCATCCGAAGATGTCGATGTTGTCCCAACCTTCCTTGTTGTCGCCCCGCGGCGGGTAATAGTTAATGCGCACGACATGGTGCATTCCGCCGTACAGATCGGGATAGAGATGCGGCTGGAGAATGTGTTCGAGCACGCCAAGCTTGCTGACTTCCTTGGTCTTGAAGGACTCGGGATCGTCGAGCACTTCGCCGTCACGATTGCCAAGGATGTTCGTCGAGTACCACCCCGTGAGTCCCAGCAACCGCGCTTTCAAACCCGGAGCGAGAATCGTCTTCATCATCGTCTGACCGGTCTTGAAATCCTTTCCGCCAATGGGCGTGCCCGTCTTCTTTGACAGGTCCATGAGCGCCGGCACGTCACAGGAAAGATTGGGCGCGCCGTTGGCGTAAGGGATGCCGGCCTTGATGGCGGCGTAAGCGTAAACCATCGAAGGCGGGATGTTCGCGTCGTTCTGCGCCAAACCCTTCTCGAAAGCGTCCAGGCTCCCGTGCACTGCCGACGGAGTCATGAATACCTCCGTCGAACCGCACCAGATCATCACCAGGCGGGCGAGATCGTGCTTCTTGCGAAAGGCGTCGATGTCGGCCTGAATCTGCTCCGCGAGATCGCGCTTGTTCTTGCCTTTCTTGACGTGCGTGCCGTGGAGGCGCTTCACGTAGGCGGGATCGAACACCGCGGGCCATGGTTTGATCGTCTCGAGAAACTGCTGGAGGGCCGTCAGATGTTCCTTGCTGAGCACTCCCGCTTTGCGAGCGGCCTCGTACGCGGAATCCTCGAAAATGTCCCATCCGCCGAAGACGAGATCGTCCAGAGCCGTCATTGGAACGAAATCGCCGATACGCGGGCTGCGGTTGTCGGTGCGTTTGCCAAGCCTCACTGTGCCTCGCTGGGTGAGGCTGCCGATCGGCTGACTCAGTCCGCGTCGTATCGCTTCGACGCCTGCGATGAAGGTCGTCGCAACGGCGCCCATGCCCGGAAGGAGCACGCCCACTTTTCCCTTTGCGGGCGCAATATCCCGCCCTTTCCCAGAGTCCATTCCCTCATCCTCTCTGTGACGTGAGCACGCCGTCACGCAAGAGCTGGATCTTATCACAGACGAGCCCTTTGGCCGATGCGGGAACCAAGGCCTTGAAGAACCGACGCGGAACGACTCAGGCGTCGTGAGAGATCACGGATGAAGACGCGATACGTCCGATGCTCTGGAGAAACTCGAGCGCGGCGGCCGTGAGCTGCTCATCGTGGCGCGGACCCAGGAATCGTTTCTTCTCGATATGATAATGGAGAATGCCGGACCGCGGAAGGCGATTTTCGGTCTCGAACGAGTAGAACATGAGTATTCTCTGCTCACCTGGCAGACCGCAGTCGTTAAAAAGATCGAACTTCAGATTCCGCATCTCTCGAGCGACTCCAACCTTCGGTCTCGGAAAGATGATGACCGACGAGGAACATGATGGAATTTAGTGTCGCGCGCATCGCTTGTCAAGGATTTTGTTGTGCCGATCAAGACCGAGCGAAACGCAGGTGGTCGCGTGAAACGCGCGCGGGAAGAGCCTTTGAGGCGACGCCTTGAAAAGTGATCCCGATCATATAGTTCGTCGTTCCGAACGATCTATCTCTCCGGCTCATCGTCGCGAATTGCATGCAGTCGCGCGATCGTGCTTCCCCAACCTCCCAGCCCGGGAGGCGCGTCGTCATAGGCGAGGACATCGTCTCGCGACGCGAGAACTCGTCTGACGACAGCGCGTTGCGCTCCCTTGCCTCGTCCATGAATCAGGCGCACGGTGAGCATGCCGCGCTCACGGCACGCGTCGATGTAGTCCTGGACGACCGCGGGAATGTCACGGGGCGCGAATGCGTGAAGATCGATCGTGCCCGTTATCGGCATGACGACGACGACGCCGTCGCCGCTTCGCGTTTCACGTTTCTTCTGCACGATCGCACGTCTCACGACCGGGAAGCGCGGGCGGCGGACAGGAAGAACGCCGGCAGGTATTCCGAATCGCCGATCTCAAGTCGTTTGTAGACCTTGCCGATCGCGTCCCACCCCGATCCGTCGGGCGCGACGACGACCATCGGCCATGGCGAGAGACCGGCCAACGGAGAACGCTCGGTGTCGGTCCAGCGACAGGACAATGCGCGTGTCATGACTTCGCCAAGATAGCATCCCATGACGAACAAGACCTCGGCGGCCTCCTCCATGCTTATTCCTTGCTCGCGTAGGTTTTCGATCTGCCCATCCAGCGTTTCCAGACTGGCGGGACTGAAGTCGAGCTCGTCGTCATACTCGCGCTTCGCGACATCCACGGCCAGGCGCGCGTGATCCGCGGCATTCGCGCTGGTCGCCGGGTATTTGAGCTCCAGCCTCATGATTCGTCCCGTTCGTCAATAACCGACACGCCGCACCGGGACGAGCCTCCCGCCCTCGCTCCTGAACTCACCCAGGTTGTTCTTCACCCACGACCTCACGTCGATCCTGCGAATACGTCTTGGCCCCGCCTGAATGATCACTCGCGAGATACCGGCGTTGATGATCAACCGTTTACACATGCGGCAAGGCTCGGCGTCGGACACGAGGGCGTCGGTCCACGCGTCGAGACCGACAAGGTACATTGTCGAATCGATCATGTCCAGTCGAGCGGCGTGAATGATCGCGTTCGCCTCGCCGTGCACGGATCGACACCACTCGTAATGTTCGCCCTTCTTCGCGCCCAACTCCTCTCGCAAGCATGACCCGACGTCGCAGCAGTTGATCGTGCCGCGCGGCGCCCCGCAATAGCCGGTCGACAGAATCTGCTTGTTCTTGACGATGACCGCGCCGAACTTGCGCCTCAGACACGTGCTGCGACCGGCGACCTCACGCGCGATGTTCAGATAGTACTGGTCCTCACCGATGCGCTTTTCACGAACTCGTCGCCCCGCCGGCCTGACCGCGACGCCTTGCGCTTTTCCGGCCGGAGATTGCCTAGACGAGCGATTTGTGGCTGCCATCGCAGAAAGGCGGCGTCTTCGTCCGTTTGCAGCGGCACAGCGCCGCGCGCAGGCGAGACTCGACCGTGAACTCCTCGGGCGCCAACCCCGTCCCCTCATGCGAACCGTCGCAGAACGGCTGCTCGGCCGAACGTCCGCAACGACACCAGTAATACGTCCCGGGTTCCAGATCGCGCACCACGGGCCCCTTGCCGGCGATCTTCGGCTCATTCATCCTGAACACCTCCGCCGCTATTCAATCCACCGCGGAGGCTACGCGTCTCCTCCGGGCATGTCAACCGATCAGGGCGCATCGAGGGAAGAAACGTCATAGCCGTTTTCGCGCAGATGCGCGACGATCATTCGCTTCGCCTCCGCCGGTTGCGGCAAATCCGATTCGTCGCAGGGCGCCGAATGACCGGAGAGATCCGAGACGGCGATGACGTTCATTTGAAGATCGAGAGAGAACGTTCTCTGGCAAATCGCGACGTTCACGTATCGCAGGCTGTAAAAGGGCGGCCGCGAATTCCGCATCTCGTACCACCCGTCCAGCAACTCCGCCTCTTCCTGCGTCTCGATGCTGAAGATCGGCCGCAATCTCTCCGGCGCCGAGGCAAGCAGCGACTTTCCTTCCATCCAGATCGGGATGGGCATTCCTAGCGCGTCCAGCAGCGTCGGCGCAAGATCCAGATTCTGAGTGTTCGCCTCGATGCTTCCAATCGTCGCGGAATCCCCGGGAAAGCGAACGATCAGAGGAATCCGCCGATCCACCGTCCACTGCATCCCATGATCGGAATAGATCGCCACGATAGTGTGATCGAGCAAACCCCGGCTCGACAGTCGCGCCATGATCACACCGACGTTGCCGTCGAATTCCAGAATCGCGTCGTCGTAAAAATCCGTCATCCATTCCCGCCGCTGCGTCTTCCCTCGCGAATAGACGCCGCGGAGCGGCTGGAACATCCCGCCGTGCGTCGCGCAGAGATGCAGATGAGCGAAGAAAGGTTCGGGCGAGTCCTCGATAAAGCGCAGGAATTTCGTCATTCGCTGCGCGTCCTTGTAATGATCCTTCTTCTTCGCGGTGGCTTCCTCGAAGGCGTCGACCATCATTCGCGCGCCTATGATGTGCAGCAGCCGTTCTCCGACTCGCTCCCATATCTGACCCAGGAAATAGATCTCCGAGCAGAAGGCGGCGCCCAACACGGGGTCGATGCTACGAGCGCCTATGTCGCGGCCGTTGACGCTGTCGAACGAGTCTCGCAGGTTCAGATCGTATGCGTCGGCGTAATGACGCATGCTGATCTCGACGCTGTGGTATCCGGCCCTGCGCAGAATGGCCGGCAGGTGCTGATACGCGTCGCGACCCCGCAAAATGTCGGGCGGATAGAACACCCGCGTGCGGGCGGGAAGCTTGCTCGTGAACATCGCCGTGAGCGACGCGCCGGAGCTGCCCGCATTCGTCAAGTGATTGCGGCAAACGAGCGCTTGCTCGACGAACGATCGAAGAAACGGCGTCGTGTCGCGTCGATAGCCGTAGCAGGACAAGTGCTCGGCGCTCAGACCGTCCCCGCCAATGAGCACGACATTCGGCAATCCGGCGACGCTGGAATTCTTCGCGCGATCGGAGGCGTCGACGGCGGGAGCCGCGACCCAGGCCACGACGACGCCGAGTAAAGATAAGACAAGCAAACCTAGCGCGAGGAGCGGCGGCGCCTTCGATTCTCCGGCGACGTCGGGGGACGTTACGAACCTGGCGAAGAGGCGATATAGAACCGCGACAAGCGCCGCCACGATCGACATGTACGTCCAGCGCCCGGCCGCTCCGGCGTGTCGGACGCCGAAGCCGAGAACCGTCATCGTGAAATTATCCGCAAGAATGAGCAGGCAAAACGCGCCTAAAAATGCGGGGATTGCCAACGCCATGCGCAAACACAATCGCTCTCCGCCCATCCGAACAAGCCGGCGCCAGGCGCTTCCGACCCGTCCACGAACGCGGCCGGCGACCCGATCGATGGAACGTGCGCGTTTTGCGCGGACTCTTGCCGCCAAGATGCTGATCGTCGCGGTCGCGCGAGCGCAGGTCCAAAACGCGACGACAAGCGCCAATGCCAGTGACGCCGCCGGAAGCGGCGTGATCAGAAGCGTCAAGGAATTCTCGAACGCGTCGAGACCTGAAAAAAAGGAGGGTTTCGTCACGAAAAAGAGCCATTCCATGCCGACATGGAAGTACACGAGAATCACGGTCACGGCGCACAGCCTTTTCCAGTCCCTGGTCATGGAAGCTCACATCGGCCCGCGATAACGACGACCGGATCCGCCCAGCGATCGTGCCGCCGCCCGGATCGTTCGGATTTCCGCCCCGACTGTCAGCGTATCGAGAGCCAACTGCTCAGATCCAGCCCTTCTCGACGGCGCGGCGGATGGCGCGCAGATTTTCCGGAGGGACCCGCTCGGGGTCGAATGTGCACCCCGGAGCGATCATGATCGGCCGATCGCCGGCTTGACTGAGAGCGTCGTCGACCTCGGCGGCGCAATCCAAGGGCGAGCCGGAGATCATCGTTCCGAGATTGTCGCAGCCGGCGCAGATCGCCGCGCGCGTCATGCCGATCGCCTCGGCGATGGACGGACCGGCGTAACGATCAGCCCAGTTGATCACGTGCACGGGATAGGCGGCGAAACGTCTGAAATCGAGCGCCTTTCCGCACACGTGCAACATGTTGAACGTTGCTTCCCCCGCGCCGGCAAGCAGTCGGAGATCTCTCGGCTTCACGAACCTGTCGTACGTTCCGGCGCCGTTTTCCGGCGTATCGACCCAATCGTCTCGAACGGACAGAAATACGCCGTCCGCTCCGGCCGCAAGGCAATGACGCGCGAAGTTTGAGAGCGACTCCGCTATCGCTTCAAGCGCGCGATCGAGCGCCTCCGGGGCCTCGCGAAGGAAACGCGTCATCGCCGCGTCTCGCGGGTCGCGCGGGCTGTTCAATGCGGGTGGGCCATGTACATCAGTGCGCGGGACCGTCATGCTCCGCAGCGTGCTCCAGGCGCTGAAGACGGTCGTCGCCATGCAAAGACGACCATGATACCGACGCGACAGCGCTCCGATCAGCTCGAGCTGCCGGCCGAAGGCGTCCTCGTCTCCACGCCGCACCGACAGTCGATCGAGGTCGTCGACGCCGGCGATCACTCCGTTCGACGTCTCGGCGCGCGGATAGCGGTTATCGTCCATGATCTTGAGAAAATCGAGGTCATGGGACTCGACGTGGCGCACGTGGGCGTCGACGGCCGCCGGACCCGCGATTTGAGTCGGCTTGAAGTGATGCCAGAACGACACGGGCGGCCGATCCGGCCGACGGCCTCCAATGACAGCGTCGACTCGCGCGATTCTGTTCATTCCATCCGCTCGTTGTCGATGAGATGCGTGTCGCCGATCTTCACGGCCAACGAGATCAACGCTCCGCTCGCGGCGACGTCCGTCTCGCGCATCGTATCCGGATCGGCGACGCTCACGTAATCGATCCTCGCCAACGGCTCCGAATCCAACGTCTCTCGCATCACCCGGCGCAACTCCGCCGCATCCCGCTCGCCGTTCGTCCAGCGATCGCGCGCGGCGGAGAGAGCGCGATGGAGCACGGTCGCGGCCCGCCGCTCCTCCGGGCTCAGGTACGTGTTGCGGCTGCTCATGGCCAGGCCGTCCGCCTCGCGCACCGTCGGGCATGCGACGATCACGGCCGGATGATGGAGATCGCGGATCATCCTTCGAATGACGGCGAGCTGCTGCGCGTCCTTCCGGCCGAAATACGCGCGCGTCGGCCGAATGACGTTGAACAGCTTGAGCACGACCGTCGCCACGCCGCGAAAGTGTCCCGGACGGCGCGCGCCCTCGAGCGGCGCGGCCGTCGCGCCCATTTCGACGAACGTCTCATGTCCTTCGGGATACATCTGCTCGACTTCCGGAGCGAAAAGCAGATCACAGCCGGCCTCGCTCAGCAGACGCGTGTCGCGTTCCGGATCGCGCGGATAGCGCGCGAAATCCTCCGACGGCCCGAACTGCGTCGGATTGACGAAGATCGACGCGGCCACGGCTTCGTTCTCTTTTCGCGCTCGCCGAACAAGCGAGAGGTGCCCTTCGTGAAGAAAGCCCATCGTCGGAACGAACCCGACGCTGCCCGACAGGCGCGCTCTCCATTCCCGCGCCTCGTCGATCCTGGACACGCTTCTCATGGAAATCGTTCGATCCGTCTGGCAAGCGCCGGCGCTCAACCGCTCCGTCCGAAAGAGACCGGACGTGCGCGGCATCCGCCGTTCTCACCCGCGAAAGTGCGCCATTCCTGTTCGGTCATCGTATAGGCGTGTTCCGGCCCGGGAAAGATGCCTGCCTCCACCTCACGGCGATAGGCGCGCGCGGCCTCGGTCATCTCCGCTCCCAGAGCGGCATATCGCTTCACGAAGCGCGGCGAGAGGCGATCGTAGAGGCCGAGCATGTCGTGCAACACGAGAACTTGACCGCCGACTTGGGCCCCGGCGCCGATTCCGATCGTCGGCACGCTCAGGCGCTGCGTGAGGTGCGCCGCCACTTGCGCGGGCACGCTCTCGACGACGACGGCGAAGCATCCGGCCCCCTCGAGCGCGAGCGCATCGTCGAGCAGCCCGCGCGCGGACGCCGCCGTCCGGCCCTGAACGAGGTAGCCGCCCATGGCGTGACGACTCTGCGGCGTCAGGCCGACGTGTCCAAGGACCGGAATCCCCGCCGCGACGATCTTCCGAATCGTGTCGGCCACGGCACGGCCGCCCTCGAGCTTGACGGCGTGCATTCCGCCTTCCTTCAGAAAGCGTCCGGCGTTGCGCAAAGCCTCGGCGGCCTCGGCCTGATAGCTCATGAAAGGCATGTCGCCGATGAGCAAGGCGCGCCGCGCGCCGCGACTGACCGCGCGGCAATGATGGAGCATCTCGTCCATCGTCACGCGGAGCGTGTCGTCATACCCGAGCACCACCATCGCCAGCGAGTCTCCGACGAGAATGGCGTCGACGCCGGCCTCATCGACGGCGCGCGCCGTCGGAAAATCGTAGGCCGTGAGCATCGTGATCGGCTCGCCGCGCCGGAGCTTCTCGAGCAGCGTGATAACGGTCGTCCGTGGCGTCGCGTTCAAGGCTTCCAGAGCCTCAGGTTGGCTCATCTCCCGCTCCTTCCGGAACGTGACGCGAATCTCTCGTCGCCACGCATCAAAGGATTTGAATCCATGTGCGCGCGCCGATGGCGGCCGGCGGGATTTGCGGAATCGATGCCGTCCCGGCTCGATCCGCGGTCTGGGCGAGCAAGTCGTGTCCACGTCATCTCCGGCTCGCCGCCCCATCGGAGTCGACGTCCACAATGAAAGTACCACAAAGGAACGACGCACACGAATCCTTGCGCGCCGGTCAGTCTTCCGCGAGTTTGCGCTTGTCGCCGCCTTTCAGCGCCGATGAAATGGAAACGTTCGCTGTATGCCGTTCCGAGCCCGCCTCCTCGGATTCGCGCAGGATGCTTTCCACAAGCATGCACGCCTCGGATGATGGCTGAACAAACGACAATCCCACGAAGCCGCGGCTGGCCCAGCGAGTCAAGCCGCGCAGATAAATCTGCGCGCTCGAGGCCGAGGACGCAATCGCCAGACGAACCTCCTGACCCTCCACGAGATCCGCGCCCAGGAAGAGCTGCACGCCGTTTCGACTGATGTTGGTCGCTCTTCCCACGGCCAGGGGACGGTGAGCGGCGTCGAGAATAGTCACCGGCAGGAACACGACGAAACGTTCCTCTCGACGGCGCTCGGTCTTTCTCGAAGCGACGTCGGGCGCATGCGCCCGGAGAATGCTTTCGCAGGTGCGAACGAGATGAGCAAGACGCAGCGGCTTCATGACGTAAGCGCGCACGTGCCGGCTGGCGCCGAGCGCCGCCGGCGACACGTACTCTCCCGACATGGCGACGACCGGCAACATCGGCAATTCGTCGGGCAGCCGGCGGAGCACGCCCCAGCCGTTCATCCCCGGCATGACCATGTCAAGCAGCAAGAGGTCGGGACGGACCTTGCGAACGCTCGCCAGACCGCTCTCGCCGTCTCCGGCCAGGGCCACTTCGAATCCGGCGCTGGTCAGCGAAACCTGAATCAAACGACGCACGTCCTCGTCGTCATCGACGACAAGGATTCGATGCTTCGCGGTCGACATCTCGTCTCCGTTCTCGTCGCGACTTCCAGACCGTCCTTGCGTCTGGCGTCAATTCAAGTCTATCCCAGATCAAAGCGAGCCCGAAGAAGAGAGACCGCCTCCACCAGATGTCCGTTACGTGTCGGTCGACGACGAGGGCCGGGAGATCACGGCGCCTTGAAGTCGCTAAATCCGCTTGAAGGTCTCCTGTGGTAGTCTATGTTCGGGAAACAACGAAAGGCCGGAACGAGATGCCGAGCATGCCCATGGTTTCGTCCCCACGATCGTCGGGAGGGTTGGCGGTTGTGGGCGCGTCCGTCATCGTCTTTTCGGCCACATTCCCAACTCGGGAATAACCTGCGGCTCGCGTAAGGAAAAAATTATCGGTTGCCTGGGTGCCAGCCGCAACACCTGGGTTCGTGACGGATTACGCGACCGAGGCTTGGCCCCGGTCGCAGGAGGGTTCTATGAACGGGAATCGCATCTTGCTCGGTCTTGTGACGCTGGCGCTCCTAGGGCTGGCAGGGTCGGCTACAGCTCAGACTCCCTGTGAGCAGAAGTGCATCAACGAAGCGAAGGTGTGCAAGGCGAAAGCGAGCAACTCTTTGGATTCGTGCCGCATGCAGGCTC
>JAFGSN010000242.1 GCA_016934575.1 Vicinamibacteria bacterium
GGTCTGTTCGCGGGCGACACCTTCTACTTTCGCGACATCTCGCGCGCGTTTTACCCCCAACGCCTCTACGCCGTGCGCGGGCTGCTTCAAGGCGAGATCCGCCACTGGAATCCCCTGGTCCACGAAGGCATCCCGCTGTTTCCGCCCCCGATCGGATATCCAATCGACATGCTGCAAATGCTCATGCCGAGCGAGCACGGACTGTCCCTGCTGCTCGCCTTGCATGTTCCCCTCGGAGCGCTTGGCTTTTACGTTTTGACCCGACATCTGTTTCGATCATCGCCAACGACCGCGATCGGCGGCGCTTTGGCATACGCCCTCGGCGGATTCTTCCTGTCCTGCCTCAATCTCTACGTCCACCTCCAAGCCGCCGCCTGGTCGCCGTTCATCGTCTGGAGCCTGCTCTGGGCCGCGGACGGATCCTGGCGCCGCGTCTTGCTTCCGTCCTTCTTGACGGCGATCGGCCTGTCGACCTCGGGCGTCGAGATCATCGCGCAAGCATTGCTGCTTGCGATCGTCGTCACGCTCGCGCATGCGCGTGACTGGCTCGGATCGGCCGTTCGCGTCATCGCCGCCGTCATCGCCGCCACGGCGCTTTCCGCTCCCGTCTGGCTCACGGTCTTCGCGCAGACGGAAGGCAGCGATCGCGCCGCCGGCTTTCCGACGGAAATCGTGCTGTCGAAATCAGTTTATCCGCTGTCACTGTTCCAAATCATCATCGCCGACTGGCACGGCCCGGTCTCCGATCTCGTCAATCACTTCTGGGGCGAGAACTACTTCCCGGATTTTCCATACTTCATGAGCCTGTACCTCGGCGCCATCGTCCTCTGTCTCTCTATCGTCGGAGCTTTTTTCGCTGGATTAAAACGTTGGCCCCTGTTAGCGCTCATGTTCCTCGGACTGTGGATTTCCATCGGCCGCTGGTCCGGCGTCGCCTTGTTCGTCGAAAGCCTCCCCATTCTGCGTTTCTTCCGCTTTCCGAGCAAGGCGTTCTTCATCGTCCATTTCTCCGTCGCGCTACTCACGGCCTCCGGACTGGCGACGTTGGCTAGCGGCAAGCGCAAGGCTTGGGTCATGCTGATCGCATCTAGCGCGACTCTCGGAACGCTCCTGATCTGGACGCGGCTCGTCCCGCATCTGGCGCGGCGTTTCACGCTCTGGTTCGCGCGCGGCTTCTTTCCACCGCATTATTCAATTCCCGCTCGAATGGAATGCCTGGACCGCATGATCTCCGACGCCGCCGTCGGCGGCGCATTGGCCCTTGTCGTCTGTCTCGTTGCGGTCATCGTCATCCGTAAACGCTTGAGCGCCCATCATGGGATGACGGCAGTCGTCGTGCTGGCGGGCGCGGACCTGCTGCGCGCCTGCGCCGGCCTCAATCCGATGGTGCCCTCCGAAAATATTCGTCCGTCGCCCGAGATGAAACGAACGATCGAGGCATTCCGCGCGGAAGGAGGCCGCGTCTTCACTTGCGATCCCGAATTGTCTCCGTCTTACTTTCGCGTTCGGGCCGCGATCTCTCGTCACAGCCTTTGGACTTTCCGACTCTTGTCGGAGACCATTACTCCGAGCTTCAACATGAACGCCGACATTCCAACCGCCCTGAGTCGCGATCTGACGATGATGTCGCCTTCGGAGCGCGCTCTTTCCGTCGAAAGGGTCGGATGCAACGCAGATATGGAAGACGATGTCGTCGAAGAGATGCGCACGGCGGGTGTGCGCCATATCGTCTCGCTGATGCCGCTGCGACATCCCGATATCCTTCAGGTCAGCGCATACTCGACCGGAAAAATCGCGCCGTTCACCCTCTATCTTTATCGACTGAGCCGTCCCTTGCCCCTCTATTTCGTGGCGCGGCGAGTTCGTGCGGCGCGCGACTCCGCAGAAGCGCGCGCCATCGCGCATAACGATCGTTTTCTGTTATCGGACGGGGTCGCGGTGGAAAACACGACTTTCGAGTCCGCCAACGCGGGCGGATCACTACTGTCCGTGACGGAGCGCGCGGATTCCGTCTCGCTCCGCGTCTTCGCCGACAAGCGAACCGTGGTCTGCGTGCGTGACGCCCACGCTTCCGGCTGGCAAGCGACGATCAACGGGCGACCGGCGGCCGTCTTACGCGCCAACGGCCGGCATCGCGCCGTGGCGGTCGAGCCCGGCGTCAACCATGTATCGATCGAGTACCACCCGCCCGGTTTACGCCTCGGCCTGCTCATCATGCTCGTGACGCTGGCCGGCCTCGCGACGGCTCTCCTGGCCGGCACGACGGAGCGACGTCATCGTCATTGACTCGATGTCTTACCGCGCCGCGGCAACCTCGGCTTTCTGGGATCGAATCAACATTCGAAGAATGAAGAAAACGCCGAATATCGAGGCCATAATCGTCGAAAGCGCGCCGATGATGATTTCTGGAGGACGGTAATACATTTCAACATCATGCGTTCCGGCAGGAACACGAACGGCGCGAAATAGAACATTAGCCCGTTCGACGCGCGTTTCCTTTCCATCGACCCGGGCGCGCCAGCCGCGATCGTACCCCTCGACGACAACGACATAACCCGGCTCGTCGGCTTCGACTCGAAGAGACAGGGCGTCCGCCTTCCATGAAACGACTCGTGATGTTCCGACAAAGCCGCCGCGAGCCTCGCGCGCCGTTCCGGACGGCAGAATGATCTCTCGAAACGGATCAAACGAAGGATTCAGCAGAATCGAATATGACCGTGGTTCGTCGGCTATTCGCGTGCCCGCGACGACATACGTGCGCGGAAGAGCGCCATTGATCTTCCAGACACGTATCGGCTCCGTAAAGACCGATTTTATCTCATAGAGCGGAGGCCCGAAACTCACGGGAGAGCTCAACAACACGATGTATTCAACGTTTCCTATTCGAAGCAGCCTCATGGCAGATTCGCTCGAATACTCGTTTCGGACAATCGCAGACAATGTCAGATATCGCGGTTGTTCAAGCCCCGTTGATTCGCCATCGTAGCTTCCCATCAGGCCCCATCGGGCCGTAATCGGGGGCATGACCATATGCTGCGCTCCAACTATTACCGTCCAGTCAAGGCTCCATCCAGGCGGAACACGCGCACCTGTTGTTTCCGGATCCGGCACCTCAACGAGCAGACGCGGCGCTCCGCTTTCGCTTTCAAGACTCCGAATCCATTCCGGTCCATGACTCATCAACTCTTCCGGTAAGAGCCAATGCACGCTGCGACCATGACTAAAAGCTTCGACCGAAGCGATCAAAACCACAACAACCGCCAACGCATTTCTCATACTCTCTCGACGCAGTCGTATGATCAATAAGATCGCCGCCGTTAAGGCCAGGATCGATGAGGCGCTCAATTTCTCTATTTCGGAAACTTCAAATATTTCGACGGGCAATTCCCAGAACCGCCGTACGCAAAACAGCGCCATCTCTATTGCCAAAAGGCTCGTCCCTATGAGAATCATGACAAGCGCTATCATGAGGCCGCGCCGTCGCTGCTTGGCATGCCAACGCATCGTCCACGCATCCATTCCGAATCCCATCAATACCATGAACAGCATACCGAACGCCGCCATGAACTTGATTGGATATCGCATGAAGCTCAAGGGCGGCATGGTCGCCAGGACCGCGTAAGCGGGAGTGTGGCGTCCCAGAGACATCACGAAGAAGAAGATCGCGGCCGGCACAACGACGACGCGGATTCTTCCTCGAGCGACAAAACCGCCGATCGACGCCAGCAGAAAAGAGAAGACACCCAAATAGACGCTCGGCATCAACGGCTCTCGTCCGGTAAACAACGTCGATCTCACCGCAAAATATCTAGAAAGAGAAAACGTGAAACGCGGAATAACGAGATCGATCACACACAATGGATGCAGCGACCAAGCTGTCGCCATTTCGTAACTCATTTGTGTTCGTTTACTGCCCGCGATAAGGACCAATGCGGGCATCCATTGAACGGCGGACAGAGCCGCCGCAAAAACAGCCGCCAGGAGACAGAATCCAGCCGTTCTCTTCCATGCGCCTATCGGTCGCAAGCCGGCAATCCACACCGCAATCCGCAAGGCCGTGATTATCATTGTCATGAGCACCATTTCCGCAGAGCCCGCGCATATCTGAGCGCACGCGACGGCCCCCAACACGATCGAGGTCGTGAAACTCGGCTTCGCGATGAGCCATTCGAAAGCAAGTAGGAGCCACGGCATCCAGCTCAGTCCGGTAAAATGGTGGAAGAGGCTGACGAATGACTGGAAAGGCCCGCACCCCATCCAGGCGACCGCCGCCAGCGACGATGAAGGGATGGAGACGCTCCATCGTCGCATCAGGAGATAAAGGCCCAGTCCGGCCCAGAAAACATGGATAAACACAAAGATTTTGTAAGATAACGCAGGATTTAGAAAAAAATTCAACCATGTCGCCGGGTAGACGATCTGGCAGGCCGGATTGGCAAGCATCGGCGCCCCAAAAGCTATCCAAGGATTCCACAACGGCCACGATCCGCCCGCCACGGCCCTGACCATGCTTTCAACGTAGGGAATCCATACCCAGTGGATGTCGCGGAGGCCATACACTTTTGATTCAAAAAATCCGGGTGGCATCAAGAAAGCCGTCGCCAAGATAAGAAGAATCATAACAACAAGACGTTCATGCGTGCCGCGCATAAGCCGAACTATACCACCGGTTCTATTTTCGCGATCCTGATTCCGAACCAGGACGTTCGGTCCGGCGGTTAGCCTGGAGTGGGTTTCGGGGTTGAGCGAACGACAGGCGATGAGAAGGTCCGCAATGAAACAAGTCAGACGAACAAGCATATAACGCGCTCGATCGTGCACCTCAACACGATTGCGCGGCTGGAGTCAGTTCGAGTCGGGCATGGCTCCGGCGCGCAGGCTCGTGTTCAGCCGGTCGATAGCGAAAAGCGCCACGGCTATGAGGACGAGAACAGGGACGACCGTGAGCCATGAAGGCGCGCCTTGATCGGCCAACCGTATCCAGAGGATCGGAGGGAAATCGCCCCAACGCGTGGGCGCGAAGCTCTCCAACCTGAACAGCCAGAAATCCCCAATCGGGATTGAGATCGCCAGGAGAAGCCGTGCAGCGATCGGACTCCAGCGGAGTCGATCCCACGCCAAACCGACTACGACTGCCAAGGCCGGCACGATCGGACTCAGCCGCCGTGCGGGCTCCTCGGACGAAAACGGCGAGAAGAACACAATCAACGCCGCGGCTAAAAAAAGGGCAACGTCGGTAATCGCGCTGCGAGCGACCTTCCGCCAACCCAGCACCGCAATTAAAAATAGAAGCGGCGTTTGAACCGCGGCGTCACGACCGTACCTCCAGAAGCCGATGAGCGGATTGTGCAACCTGAAAAACCGGTCGCCTCTGTACTGTGCATAACCCCCGCCCCACCAACTGCCATGGTAGAGATAGTTCCACAGCCACAGCCAACTCAGAAGTCCTAACGTCACTCCGAGCAGTACCGGCGTGCATGCCAACAAAGTCCGGCGAACTCGCCCGGGTTCGCTCCCGGCCGCTCGCCACGCTACCAACGCTTCCGCCACGACCAGCGCGACGGCCACGACCGGCCCGGTCGCGTGCACCCACGGCAGCACGGCGCACACCAGCCCCCGTACCCATGCCGCCCGGCTCGCAGCGTTTGCACCGCCTCCGGTTGTCTTCGGCGCTCCTATCTGTCCCGCCACGAACAGGGCCACGAGAAAGGCGACGACGGGCTCGGGACCGGCGCGGCGCGCGATCATCCAGAAAGGCCACGAGAAACCCGCGAGCACGACCGCCGCCGCCGCCGCATGCGCGCTTCCGCCGCCCGCCCGCACGCTCCATGCCACGAGAACGAGGGCGCCGAGCACGAACAACTCGCCATGCAGGTGAATGATGCGACCGAAGTTCTCCCAGTCGCTCCAACCAAAAGCCTGATCGAGGGCTAGCAGCGGCACCATCGTCAGCGGCGTCCCGGGTACGAATCGGGAACGCTGCGGCGACCGAGAGCTTGGGCTAGGCCAGTGCGGAAGCCCGCTTAACCTTTCTCCGGGGCTGCGCAGGTCGAACGTACCGCGCGTCAGTATACGGCGAGCCATGTGCAGCATCTCGCCGTGATCCGTGACGTTCCACTCTCCGGAGATTGTCAGCAGGTGAACGGAGCCGACCAGGACGAAGGCCCACCACACTGCGCCACCGAGACGACCGCGGGCGGGATTTATGGCGCGCGATGACATGCCTTCTTCACAGACCTTGTTCAGTCGTTTCGTTTCCAAGGAGCCTTTTCAGACGATTGTGAGATGAACTTGACCGTCCGACAGGCGCTGGAAGTCGAGCGAAAATTCCGATTCTGCGAGATCCCTGGCCGACAGCGGCAACTTCGTGGAAGGGAGTTCCTTCTCCAAGCAACTCCTGCGCCGCGGATCCATCCGCAGCCGACAGGGTCACGTAGGAGATGCCCGTCGCGTCGAGAAAACGAGAACGACTCTCGTGATCGGCGTTTGTGAAAAACCACCGGGCGATATGCATACGTTCCAGAAAATTCGGCACCGCGGCGTGAGAAACAAACGCCTTGCAGGCGGACAGGCCTGAAACATACAATCCGATGTCCGGCGGCGCTAGAACCAGTTCACCGGGACGGCAGAGTTCGCGCATCCTCCACGCGATATCCATACGTTCGCGAGGAACGAACCAGCTCGAGTTTCGCGAGAGGACGAAGGTCAAAGCCGCCGCTCCCGTTACCGAGAGGGCGAGGTTGACCACCAGGGTGACACAAGGACGATATCGTGCAAGGCCCAGAGCGCCCACTATCAGAAGCGGGACCCCGACGCCGACGGAGAATTGGAGCGAGAAATGCACCGGCCACACAATCAAGACGGCAGTAACCGAGGCCGCCCAGATGACGAGCGGCAGCGCCCGGCCCGTCGGCCTGGATCTGGAGGAATCCAGCGCAACCTCGCCCGACAAACGATAGCCGTCCTTGAACAAGGCCAGGATCGCCAATAATATTGCGGGGCCGAGGGCAGTGACAAAATCTAAGAAGGCGGGTCTCTCGTACTCCATGCTTGATAGCTGGGAGAAGGCGTGGTTCATGTAGAAGACCCAGACGTTGTACATCGCGATAGGCAGCAGACCTAGGAGAGGAAGCGACAAGCGTAACCACGTTCGGGGCGGCTCGCACAGGACGACGACGAGCCCGACGATCGCCAGCAGCAGGAAGAAATCATAGGGTCGCACGGCGCCTAACGCCGTCCCGAGCGCCACTCCCGCAGCAGCACGTGATCGGGAGGGCGTTTTCGTCAGCGCCAAGAGCGCCCAGGCAAACAGGGCCGTGGCGCCGGTGAAGTGCGGATTCCCGAGAGTCTCTATAATGGGGAACATGCCCGTGAGCAGGTCCAGGCAACGCGGCAAGGGATGTTGTAGCGCAAGGAAGCGAACGCCCCCGAGTCCGGCCGCGGTCATGACGAGTAGAAGCGCGGGAAGCCGATGGGATACGGGAACGACAAGCCGTGCCAACCAGGCCTCGACGGCCAACACGAGCGCCAGGCAGGCCAGCCATCCGTAGAGAAGGTAGGCCAAGAACGGTCTTCCGCCGAGCAGCGCGGAAAGTCGGCCCACCAGGTACCACTCCAGGTTGACGAGCATGGGTTGATGTGCCTCAAGGACCAGCTTGTTCTCGAAGGTCTTGGCGCCGCGCTCGGCCTGTTCCACGTATGAGAGATAGTTGTATGCGTCGTCGATGTAATAGAAAAACCCGACAAAGGCGCCGCCTGACGGGGGCGCCACATGGGCACGCACGTAGGGTAGAAGCGAGAAGACCGAAAGCAATGCCCAGACGAGCAACGCGCGACGAAGAGCCGCTCTTCGTTCTTCACTGTGACCGGGCGCCTTCCGATCTGTTGGCATTTCTTTCAGCGATGCAAAGAGCGGAAATGAGATTCAGTTTGGAGTCACTGAAATGGCGACGATGCCGACGACCTCGAAAAAACGTCTTGAGCATGCGTCCGATATGCCGTTTCGGCCGTGAATCTCCGATTCAGATTACTCCATCACGGGGGAGATCTTCAAGCGCTCTTGTCGATCCCGGGATGTCTCGGCATGACGAAATCATGAAGGCGTCAAGTCAATTCTCAACGCCTTGACGCGGCGATCCAGGGCTGAAAGGCTCAATCCAAGGCGCTGAGCCACGGTTCGACGATCGCCATGTGCGTCATGCCATGCCAGCCGCACCGCCTCCCGCTCGGCGAGCGCCGCGGCTCTTTGCGCGACTTCACGCAGCGTTCCCGACAGGTCGAGAACGTCCGACAGGCGCGGTCCGTTCGAGTCCTCGCAAAGGCGTAGATGCTTCGGATCGATCATGTCGCCGTCGCATAAAATAACGGCGCGCTCGAGACAGTTCTGCAGTTCGCGGACGTTGCCGGGCCAGGAGTGTTCGGAGAGCGCCTGGCGCGCCGAGTCGGAAAGGCGCAATCCGCGCCGGCCCATTTCGCGCGTGAAACGTTCGAGAAAGACGTCGGCCAGAAGCAGGATGTCCCCGCGCCTGCGGCGCAGGGGCGGAATCTCGATCGGAAACACCGAAAGTCGGAAAAACAGATCCTCGCGAAAAGCCTTGTCCGAAACGGCTTGACGCAGGTCGCGGTTCGTGGCCGTCACGATGCGCACGTCCACCGATATCGTTCGCACGCCTCCAACGCGCTCGAACTGGCGCTCCTGCACGAGGCGCAAAATCTTGGCCTGCAGCGGCGACGTCAGATCGGCGACCTCGTCCAGAAAGAGCGTGCCGCGATGCGCCATCTCGGCCTTGCCGATCTTGCGCGCGCCTGCGCCGGTGAAGGCGCCCTTCTCGTGGCCAAAAAGCTCGTTCTCCAGCAGATTCTCGGGGATGGCGGCGCAGTTGATCGCCACGAAGGGTCCCCTGGCGCGCGGCGAAAGCTGATGAAGCGAGCGCGCCAATAGCTCCTTGCCCGTGCCGCTCTCGCCGGTGAGCAGCACAGTGGCCTCGGCCGAAGCGGCGCGCTGGACCGCCAGCATGCATTCGCGAAAGGCCGCGTCCTCGCCGACGACCCGCGGCAGGCCGAAACGCCGCTGATAATCCTCCTGCAGTAAAACCAGCTCGGTTCGCAACCGGCGCCGGTCGATGGCGCGCTCGAGGAGCAACAGAAGATGATCCGTGTCCACGGGCTTGGTCAAGAAATCGGCGGCGCCCTCCTTGATCGCGCGCACGGCGTCCTCGATCGTGCCAAAAGCGGTCATCACGACAACCTCGGTCTGCGGATCCGCCTCCCTGGCCGCCTGCAACACGTCGAAGCCGCTGCCGGCCGGCAGCCGCAGGTCTGTGAGCACGGCCAGAAAGCGGACGCTCTGGATAAGACGACGGGCGGCGTAAACGTCCGCCGCCTCCTCGACGCTCAGATTCCGCGCCTCGAGCGTCTTCCGGAGCATCGTCCTGAGCGAATCCTTGTCCTCGACGATGAGCACGTCCGTCATCTCGTCCGCCGAATGGAAGCCGCCCGCCGCCCGCCGCCCGTCGCTTGACCGATGCGATCGGAGACGATGCTCACAGTCGAAAGCAAACTCCGTCTGCGAGCGGGCTGAGGGGTGATTTCGGATGAAGGAACGTCGCCCATCGACCGTTGCCCATTGCCCGAAACAGCAAGAGGCGGGGGATTCGAACGACGCACGCATTCATTACTGAGTTCGTGCAAACCCCCACGCATAACAGACGAAGGTGAACGAGAAGACGTCTGGCCTTCTGTATTGATCCCGGACCCGGACGTCTCCTTACTCACGAAGCCAACCGGGAGGTATCCGACTCTTTTTCGCCACGCTCTCAAGCTCCAGCAGGCGCTTCTCCTGCGCGGTCACTTCTTTTTGGGCTTGCGCCAGTTCTTTCTGGAGCCGGCGCTCTTCTTCTTGAAGCGAGAGGATCACCATCATGTCGGTCGAGCCCAGCCGTTGCATGCCGATTTCGGCGAGCTTTTTTTCTATCGCGGCCGCGCTTTTCTTGGATTCGGACACGGCTTCGCGCGCCGAGCGCATTCGCTCGCGCCACGATTCTTCCTCGTTTCGCGCGGATTCAACGCCCTCGGCTCTTTCCGAAGAAGCCTCCGCTTCTGCGGGCCGGGAATGCTCGGAGTCCGCTTCTTCTTCCTGCTTGACGTTTTCGAGATCCTTGTCCGTGTACTCCCGAACGGACTCGTCTTTCTGACGCGCGCGTCGCTCCTTCTCCTTCTCCGCCACCTCCGCCAGGCCCTGCGGCCAGGCTAATGTCATGCAACTCCATCCGACAAGCGAACAGCACAAAAACTTCTTCGCCATGGCCGCCTCCTCCTTTCAGCGAGATGAGGCCCGCTTTTCGAGCCTCTCCGCTCTCCGGCGAACGGAATCGGCGTCCGGCGCTTCAGGCGCCAGACGGACATACTCTTTGTACTCGTTCGCGGCGGTGGAGCTGTCGCCGTACCTTTCGAGACATTCTCCCAAACTCAAACGGAGATCGGCGCTGTCGGGATTGCTGGCGATGCCTTCACGGATCAAGTCGATCGCTTCCCGAATACGACCGGCCTTGCCCATGTTCCGCGCCAGCAGAACGCGCGTCGTCACCACGTCCGGGCTGAGATCCAGGGCCTTCCGGTACACCTCGCCCGCCTCGACCGGCTTTCCGGCTTCCTCGAGCAGGACAGCGTATTCTCTCAAGAGCAAGTAGTCAGAGGGACGAGCGCGAACGGCATCCGCGAGCACGTCGACGGCTTTCTGCGCATCGCCGAGATGATGGAAAACCAGAGCCGCCGCTTCGCGAATCTCGGCGTTGTCCGGATCGACTTTCAACGCCTCTTCGTACTCTTGCGCGGCGGCGTCCAGCTCGCCGCGCCCGACGAGCGCGCGCGCCAGATTCACTCGATTCGAGACGTCTTGCGGGGCAAGACGCACGGCCTCTCGATATTCCGTCACCGATCGTGCTTGATCGCCCGCGCGCCAGAGAGCCAGAGCATGGGCCGCCCTGAACTCGGCGTTCAAGGAACTCGCGCTCACGGCAGCGGCCAGATGTTTCGCCGCCTCATCCGCGTCTCCGCGAGCCAGAAACTTCACTCCCGCGATGTAGTCTTCGTGGCCGGGGTCCTTCGGCGCGGGCGTCACCTGTATTAACTCCGGGGCCGGAATGGGAAACATGAAAGCGTTTTTGTATGACGTTTCCTGATCCTTGGTTTCCCGGAAAGTATTCCAGATAAAGACAGAAGCGACGGCGCCGATACCGATGAGCAAAAGCGCCAATCCCCAGAGGGAGGCTGCGTTTCCCTCCGTCGGAGCGATCTCTTCCGTTGCCGTTGCCTCCGTTATCAGAACATCCACGTCGGCCAGCGACTCGCCGCATCTGACGCAGTACTCCCACGACGCTTTATTCCGCGCCTGGCATTGCGGGCAGATCCGGAATTCCTCTTCCGTCATGCTCGACCTCTCTTCGAAACATCAGGATACACCTGATATGCGCCGAATTCCATTCGCCCTTGCGGCGCGCGGCGGATCGTTGCAGGCCGAGTCGCGGCCCGGACAATAACGGCATCGAACTCCGGGATAGACGTACCAAACAAGAGGCCCGCATTTCAGCGGGCCTCTTGAACGTTTTCGATCCCGTAAAAAGCTATTCCCTGCAAACCGCCGAGCCGTTTTTCACGGATCTGGTGTGCACGGCGGCAGTTCCGCCTTCAGGCTCCTTCTTTGCCTTTACCCCGATGCTACCGGTTCCGCCGCTTCCGCCGCTTTCGTCGGGAGTGCTGGTATCGGCGTCGTCCGCGACAACATCCGGATCTTCCACGAAAGTCGGAATATTCAGGCCGGTGATATACTCACCTTCCCGATACGCCGGGGCAGGGACGTTGACGTCGTCGAAGTCGTTCGATCGTTCGCTCAGGAAAAGATAGACGATTGAATCGAAGCTCGAACGACACTGATCCGTCATGGGATTGTAACGATTCGCGGCGATGGCAACGCCCGGTTTGGCCTCATTGTTATCCAACCAATAGACCGCCTGGGGATCGACCGAGCCCCGGAAGTGCCCCTTGCCAACTCCTGGAGCCGGGAACTCCTGCGTGAACAGCGGGGTCGAATTGTTGACCGTGACGTCCAAGTCGTCGGTCGCATTGTCTTTGAGGACCACTGCCTTGAAAACGGGCGAAGGCGTCACGCGCACGTCATGGCCCGTCGAGACGTAGATGTGAGCGAAATCCCCGATGCTCATCAGGGCCGACCAGACGCCGATCGGGTGGTCAATGCCCAAGTCGGTGCAAAGAATCAAGCCGGCGCCGGGGTCTCTGGTAAGAAACTTCCATACCCTTCCCTGAAGATCTCCGAAGTAGACGCGCGTGACGACCGCGGCTTCAGGACTTGTTGTCGCCGACGTGAGGCTGCTGGGCTGATAAATCGAGGGCGTCGCCAAAAACACGTTCTGGAAATACCCAGGCTTCGATTCCGGGTCGTCTATCGCGTGGATGACGTCGCCGTTCAGGACGTTCAAGACATAGAATGTTTTCCCCTCGATGGCGTTGTCACCGTAGCCGGAGCCCATGAACGCGGCGTACAGGGCTGAATACCCTTCCGGAAGCCGCCCCACGATCGGCGTCGACCAGGTCTGGCCCATCTTGCTGTATGCCGTCTTGTGCGGATCGCCGCGGACGTCCGTGCCGCCTGTCGTGCCGTCGCGCGTATCCGGATTGCCGCGGTTCCAGAGCACGTCGGGCAGATTGGTGTCGAGAGCCGCGAGAGTGAACGGACCGCGTGAAGTGATGTCGAGAGTGGAAACGTGCTTGCCTCCGGCGCCGCGGCCAGCGAGAAGAAGCGTCCGCCACACGCCGTGACCCTCGATAGGTTGTCCGTCGATCGTGGCATTGTAATCGCCCGGCACAAAAACGCTCGAGAATTCGACGTTATTCGCCATCATGTATGTATGGTTGTCCCGCGACTGCGTCTTTCTGAGTTCCTTCAACTTGGGGAGCTGATCGTAGGGAACAAAATTCCACAGCTCCTCGCCGCCCGTCTCACCGGCGCACATGGCGACGCTCGCGGGACAGGGGCCGGCGCGGAAAGCATGAAGCCCGTCGTTTCCAGGAACGTAGACCACGCTCATCACCGGCTTCAGACTGTCGCTGCCCACGAGCGCGCCCTTGTCCGGATTGCGAAGACCGAAGCCTTTTTGAACGCCGTTGGCGTTCGCCGGCAATCGGTCCATATAGTATCGATACTCGGTCTCGAAGAAGCTCGTGGGAGGAAGCATGGGGCTCGGCTGCGTTACGAGACCGGGCGCCGCTAGAGTGCTTTCCGTGAGCATCCAGGGCCGAGCGCGATAGAGGATTTCACGGCTCGACGCGTCCCGCATTGGAGCGCCATCGGAGAGGATCGGCGTGACACCGGCCGTAAACGCGAGAAGAATCTGTCGCGCCTCGGCCTTGGCCGCGGTCAGTTTCTGATTGACGTTACTGTTGCAATTGTGGCTGCCCCAGTCGAATCCCGTCACCGCGACGCACGCGCCGAACTCCGACTGCAGGTACGCCAAGTCGTCCGTGATGCCGAGCTCGGCGTCCAGACTGCCGCCCATTACGCCACTGTCCGGTCCTGCGTCCGGCGTCCAAAGATTGACGGGAGTCATGCTCGTGCCTCCGCCGGGCGTCGGAAAATCGCTGCTCACCTCGCTGGCGATCGCGTTGATGATGCCGTTCATGTTCGTCGTGAAGATGCGGCGCGGGATCATGTTGACCTTGATCTGGGCAAAGGTGCGCCCCGTGGTCGCGCCCTTGAGATCGTCGTGCATCCTATCGAGAAGCTTCTGGCCCGCATCCCAGAGAAATCCGTTTTCATCGTTAGCCCGCACCTGTCCCTGATAACCGGGCATCTCGAAAGACGGCTTGTACTGGCGCCAGGCGAAAGCGCGGTAGCGCTGGGTGCACGCGTCATCCGCCTCCATCGGATCCATCGTGCGGCCCTCGCATTCGTGGCCCGTGGGAAATGGCCCCAGAGACGCTCCGTACTCGAAGATCGACGACCACACCGAATTCGAGGCGGACCACAAGCCCACGCCTGCGCCAAGGTCGATAGCGGCCTGAAGCGCGTCCTTGAGTTCGTCGGCGCTCGACGCGCCGAAAGCATCCAAGCAATTCGGACACTGGTTGCGCAGGTTCAAGAGAGACGTGTTGTTATATGAGTCGGCCCAGCGCGCCGCGTCGCCGCCGGCATCTTCCACCGTCACGTCCGGCATGCCGGTCTGGCCCTGTCCCAGCCCGCTGCCTCCCCAGGCGATCCAGTTCGCGCGATTGATCTGAGCGCCGCTGCCAAACGCGATGACGAACGTCTTGAC
>JAFGSN010000070.1 GCA_016934575.1 Vicinamibacteria bacterium
AGCCGAAGAGAACGCGCCACATGCGTGAAGCGGCGAATGGGACAGGCCGTTACTTCGCGCGCAGCCCCATGAGATTGTCCTTGGCGGCGGGGACCATCTTGAAAATACTTTCAAGTTTGGTGCAGGCGAACTCGGGACAGTCCGCACAAGTGGACAGCCCCTTGCCCAGGCCGCACAACCGCATTTCGCACACAGACCAGTGCCCGACGTGGACGCCCTCTCGCACGGTGCATCCGACGCAGTCCACGTCCACGGCTTTAATGCTGGCGTTGAACTCCTTGGACCACTGGTCCGCCACTTTCTGGCGTTCCTCCAGGGACAATCTCTTCGCGGCGAACAGCGCGGGGCAGGCCGCGCAATCCAATCCACAGAACGCAATCATCTTCTTCTCCATAGAAACGATGCCTCCCTTCGCAGGAGATGATAGGCCGATCATCCTGACATCAGTGTGTCAGGTTTGTGTTCGATACTGCGCCGCGGCGTGCTCCGCCAAGTCCCGGATTTTCTCTCGAAGCCATTCGGGCTCGATAACCTCCACTCCGGGCCCGAAGGACAGGATCTGCCTCTCCACCCAGTCTCCGTAAGGGAGGCGCAGAGTCATGACGACGAAGCCGTCCGGCAGCGTCTCGGGCTGCTCCCAAGGGAATACATCACGGGCCTTCTGGCTGTCTTCAGGACGGAACTTGAGTCGTGTATCGATCAGGGGCGGATCCCCCCATCCCGATTCCCAGGGATATGGACGGCGTCCGCTTTTCCGAGCGAAGATCGTCTGCTCCGTGTCCGGTTCGGAGATGCGAGAGAGGCGGAAGAATCGGTAGTCCTTCTTGGCGATGTCCCAGGCGTATAGGTACCAGATACCGGCCTGCAACACGACGGTGAGAGGCTCGACCCGCCTCCGTGCCGACCGGCCGTCGACCTTGGTGTACGTAAAGGACACGACGCGCCGGCGGTCGATGGCATCTCGAACGATCTCGAGACGTCCGGACCAGTCGGATGGCATGCCCCATGGGATGGGAACGTAGATAATGGATGGTAGTTCTTCGGCCTTTGCCGTCACGGCAGCGCTCTTGGAAGTCAGCGCTTTCAGCTTGAGCAGGACCGCCTCGATGGAGCGGTCCTGGATGGCGGCATTGATCCCCTTGAGCGCGGAGAGAAGCGCGAGCATCTCGCCTTCCTTGAAGAAGGATCGATCTAGGCGAAAGCCTTCCACAAGGCCGTAACCGCCCTCGGCCCCTTGATAGGAAACAATTGGCACGCCCGCGAGACCGAGCGTCTCCATGTCGCGGTAGATCGTGCGCAACGTCACTCCGGAATAGGAAGCCAGATCCCTGGCCGTGACTTTGTCACGCGATAGAAGGTAGAGAAGGATGGCGACGAGACGATCGATTTTCATACCCGGCGTCCTGACGCCAAGAGCATATATCGCCGAAAACGACAACGCATCGACGGTCGTTGGCGCGCCTGTTCATAGCGGTGCTTTGGGCATTGGAACCGAGGCGTCGCTCGGACCCAAGGACGGCCTGCCGCATGCCTCGGCGATCCGTTGCGATTTCCTGGCGTTGATGTTCAAGCGCAGGCTGGCGACGTTTGTAGGCAGTCTCTCGGAGGCAAGGCTCCGCGCACTTGACCGGGCGCTCGCCATGGCGCTGGATCTTCCGGTCGCCTGAATGTGTTGGGGCGTCGCTGTGGCGACTCTGTTTGAGGGCGGGCATGAGAGCCTGCCCCTACGAAGTCCCTATCGACCCAACACGGCTGCCAAGACGCTTCGGGATGGCCAGATGCGCGTGTGGGACTGAAGTAGAATCCCTGGCGCAATGGCAGGCCGCGTGAGCGCACCAACCGCGGACGGATACAGGCGCGCTTGCCGGCAAGACGCCTCTCATCAGGTGATTCATCGTGATAATCGTGGCGCTGGACGAAGGCTGCGGGGCTCTCGCCGAAGAAATGCCGATAAAGCGGAACGCGATAACGTACTGGCTTTCAGATTTCTTCTGAGGACGGACAAAAAGGCCGGCTTCGACGGCTGATTGGCAACCGTATCCTTTGGATCGCTCGGGGTAAGAAACACTGAATCGAGCGTTTGGCGCGATCGGATCCCGGGGTTGATCGGTCGTGAGTCAGGAGATAGAACAGGAGATAGAACCAGTGAGCAATATGAATCACAGCATCAAAATCGTCGGGCTGCTCGTCTGCATGTTCATCGCTGGACGCGCTGTCATCGCTCAGGCATCGCCCCCGGCCGCTGTTGCGGTCGAGCCGGCGATGCTTTCAGCTCGCATGGCCGACTTCACTCTTCCGACGCTGCAAGGCGGCGAAGTCTCGCTCGCTGGATTGGCCGGCAAGAACGTCATCATCGTCTTCCCGCGCGTTCAGTACAGGCCAGGTCAATGGTGTTCGATCTGCAATTACCACTATGCCGAGCTGGCGGCGCTCGATGCGCGCGATCAGATCCGCAAGAAATTCAACGCCGAGATCCTGTTTGTCGTGCCTTTTGGCCGTGAGATCTCCCGGCAATGGATTGATGCCACGCCGGACGAGCTCGTCAAAGTCCAGAGCATGAAGAATCCGCCCAATCCGGACGGCTGGACCGAGGAAACGAAGCGTCGCGTTGCGCATGCCCGCCGCTTGTTTCCCCTGGATCTCAGCATCGAGAAGGGGAAGATGACTCTACCATTCCCGATCCTGCTCGACGCCGAACGAAAGTTGACGGTCAAGCTCGGGCTCTTTCAAACCGAATGGGGCGGAACTCAAGCGGAGCAACTCATTCCGAGCGTCCTTATCCTCGATAAGAATAGTGTCGTGCAGTTCAAATACATCGCGCAGAACGTTACCTGGGACCGCCCGACCACTGAGTACCTCTTGCACGTGCTGGCCGTGATCAATGGCGGCGTAATCTAGCCCGGCGTGCCGGCGGCGTCAAACGTTCCGGAAGAGACGAAAGCGGCGATCGTCACGGCGGCGCTCGACTACGTTGAGGGCTCTAGCACGAGGGCAGCGCCGCCCGCATGGCCAGGACGCTCCAAACGCAAGGGTCACCGATAGAAGTAAGCAATCAACCATGCCTATCCGGCGGGGCCCGTGCACGGGAAAGTCGTTGGAGGGGCGGACGCGGATAACCGCATGCCCGGGGAGTTCGGCGCCGCCGTTTCCATCTGCGGATTGACAACTGACCCGAGGGTAACTATTTTTTTGAAAAGGGAAGCAGCGGTCAAGCGGCTGCGCATTCGATTCGGAGAAGAGTACTTCGCCGCTCTCAGCGCGGTCTGGGATGGTTGGGAATTCGAGGCTCGCGCTGGGCGACGCGCGGGCAAATAGCTGGATCACGGGGAGGCAAAATGTCTGTCGACGTCTTTGAGTCCGCCACCCTGGCGGGCGTTCGCCTGAAGAACCGCGTCATTCGTTCCGCGACGCACGGCGGGCTGGCCGACGCCCAGGGATTCCCGTTGCCTGTCATGGAATGGAAGTACGCGCATTTGGCCAGGGGTGGCGCGGGCCTGATCATCACCGGCTATGCCGGCGTTCAGCCCAACGGGCGCTGCCATTTTCCGGGCATGCTCATGATCGATCGGGACGCTTGTATCGATCCGGCGCGACGGCTCGTGGACGCTGTTCACGCGCTGGACACGCCCATCGTGCTGCAGTTGGGACACTGCGGCCGGCAAACCAGGAGACAAGCGATCGGCGAAACGCCGGTGGCGCCCTCGGCCGTTCGTGACCGGCACTACAACGGCGAAACCCGTTGCCTCAACTGCAGTTTTTGCGCCGTCGGCCTGGATGTCGAACCGGCGCGCTGCCACTTTGGAAGAATCAAAGGTCGATATGATCATGGAACTTAACAGGCCAAACGCTCTTGTCACTGGCGCCTCCGGCGGCATCGGTTACGAACTCGGCCGCGAGTTCGCCCGGAATGGATTTGATCTCGCGCTCGTGGCCCGTAATCAAGCGCGTCTGGCGGAGGTGGCGCGAGAATTGGAGGGCCAGTTCGACATTCGTGCCGTGATTCTTCCGGCGGACCTGTCCGATCCCGAGGCGCCGGCCGAGTTGTTCCGGGAGACGCAGCGACGCAGCATGGCTGTGGATGCGTTGGTCAACAACGCCGGCTTCGGTGACTCCGGTGCGTTCGCGGCCTGCGATTGGGAAATCCAGCGACAGATGATGCAGTTGAACATCGTGTCGTTGGTGCAGCTCACTCGCCTGTTCCTGCCGGTCATGCTCGAACGAAGAAAGGGCCGGATTCTGAACGTGGGATCGACGGCGTCTTTCGCGCCGGTTCCCAATATGTGCGTGTATGGAGCGACCAAGGCGTTCGTCCTGAGCTTCTCCGACGCCTTGAGGGCCGAGCTCCAGGGAACCGGAGTGACTGTGACCGCGCTCTGTCCGGGCGTCACCAGCACCCGTTTCGCCGAGAGAGCTAAAACCGAGAACGCGCTTCTGGTCAGGTTCGGCGGCATGACCGCGGCCGATGTGGCGCGTGCCGGCTATGACGCGCTTGCCAAAGGCAAAGCGCGCGTGGTCCCCGGCTGGCTCAACCGCCTCATGATCGCTTCCCTGCGACTGGGCTCTCGCAACACAGTGACGCGGCTCTCCGGGAGACTGATGCGAACGCCCAGGTCCCCAGGGAATGGGGCCTGATCCGAGCGCGCTCGATTCAGTAAGCCGCGCCACGGCGGTATATTATTCGATTGACTGGCGTGTCTTATCCGAACAGCCGGGCGGATCTCCGGACCGTTGGCTCGAAGGAGCTTTGCGAAAAAAGCCGACAGCGTGAAATCGTCATCCTTGGGTTGATATTCGCTTTACGCAGGGCGATCCCGGCTGTCGGAGAATGAATGTCAGCGGTAATACCGATAGAGCGCGGTGGATCGTGAGAGAGATCATGAGTCCGAGATGGATCACATCGCTAACACTGTTATGGCTGGCGGTATCATCTTTAGTGGCCGCTCAGGAGGCCTCAAGGCCAGTCAATCATGAGGCATCCGCCGAGGCCCGGGCCCTCCTGGGAGTTTTGTATGACATCGCCGGCAAGCACACGCTGGCCGGACAGCACAACTTCCCGAACACGGGATCGAGAAACAGCGAGTTCTTCGCGCGATATCTCGGGAAGACTCCCTCTATCTTCAGCCAGGATTGGGGTTATGCTCCGGAGGGCGACAAGGATTCCTTCCTGGCTCGGCCCGCGATCGTGGAAGAGGTCAAGAAACAGCATCGGGCCGGATCCATCATCACGCTGTGCTGGCACGCCGTGCCGCCGACGGCGGATGAGCCCGTCGCCTTCTACCCGGGACGTCCTGGAACGACGGCGCCCGCGGATGGCGCTCTTGCCAGCGTCCAAGGACGCCTTACGGACGAGCAGTTCAGGGATGTGCTCACTCCGGGCACTCGCCTCCATGAGCGCTGGTGTCAACAGGTCGACGTGATCGCCGAATTCTTGAAGCAGCTCGGGGATGCGAACATTCCTATTCTGTGGCGCCCCTATCACGAGATGAACGGCGACTGGTTCTGGTGGGGAGCGCGCACCGGGGAAGGAGGAACGGCCGCGCTCTATCGTCAGCTCTTCGAACGTCTCGTTAAGCGCCACCAGCTCGGTAATCTCCTCTGGGTCTGGAGCGTGGACCGGCCCGGCGACACGGCGACATCGTTCGAGAGCGTCTATCCCGGCGACGACTATGTCGACGTTCTCTCGCTCGACGTCTACGGGAAGGATTTCAATCAATCCTACTACGACGATCTCGTGGCTCTCGCGAAGGGCAAACCGCTCATTCTCGGGGAGGTGGGCAATCCGCCGACCGCGGAGATTCTCGATCGTCAACCCCGCTGGACCGCCTATGTGATCTGGGCGAGCCTCGTACGCGCGACGCCACGAAGGCAGCATGACGCGATCCTGAGCCAATCGCGCGTTCTCTGTAGGGACGACGACGCCTACTGGAAAGCGATCGCGCCTCTCCGGAGAGTCGCCGGCTTGCCGGAAACGTTGGAGGAGACGACGCGGCTGCTCCATTCTGGCAGGCCCGACTTATCCGGACGCTGGATGATCAATGAAGACAAGAGCGAGCTGGGGATCATGGGGCCAGCGTTTCTGCCCTTTATGCTGAAGCTTGCTCAGAAAGAGGATGCTCTCGCTATCGAGAGGACGTTCATCAGCGAGTATGAGGACGACAACGTCACAAAAGAGAATCTGAAGTTCGACGGCTCCGAGAGCCGGTCCGAGCAGATGGGCTTTCCTCGAGTCTCGACCGCCGGCTGGTCCGAGGACGGCGCCGCCCTAGTCGTGAGATCGACCGTCGTCTTTGACGGTGGCGACGGAGACTCGTTGCGTCTCGCGTCCACTGAACGCTGGACGCTTGAGGATGCCGGCAGAGTCCTGGCGATTCGGCAGTCTTCGAGCTCTCCCTGGGGAGAGCAGATCGTGACGGCGATCTTCGAGAGGCAATAGGAGCCGCTCTTGTGCAACAGAACCGAGCCGGCGATGACGCGCCGGCCGGCCGGAGAAGCGTCGCGACTCTTGATCGACGGCTCTCGATCCGCGTGTTGTCGCGACGAACGCCGAGGGCGCCAATTCGCGGGAGGGAACATGTTGCGATGGCTTGGATTGCTGTCGGGTCTGCTGGCGGCCGGCAGTGTTCATGCGGAAAACGGATATGACGCCTGGCTTCGCTACGCGCCGCTGGAAGCGGACGTGAGCCGCCAGTATCGCGAGAGCCTTCCGGCCGTGGTCACTAGGCGACTCTGCTGTCGTGAATAGCGCGAAACAGGAGCTCATTCGCGGGATTCGTGGAATGCTCGGCAGGACTCTGCGAATGGAACATCAAGCGCCGAGTGAAAGCGCTGTCGTCTTGGGAACGCTGGACGAGATCCTGAAATCCGCGCCGCAACTGGCCCTGATCGAAAAACCTGGCGCGGAGGGCTATTGCATCAAATGGTTGGAGCTACGCGGCGTACGCCACCTCGTCATCGCCGGCGCCGATGAGCGAGGAGTGCTCTACGGTTCGTTCGCCTTGTTGCGCAAGATTGGCGCCGGAGAATCCATACGCGACCTTGACCAGAGACAAGCGCCTTCGGCGCCTGTCCGCTGGCTCAACCTGTGGGATGTCGTGGGCGTTCCACGGGCGCCCGGTGTCCCGCCGTCGCCGATGCGCCTCTTCGGCGACTCCGTGTTGTGGGAGAACGGCAGCGCTCGTCGGGACTTGAGCCGCTTGCACGATTTCGCCCGCATGCTGGCGTCGGTGGGAATCAACGGATGCGCGGTCAGCATCGTCAACGCCGAACCGCGCCTTCTCGATCCGAATTTTTTGCCCGAACTGAAACGTATTGCCGGCGTCTTCCGCTCGTGGGGTGTTCGGATCGTGCTGCCGGTGGATTTCAGCAGTCCCAAGCACATCGGCGGTCTCGCGACCTTTGATCCGTTCGATGCCAAGGCGGCAGCGTGGTGGAAATCGAAGACAGACGAACTCTATGCCGCCGTGCCGGATATGGCCGGCTTCGTGATGAAGGCGGACTCGGAGGGCACTCTCGGTCCCTCGGCCTACGAGCGGACGCATGCCGACGCCGCCAGGCCCATTGCTCGCGCCCTCAAGCCGCACGGCGGGTTGCTGTTCTATCGCGCCTTCGTCTACAACCATCGCCTGGACTGGAACGACATGAAGGCCGACCGGGCCCGCGCGGCCTACGATTATTTCCACGCGCTGGACGGCCGGTTCGACGACAACGTCGTGATTCAAATCAAGAACGGCCCCATCGACTTCCAGGTGCGCGAGCCGGTTTCGCCGTTATTCGGCGCTCTTGAGAAAACGAACCAGGCGATCGAACTGCCAATCATCCAGGAGTACATGGGCGGCGGCCGTCTGGTTCCCTGGTGGAAGGACGCGCTTGATTTCGACATGCGCGTCGGCGACAGCGACACGCCCGTCAAGGCGATCGTCACTGGCCGGGCGTTTCGCCAACCGGTCGGCGGTTTCGTGGGAGTCACGATCAGCAGCATGGATCCGACATGGACGCGCAGTCACTTCGCGCAGGCGAATCTCTACGGTTTTGGAAGGGTGGCCTGGGATCCGGACCTCGGCGCCGAAAACGTCATCGAAGAATGGACGCGCCTGACGTTCGGCAACGATCCGACGACGGTGCGAACGATCGTGGACATGAATCTGAGATCGTGGCGCATGTATGAGAAATACACCGGACCGTTGGGACTTCAGACCCTCACGGAAATCACCGGAAATCATTACGGCGTGGCGGTGGAGGCGTCCGAGAACAATGGTTGGGGCCAGTGGCATCGCGCCGACGCCGACGGCGTCGGCATGAATCGCACCGTGGCGACGGGCACGGGTTTCATCGGCCAGTTCTCGCCGGCCGTGGCCGCGATGTACGAATCGCTCGAGACTTGTCCCGACGATCTGCTGGTTTTCATGCATCATGTGCCTTACACGCACAAGCTCCACTCCGGCAAGACCGTGATCCAGCACATCTACGACTCGCACTACGAAGGCGCCGAGGCGGCCGAGGAATACCTGCGCGACTGGCGGTCGCTGGCTGGCCGTGTGGACGACCAGCGATATCGGGAGATACGGGCGTCACTGGAATACCAGGCCGGCGCCGCCGAGCTCTGGCGCGACGCCGTGGCGGGCTGGTTTTTCAAGACCTCGGGCATCCCGGACGCACACGGTCGCGTGGGCCGTTACCCGAGCCGCATCGAAGCCGAAGCCATGAAGCTCGATGGATATATGCCCCAACGCGTCATCCATTTTGAGACCGCGTCCGGAGAAACCGCGGTGCGTTGCTCGGCCGCTCGTTGCAGCGCCGGTTTTCGCCACGAAGGCGCGCCCGGCTGGCATATTTTGAAAGTTCGTTATTTTGATTATGCGCAGGGCGCCGCGCGTTTCCGTCTCTGGGTGGGCGGCCAGCTCGTCGACGAGTGGGCCGCCGATGACACGTTGCCCACACGCAGGGCGGAGCCCGACGGAACATCCTCGACCCGCAGAATGATTTCCGGAATCGCGTTGCGACCGGGAGACAAGATCCGCGTCGAGGGAGTACCTGACGGGACCGAAGACGCGGCTCTGGATTACGTCGAGGTGCTCATGGATTGACCGCACGCTTGGGTTCCGTTCGGACTTGCCAGGTAAGGAGAAAAGATGGCGGCCAAGAAAACACGGATCGCAATCGTTGGTTACGGCAACGTGGGGCGCGGCGTGCGCGCGGCGATCGCCGCCAACTCGGACATGCGGCTTCAGGGTATCATCTCGCGCAATCCTGAACGCGTTCGCGCCGAGCTTCCGGATGTCCCGATCTTCCGCGCCGACGATGAGAAGCGCTGGCGCGCGCGACTCAAGGCCGATGTGGCGATCCTGTGCGGAGGCTCGGCCGAGGATCTTCCAGACCAAGGTCCATATTTCGCGCGATTCTTCTGCACGGTCGACAGCTTCGACACGCACGCCGATATTCCGGATTACTACAAAAAGATGAACGCCGTCGCCCGGCGGGCCGGCACGGCCTGCATCATATCGACCGGCTGGGATCCGGGAACGTTCTCGCTCGAGCGCGTGCTGGCCGATGCCTTTTTTCCCGGCGCCTCGCAATACACGTTCTGGGGCCGCGGCGTCAGTCAGGGCCACTCGGACGCCGCGCGTCGCGTCCAGGGCGTCAAGGACGCGAGGCAATACACGATCCCGATTAAGAGCGCGATCGATGAGGTTCGTTCGGGATCGCGTCCCAGGCTTGCCGCTCGCGCCAAGCACAAGCGGCGGGTCTACGTCGTGCCGGCGCCGGGAGCCGACTACGAATCCATCGCGCATGCGATCAAGACCATGCCGAAATATTACGCGGATTACGAGACGGAGGTGATCTTCATCACCGCCAACGAGATGAAGCGTAGCCACGCCGCTTACCCGCATGCCGGTTTCGTCTTGTCGTCCAGTCAAACGGGACGCGGCAACAAGGCCTTGATCGAGTATCGCTGCGAGTGGGACAGCAATCCCGAAGCCACGGGCGGCATTCTCGTCGCGCATGCCCGCGCCGCCCATCGCCTCAGGCGTGAGAGACGTACGGGGGCATTCACGATCCTCGATCTTCCGGCCGCTTACTTCAGCCCGCGCTCGGCGCGGGATCTGCTTGCGAATTTTGTTTAGGCCGGGACTCGCCGTGTCCGCCGGTCTGGTCGCGATGGCGCTTTCGGGGGAAGCGCTCGGATGGCGACCATGCCTTTTCCAGAGAAACCGAAAGCGAATGCTCAATAAGGCTGAAGGTCTCAGTCCGTGAACAGGCCGTCCGCAAATCAGCGGCTTTTTCCGCGTGTATATGGCCGAGAATCTGGTCGTGAAAATTGCTTGTCTCGCGCGGCGGTCGTGGAAGAAGACGGCGTCAATCTTGTTTGGCGAGCAGGGCGTTGACCTTCTCCATCACCTCGAAGGCGTCGGCAACGTAAAGGACGTCGGCCTTGCCGCGCGCCCAGCCGCAGCTCGGATCGCGGTTGACGGCGCGGCGCTCGTTAACGAAGCGCCAGCCGACGGTGTGCGGCTCTTCGCCATGACAACAGGTCGCGAGCCCTTTGGGATGCCGCGGTGTTGCGCCGGTCTGGCCGATCTGGTTGAGATGGGTCATGAAATGCAGCACGGCCTGGCCTTCGCCGGATATATCGACCAGCGACTTGCTGCCGCCCAGACTGGCCTGGGTTCGCTTGAGAAATTCGAGAATGAGCTTCTCGGCGTCCGGCACGTGTGTGTGCCCGTCGGCCTGCTTCTTGGTCCATCCGGCGCCGGCGACGAAGAGCAACTCGGCCTCGGGACGGATCGTTTGTTCGTCCGCGGGCGGTTCCTGGACGCCGAGGAAGCGAGAGCGTCGCGCCGCCTCCGTGAGCTCGACCGACACGGGTTCGACACGGGCCTTGCCCGGAGCGCCCTCCCATGGCTTCACGCAACCCGAGTCCACGACGAGAATCCAAGGACGCTTGAGACGCGAGAGCGTCGCTTCCATGCGCTGGCGGTAATACCACCGGGCGATCTTGAGCGCGCCCTTCTCGACCTGGAGGCCCGTGATGTGCGTGTCGGCGCTCCCGCCGAGCCGGCGCGCAACGCCGCCCGCAACGCGCGCGACACGCGAGGTTTGCGGAGCAACGACGAGAGTCGCGCCTGATGCGCGGATGAGCGCTTCGGCCGCGGCGGCGTCCGTGGCGTAGCGCGGCTCGCCGAGTTCGGGGCCGGCGGCGCCCAGAAATCTGCGCGCGCCGCAGGGCGCGATGACGTCAGCCGCGGCCTGAACGTCGGCGCCGATCAGGCCGACATCCACCATGGCGTCTCCAAGATCGGCGGCCAGAGTCTTGGCGGCCGTGAGCGCCTCGAGAGCCGGTCTGGCCAGCGCGCCGTTCGATTCCGTGTGCAGAAGACAGAGTATGCTCTCCATGATCTACTAGTTTCCTCCATTGGGAATCCGCGAGCTCCAACATGTGCTCAGCTCTTCTTGATCCATTCCGCGATTTCGCGCGCGATCTCTTCCGCGGACAGCTTATCGACGACGCGCGTCTCGCGCTGTTGTTTCGGCAACGTGACGCTCGTGTAACTCAGGTCCTGTGCGTTCAGTTTCGCGGGCCTGGCCTTCTGGAGCGCGGGCATGATGCCGCGCATGTTCGTCATGCCGATTTGCGGATTGTTGGGAGGCTCGGGCAGATTGCCCGTCGCCCATCCGAGCACGGCCGGCGCTCCGGCGCACGTCGAGACCTGATGCTTGCCGCCGTCAATGCGCTCAAGAATGCGAAACGAGCCGTCGGATTCAATCCGCAGATCGTCGACGCCTTGGAACTGGTCGGTGATGCCCAGGATCTCGCCCACGGCTTGCAGCGTCGTGCCCGAGCCGCGGCTCGCGGATTCCCAGCCGCCGAAAACAAGCAGCCGATTCATATCGAGCCCGGGAACCGACTGAATCGCTTCGGATAGCGCGGCGGCGACCGCGTTTGAATCGGTGAAGCCGCTTGCCGGGCCGTCGATGACGACGAGATCGAAGACCGCCTTCTGGGCCACGCTCATCATGACCTGCTGGAGCTTGGCCTTGGGCGCCAGGCTGACGAGATAGATCTTGCTGCCCGGGCTGCTCCGGGCCAGGCGCGCCGCCTCGAAAAGCGCGTGCCACGCGAAGGGATCGAGCACGGCCGGCAGCATCATTTCATTTTTGAGCGCCGGACCGGCCGGCGCCGTCACGGGATCGAGAGTCTGAAGCGGATCAGGCACGATGCCGCCGCAGACGAAGATCTGGTATTGAACGCTCATGGCATCTCCTCACAATACCGAACGCTTTCCATGTATTCACCGAGCGCGCGTCTCATACAAGGGACGCTCCGCGCCGAAACGCATGGGCGCCTTGAACACGACCGTGGCCAAAAGCTCCGTCAACATGCCGTAGGCGATCCCGGCGCTCGTATAAAGGACGAACGTGAGCCTGTCTTGCGGCAGGAATGCGAGAGAGGTCGTTAGGGATACGAGCAGGCCGATCGCGGCGCCGTGCAACAGGCGGCCTATGCGCCACTGACTGATTGCAATGACGCAACCGATCAACAGCCGGTTGAGAATAGAAGCGGCTAGAAGGCCATGGCTGAAATCGACGATCATGCCGCGGATGTGTCCGCCCGTGACACAGATCAAGGCGGAGATCGATCCGCCGGCGAGACAAGCCAGGACGCGCCTGCGATACATGCCGACCTCCTTCGGTCAGTTTTCCGACGAATGCAATCCGCCGGTCCCGGCGCGAAACTCGATGTTTGCGCGCGCGGGATCGTCCGGATGCGCCTGCGCGCAGTTCCAGACGCAAGCGCCGCAGTGCACGCACTTTTCGCGGTCAAAATACGGAACGCCGCGCGGTCCGGGCGTTATGGCCTGCCCGGAGCACATCTCGATGCAGATTCGCGTGCCGCAGCTTTCGCACAGATGAGGATAGAGGAAAACGACGTGGTCCGCGTATCCTGCGGGCGCCTGGACTTTCCCGCCCAGAAGCAGGGCGTCCTGATGCGTGACTAGGAGCTTCCCGTCGAACGGAATCGCCGGCCAGCCGACACGATCCATGAGCGCGTCATGGAGCGACACGCCGCGCGCGGCGCAGTCCTCGCGGATTGACCGGATTTCTTCGCTTGAGACGCGTCCTTTGAAATACTCTTCGATCGCCGGCAGGCGCTCATGAGACGGCGCGGGTTCGCCCGGAATCACGACGCGGCCCTTCGTGAATCCCGCGAGCGCCATGCCGATCACGCCCGAGACGAATCCGCGCTGAAAACCGTCGCGCGATTTTTCGGCGATACGGCCTTCGCGCTCGATCCAGCTTCGTCGTCGTCGTCTGATATAGACCTCTTCGAGGTTCTCCTTGGTGAAAGGACGTCCTGCCCGCAGCAGATCGAGCACGCCATGCGCGAGCAAAACGCCGGTTTCCCAGGCCTCGTCCACGCCCGAGCCGGTGAGCACGTTCGTGCTGCCCGAGCCCTCGCCGACGCGGGCGTAGCCGTGTCCGACGAGGCGCGGTTCTCCGCGGCGGCCCGATTCGCCCAGCGTCTTGGCGCCCCAGGAACGCAGCGTCGCGCCCTCGAGATGTCTGAACAAATATGGATGGAGCATCCAGTGCTGGAGATAACGGTAGGCCGTGCGCACCGGGCTGTCGAACCAGGAGGGCACGAAAACGCCCAGCGAAGCGATGCGCTTCGGATGCACATAGAGGAAGCCGAAGATCTCGGGTTCGGGGTAACCGAAGGTGTGAATCACGGCGCCCGGTTCGAGTCCGGAATCCTCTCGGAGGTCAACGACGAACTTCATCCCCACGGCCCAATCGTGCTGGCGGTGGCCTTCGGGCATTCCGAAGCGCTGGTCGAGCTGGCGCCCGATGGGACCGAAAGGTCCGTCGCCGACGACGGTCAACGCGGCGCGGATGTCCATGCCGGGCATGAATCCGGCGTCCGCTCGGCCCTGCTTGTCAGTTCCCTGATCGACGAGGCGCACGCCGGCGACGCGATTGTCCTCGAAAAGCGGCTCGGCCACGGGCGTTCCGGGCCAGATTTGCACGAGCCCGCTGCTCATCACCCGCGAGCCGACCCACTGATTGAACTGACCCATCGAGAGAATCCAGCCAGGATCCTTGCGAAGGAACGGCGGAATGTAGGGCAGATTCAGAGCGTCGTGCGCGAACGGCAGCACCCGGCGGAATGCGCGGATGAAGACATCGGCCGCCCGCAAGAGCCAGGAACGCCGGCTGGCGCCATGGGGATCGAGAAGGTAGAGAACCTTTTCGCTCTTGATCGGCGTCGCCATGGGTATCTGCGCCAAATCGGCTTCGGTCAGGCTGGCGCGCAGGGCACGCGAGCGCGTGGCCACCCCCGAGACGCCGAAACTGACGTCGGCGGCGCGCTCATAACAGACGATCTGCGGGGGCAAGCCGGGCATCACCGAGCTTTCGCCGGCGGGCGTGCCGTCATCGCGGATCAGCTCGCGAGCGAGAGTCGTCAAGAAACCGCCCATCGCTGGTCCGAATCCGACGCAGGCGATGTCGACGTCGATGCTCTGGCGGTCGGTGGCGCTGTTGGCCGGAGGGGTGGTCTCGTCCATGGCCGCTCAATCCTGGAGGTGACGCGGTTCAGCCGGAATCATGCCGGATAATCCAGCGCCTCGGGGATCATGACGCGCGTGAGCGCGTTCGCGGCGCTATCCTTGGCCAGACGCGCGCCGCTCATGCGGCCGTCCAGCAGGACGCGCAACCGTACGAAAGCCTCGAGACCTTCGAAGCGGGCGAATGGATCCGCTTTGGGACGTTGCCTATCCGCGTTGTCGGCGGCGTTCGCTTCTTCAAGATCGTCGTCGGCGTAGCAGTCGTCAAGACCCGTTTCATTTGACGCGGGACGGCGCATATAACCGAAAACCAGTTCGGCGCAGATGCGCGCGACCTCGCTCGCCGCGCGCGCGGCCTGGACATGGCAGAGATCCATGTAGAACGCGAGGAGGCCGGGCAGGCCTTCGGCGACGGTCGGATTGGACGGCCCTTTCTCTTCCAACTCGAGCACGTCGAGAATGAAGAGTCGCGCCGCGAGCAGCCAGCAGAGAGCGTCAGCCAGGGGAAAGGTCACGCCGTGCCGCGCGCTTTGATAGAGCTTGGCTCCTTCGGCGTCTCTTGTCGTCTGCATACGTTCCAGCGTCCAGAGCCACAGTCGCATGGCGGTCGCCAGCGCGCAGGCGCCCGTGCCGGGCCTTCGCGAGGCGATTGCGCGCAGTTCACGGATCCACTGCTTGAACTGGGCGAGGAACAGGTCGTTGGTCATCGTGACGCTGAGCTGCCGGCGCTGAACGGATTCCGGCCCCTCGTAAGTCGCCTCGAGCTGCGCGTCCATCCATTTCTGCCCGAGAAAGCCGGGGCAGTCCTCGGTGATGCCGTAACCTCCCATGAGGCTCACCGCCTCGCGCATCATGTTCGTGCCATGGCCGGTGTTCCACAGCTTGGCGGCCGGACACAGGACGTTGGCGAGCGTATCGAGCATGACAAAACGCACCAGTGTGTCGTTCTTCAACTCGGCATGGCGTTTTCGATCGCGATCGTTCTCGGGCTGACGCTCAATCTCGATGAGCTCGACGGCGTCTTTCTGAATCTTCAGCAGCGCGCGCATCTGAGCCCGACCTCCGGCGATGTTCTGTTCTGCGAAGAATTGCTTTTTCGCCTTGGCCAGGGGATCCAGATCGTCGAAAAGCCGCGCGGCGGTGAATCCGAGAGATGCCGACGCCTCGCCGGCCGCCCAGACGTCGACGAGGCGATGGAGCACGTCTTCCTTCTGCTGCAATCCGAACTCGTATCGCGGCGAACCCGGCCCCGCCGTCTCTCCGCCGCGAAAGCGCCCGCGGTGATAGCGGATGAGCGGCTCGACGGCCGAAAGCAGCTTGGCGCCGGTCATCAGACCCACGGTGACGCGCGTGTGGCCGAAGACGACCTCGATGATCTCGCCGTGATTCAAGTTGGGAACGATGACGCCGTCCTTGATCGTGTAGCCGCCGATGATGCGACTGGCGGGGACCTTGAGGCTGAAAACCGGATCGTTGGTCGATGAAAGCTGATGGACCATCTTCTTGGTCGGCACGCCGCGATCATAAACGCCCGGGTCGTCCTCCTCGAGGATGATCATGCAGCTCGATTTGATGCGCGGATCGTCCGTGTCCACGGCCGCGGTGACGAAATCGGCGAAGCCCATGTTGGTGATGAAGCGCCCGCGCTTGTCGACTTGCAGGATCGGCTCCCGCCCGTCTTGCCACTCGGCCACGCGCACTTTTCCGGAGAGCACTCCCGTATCGACGCCGACGAAGGGGATCGGCTCGGTCAGCGCAAAGGCGCCTCGCCGCGCACGGCGACTCTCGCCGCTTTGCGACGGACAGGCGGCCTTCATGTAACGATGCCGCTGCTCGTTCGTGCCGCATTCATGGATGGGCGAGAGCGCCAGATTGCCGGCCAGGCTGCCGGTGGCGGCGCCTCCGTCAACCCAGGACAATTCAAAAGCGGCGAGCGCGAGCGCCATGTTTTTGGGTCCTTCGATGTAACCCCCGTCCTCGGGCGCCATGAAGATCGCGGTGATGCCGGCCTCGTCGAAGGCGGTCAGCAAAGCGGCTTTCTTGGCGGTCCACTCGTGCGTGTTACGCTCGCCCTCGGCGACGAGGCGCGCGACAGGCCCGCGGGCGACGCCGCGCGCCGACTGCACCAGCATCTGGAGGTCGAAACGCTCGGCGAATCGCCACATGATCTGGCGCACGTCGTCGCCGGGAAGCGTGCGAAGCGTGGATTTCTTCTCGTCTTGACCCTGCATGGAGCTTCCTTCCCTTGTTGCGCAAGATGGGAACGGCGGAGGCGTCGTGCCACGCCGTGCGACCGACGCAATGCCGTCGATCTCGCCGCATGCCCGCGCGATCGGCGATCCTTGCGAGGCGGGAACGGCGCGGATCTTGGAGTTTAGGCGCGGCTCGGGGTAGTGTCAAGGCGAAGTCGATGGATCAGCTCACCGGCGCGCTCGCATATTTCGTCGAGATCAGGAAGACTTATGAGCCGAGGCCGCAATGGAAGAGATCCGGACTTCTCTCGGATACGTCGCCGTCATCGGTCCGAAAGGGCCGAAGCGGATGTGGACCGAAACCACGCTGCTTCAGGGCGGTCATGTCGTGACGTGCGTCGAGACCATCGACGGTCTGGACACAGGCGCTCTCGACCCGCCGAACCTGATCGTGATCGTCGATTCGCCGGCTCGATGGCGCGCGCCTGTCGGCGGAAGGATTGTCCCCGGGCATCCAGCCTCAAGCGTGCCGTGCATCATCGTGAGCGATGACGACAGCGTCGAGAGTTACGGAAGCGCCATCGCCAGGGGCGCCGCCGCTCATCTGACGTATCCTGTCGGCGCCATGGAGCTGCTGGAGGCGGCGCGGCGGCTGAGCGTCCGTTCCACGTCCTCCCCGGGCAGCGAGAAGCGTCTTCGCGTGCGGCGCTGTCTCCTGATCGCGATCAAGGTGGACGTGCGGGCGACGGGGCGATGCATGGACGGCTGGATGCTCGACGCTAGCGGCGGCGGTTGCCGCATCGAGCTCCCCGAGACGATTCCGCCCGGGACGAGCGTTCGTATCATGTTGTATGCGGGCGCTCGCGCGACCCAGATCGCGCTGTCGGCCGAGGTGCGCTGGAGCCAGAGAACTGAATCAAGCCGGCGCCTGCTCGGGGTTCGATTCGTCGGCACGAGCGCCCTGCTGGCCGCGAAGATGCTCGGCACGGTTCCGAGCGGTCAGACATGAGAGACTCTGCCGATGCGGGGCTTCTTACGGTATATTCTGGTCGATGCAATTATTGGCGGGAGGGCTGAAAGCAATGGCGCTCATTGATATCTTCAAAGCCAAGCCGCGGTGGCTCCAAGGCGATCCCGCCGTTCGAGCCGAGGCGGTGCGGGATATCGACGTCAGCGATCAGGCGCTGCTCGCCACGATCGCCCAGAGCGACGGCGATGCGCGCGTGCGGCGTTCGGCCGCCAGGAAGCTGCAGGACGTGCCGATTCTCGTCGAAATCATCGCGCGGGACATGGACGAGAGCGTGCGCGCGGAGGCCCGCCTGGCGCTGCTCGCTTCATCTCTGAGCGACGGCGACGCGGCGGCCAGTGAGGCCGCCCTGGCGGCTCTCGATGACCAGAAGCTGCTGGCGACAGCCGCCAAGTCGGCGCGCCTTGAGTCCGTGCGCGCCCGGGCGCTGGCGCGTCTCACGGATTCGAAGGCGATCGCCGGCGTCTCACGCGAGGCGGCGTATCCGTCGGCTCGTCTTGCGGCCCTGTCGCGACTTGACGACGCGGCGCTTTTGCTCAACGTCGCCATGAGCAGCGATCAAAAAGACGTCGCTCTCGCCGCCCTCGATCGCTTGCACGATCGGGACGCGCTGAAAACCGTGGCTGGGCGCGCGAGATGCAAGGCGGCTCAGAGGCGGGCCCGCGTTCTGCTCGGATCGCAGGCCGCGGGGGCGGCTCTCGGTCCGCATGAACGTCGCTCGCGCCAGTCCCGGTTGTGCCAGCGTCTCGAAGCGTTGCTGCGCGCGCATTCCTGGGAGAGCGCCGAATCCGAGCTGGCGGAAATCGAGAACGCATGGGCGGAGCTGGCGCCGGCTCACGACGAAGCGACGTCGCGACGTTTCTCGATCGGCCTGAAAGCGCTGCGCGCCGGCATCGAGCGTTATCATGAAGAACGCCTCCAGAACGAGCGCGAAGTCGCGAGCCGGGAGAATCTGCGCTCCCACGAGGAGCTGTGCGCGCAGGTCGAGACTGAATCAGGCGACGCCGCGGCGGCGCGGATCGAGGCGGCACGCGCCGCGTGGGATGCGCTCGGTCCGCTCATGAGTCCGGACGCTGACGCCTTGACGGCGCGTTTCGAACGCGCGCTCAAAGCCTTGCATGACCGGTCGTCGGCAAAGCCGTCGATTCCCGATCTTGGCGCGCAGGCGATGGATCTCTTGGAAGAGGCCGAAAGCGTCGCGGCTCGGGAAGATCTTGTCGAGGCGCGCCGTCGCTTCGGCGATATCGAGCGGCGGTGGCGCGATCTCGCATCCGCGGCCGACGCCGAGATGGCGGCGCGCATGGAGCAGGCGCGCCGGAGGATCGAGGAGCGGAACTCCGCCGCGCGCGAAGAGCGCCAGAAACGCGAGCACGAGAATCGAACGCGGATCGAGGAGCTGTGCGCGCGGATCGAACGGTTGATGGAGGTCGAGGCGCCCGCGCTTCGGGACGCCGAACGCTCGTTGCGCGAAGCGCGCGCGGCGCTCGAGGACATTGGACCCCTGCCTTCGCGCAAGGACCGTGAAAGCCTGACCGCCCGGCTTGAAAAAGCGCGGCGGCGGCTTTATCCGCGCGTACAGGAGCTGCGCCAGGATCATGAATGGAAGCGCTGGGCCAACGTCAACGCCCAGGAACGATTATGCAAGAGCGTCGAGGCGCTTCTCGATCGGCAGGATATGGACGAAGTGGCGCGTGAGCTACGCGAGATCGACGTCGCCTGGCGTCAGGCGCGAGAGGTTCCCCGCGAACAGGGCGCCTCGTTCCGGGAGCGCTTCCAGGAGGCGCGCCGCCAGTTGCGCGAGCGCTGCGACGCGCACTTCGCCCGTCTGGCCGAAGCACACGCCGAAAATGTCAAGAAGAGCGAAGATTTGTGCGAGCGCGCCCAAGCCTTGGCGGAGTCCGTCGATTGGGCTCGCGCCGGCAAGGAATTGCGCAAGCTGCAGGAGGAATGGAAGTCGCTCGGACCTGTTCCCCCGAAGGTGTCGCGGGCGTTGTGGGCGCGTTTCCGCGCTCCTTGCGATCGGTTTTACGCTCGTCTCAAGGAGCATCGATCGCAGCAGGCGGCCGAGTGGAGAGAGAACCTCGGGCGGAAGGAAGCGCTCTGCGAGCGCGCCGAGACGCTCTCCCAGTCCTCCGACTGGGAGCCGGCCGCGGCCGAGATCAAGAGCCTCCAGACGGAATGGAGAAACATCGGAGCCGTGAAACGCACCCGTTCCGACGCCGTGTGGAAGCGCTTTCGCCAGGCATGCGACACTTTCTTCGAGCGCTACAAGAACCGCAACGTTCTCGATCAGGAGTCAAATCTGGCGCGGCGCGAAAGCCTGCTCTCCGAGCTGGAGGACCTCCGCTCGGCGTCCGGCGAGAGCCTTCCCGGCCAGGAAATCGCTCGGCGCGTCGTCGAGATTCAAACCGCCTGGCGCCAATGCGGATATCTTCCGCGACAGGTCGCGCAACCGCTCGAGGAACGCTTCGCCCAGACCCGGCGTGAGATCGTCCTTGCCCATCCGGAGAGCTTCGCCGGAACGGACCTCGACCCTGAAGCCAGTCGGCGCAAGGCGGCGAAGATCTGCGGGCGAGTCGAGTCCCTCATCGAGGAGCTGTCGCCCACGCTTGCTGAAGGAGACATCGCGCGTCAGATCCAGAGCGCCCTGGCGGCCAATGCCATGGGGAGTCGTTCGGATCGAGAGGAGCGATGGCGTACGGCTGTTCCGGAGGTGGAAAACGCCCAGGCGAATTGGCGCCGACTCGGTCCGGTCGTGCCTCGGGAGACGGAGCAGGATCTGGCGCAGCGGTTCGAGAGGGCTTGCGCACGCTTCTTCAAGATGAAGCCCAAGACGCGATCGTCTGGTCCGGAGCGTCCCGCGTCGCGATGACGCGCGGCGCGATGTCGGAAAGGAGCGGTTCTATGAGTGTCAGCGCAGGCGCAAGCGGTCGAGCCACGGCGTCACTCGTCGTGGGCATTCTGGGATTCATGTGCTGTCAGCTTTGTGCGCCCGTCGCCTGGTTTCTGGGCGCCCAAGAGCGCGACGCGATCCGAACGGGCAGAGCCTCGCCCAACGGTCAGGGAATCGCGACGGCCGGCATGATTCTGGGGATCGTCGGAACCGTGATCTTCGTGGCCGGAGTCTGCATGGCTCTGCTCTGGGCGCTCTTCTTCGGCGGAATCGCCGTTCTCGGCGGCGCTTTATCGTAGGTCGTCGGGGTCTGGCTTGAAAACGCGCGCAACTCGGAAGAGCGTCAAGCGCCCACTTTCGTCGGCCAACGCGCCGCGGTGACCTCGAACGTCGCGCCGGAAGCGATTGTCGATGAATCCCTCGGGCCGGCGCGTTGGGACTGGACCCGTGTGCGACGCGTTCTTGTCGTGCGCTTGCGCTCCATTGGCGACGCGGTGCTGTGCACTCCCGCGCTGCGCGCGTTGCGGCGCCACTTGCCCGAAGCGCATATCGATTTGCTTCTCGAGGACGGAATCGCTCCGCTCTTCGAAGGCCATCCCGACGTCGACTCGTTGATCGCCGTGCGCCGCGGCTCTTTCGTTTCGAGGATGGCGACGGCGGCGCGGCTGCGCCGGCGTCGTTACGACGTGGCCTTCAATCTCCATGGCGGCACGACCGCGACCCTCTTGACTTGGCTCAGCGGCGCCGGCGATCGCGTTGGATTCGCACGATATCAGTTCGCGTGGCTGCACAATCACGCCGCGCCCGCCGCGTCCCTGCTCTGGGGAAGAGACGAGATTCATTCGGTCGAGGAGCAGCTCGCGCTCCTGGGCTTTGCCGGCGTGCCGGTGCGCGATCGGCCGCCGACTCGTCTCCATGTCTCGCGGCGCGCGGCCGTCTCGATCGCGGCGCGCTTGCGGGATCGAGGCGTTGCGGATGACGCGCGACTCGCGCTCGTCCATCCCGCGGCCGCCTTTGACACGAAGCGCTGGCATGCGGCGGGCTTCGCGCGCGTCGTTGAGCGCCTCGGGCAACGCGGTCTGGAGGTCGCGGCCGTCGTCACGGCCGCCGAAACGCACGTCATCGACGCGCTTCGAAGCGAGTCGCGCGCCTCATTTCATGCTTTCTCGGACCTGTCGCTGCCCGAAGTCGCGGCGCTCGCGGCGCGCAGCCGCCTTTTCGTCGGCAACGACAGCGGCATCGCTCATATAGCGGCGGCGGCGGGCGCGCCCGTCGTGGTCGTCTTCGGTTCCTCAAACGTCTCTCACTGGCGGCCCTGGAGCCGTGCGCCGTCCGCCGTCGTGCGTCACGAGATGCCATGCCAGCCCTGTCCCGGTTACACTTGCTCCGGCCCCGAGCCGCTCGGCTGTCTCCGTAACATCCCCTGCGAGCGCGTCATCGAGGCGGTCGAGCGTGTTCTCGACGAAGCGACGGCTCGTTCGGACAGAGAAGGGAGCTGAATGTTCATGGACACGCGCGCGGACTACGGCATTATCGGCGGCACGGGGCTCTACGACATGGACGGCCTCACGGACATCCATGAGGCGGCGGTCGACACGCCCTTCGGCCCCCCATCGGATCGGCTCCTTTTGGGAACGCTGGACGGCAAACGCGTGGCGTTCTTGCCGCGTCACGGGCGCGGGCATCGTATATTGCCGAGCGAGCTGAATTCCCGCGCCAACATTTTCGCTCTGAAAGCGATCGGAGTGCAGTGGATTCTCTCGGTCTCGGCGGTCGGATCGCTCAAGGAAGCGTACGCTCCGCAACACATCGTCATCCCGGATCAGCTCGTCGACCGCACGACGCGACGCGATGCGACGTTCTTCGGTCGCGGCATCGTGGCGCACGTGGCTTTCGCGCATCCTTTCTGCATGAAACTCTCGCGGGTGCTGGCCGAAGCCTGCGCCGAGGCAGGCGCAACGCATCATGTCGGCGGCAGCTATGTCTGCATCGAGGGGCCGCAGTTTTCCACGCGCGCCGAGTCGGAGCTATACCGCGCCTGGGGCCTGGACCTCGTCGGGATGACCAACCTGCCCGAGGCGCGTCTGGCGCGCGAGGCCGAGATGTGTTATGCCACGCTGGCCATGGTGACGGACTACGATTGCTGGCATCCGGAGCACGATTCCGTGACCGTCGAGCAGATTCTCACGAATCTCGGCAAGAACGCCGCCATGGCGCGCGCGGTGCTGCGCGCCGCGTTGCGCCGGCTGCCCTTCGAACGTGACTGCGAGTGCGCCGCAGCTCTCCGATACGCGCTGGTCACGGCACCCGATTTGGTGCCGGAACGCGTCAAGAACGAGCTCGGCCCGATCATCGGACGTTACATGCAATAGGAGGCTTGATGTCCATTCTTGTCGTCGGAAGCGTGGCCTTTGACACGATCGAGACGCCCTTTGGACGGGCGGAGCGGGTTTTGGGCGGCGCCGCGTCGTATTTTTCCGTGGCCGCCTCCTTTTTCACGCACGTCAATTTCGTGGGCGTCGTGGGGCGCGATTTCGGCGAGCAGGCGATGAACGCTTTTCGCGGGCGCGACATCGATCTCGCCGGCCTCGAGCGCACGGACGGAGAAACCTTCCACTGGAAGGGCCGGTACTCGTACAACCTGAACGAACGCACGACGGTCTGCACGGCTCTCAACGTTTTCGAGTCCTTCAAGCCGCGTCTTCCCGCGAGTTATCGTGCTTCCGAATACGTCTTTCTCGGCAATATCGATCCGGTACTTCAGCTCGACGTGCTCGGCCAGACCGAGCGGCCCAGGTTCGTCGCATGCGACACGATGAACTTCTGGATCGCGGGCAAGCCCGATGAGCTGCGCGAGACGCTCAAGCGCGTCGACGTGCTGCTCATCAACGACGGCGAAGCCCGGGAGCTTTCGGGCGAATGGAACGTCGTCAAGGCCGCGCGAGCCATCCGCGCCCTGGGTCCGAAGATCCTCGTCGTCAAGAAGGGCGAGCACGGCGTGCTCATGTTCACCGAGGACGGCTCGTTCGCCGCGCCGGCCTATCCGCTCGAGCAGGTCTTCGATCCCACGGGCGCCGGCGACACCTTTGCCGGCGGCTTTCTCGGCTTTCTGGCCGAGTCGCGCTCCACCGGAGACGAGGCGTTGCGCCGCGCGGTCATCATGGGCAGCACACTCGCCTCGTTCGCCGTCGAGGCCTTCGGGCTCGAGCGGCTGCTGGCCCTCACTCGGCGCGAGATCGACGAGCGCTTTCGCCTCTTCAAGAAGCTGACGCATTTCGAAGAGCTTTGAGCGCGGTCAGGCGGCGCAGCGCCGCCGCCGCCCGAGATCTCGTCCGTCGACAGTGCAATGCGAACCGGCAAAGACGCGCCTGTCGGTCAGCAGTGAGCCGCGATTGCCACCGTAGGGGCCGGGATTCGGCGGAAGAAGCCGGCGATCGACGATCGCGCCCGCCTCGAACCCTCAACGGCGCGCGGAATCGAGTATCGCCAAAACCTCGTCCGGAGTGTTGGCGCGCTTGAGAATGTCGACGTCGCCGGGGCTGATCTTGCCGCGCGCGACGAGCGTGTTGCGCAACCAGTCGAGCAGACCGTCCCAGAAGCCGTCGTCTCCGGCGAGGATGACGGGGAACGGCCGGACCTTGCGAGTCTGCACCAGGGTGACGGATTCGAAAAGCTCGTCGAGCGTGCCGAAGCCACCGGGAAGGATCACGAAAGCCTGGGAGTATTTCACGAACATGACCTTGCGTACGAAAAAATAGCGGAAGGAAAGCATGCGCGTCATGTAGGGATTGGGTTTTTCCTCGGGCAGCTCGATAGCGACGCCGACCGATTCGCCGCCGCCGTCGCGGGCGCCCTTGTTGGCGGCCGCCATGATGCCCGGTCCGCCGCCGGTGATGACGGCGTAACCGGCGCGGGCGATGGCTTTGGAAAGCTTGTAGGCGAACTGGTACTCGGGATCGCCGGCTTGGCTCCGCGCCGAGCCGAAGATCGTGACGGCGCGCGGCACTTGGGACAGGGTTTCAAAGCCCTCGACGAACTCCGCCATGATGCGGAAAATACGCCACGTGTCCTTGACGGCAAAGTCATCCGATCGAATGTCTTCCGTAGTCAAGATGCCTCCTCCCGAAACGGCCGTTCATGATAACTCCGAGATGGAATCAAAATCTCACCCGTCGACCACTTTCGGGGACGGGTTGTCTGCCTTTGCGGAGTCGTCGGCCGGACGCCAGTCCTTAACTCGCTGAAAAAAGGCTGTTGTCGCCCTGGAACGACGCTTGCTGGGATTCGACGGAAGGGGAGGTATCCAAGATGAAAGCACGAACTCTTGTCGGCGCGCTCGCTCTCGGGCTGGGCATGACGCTCGTGACGCCGGTCGCCGGTGAAGCTGGGCGTCGCCATGACCGTCCCCGCCAAGCGAGGATGCATCACCAGCGCGGCGATCGGGCCCTCCACGGAACCCATCGTGCGTATCGCTCCCACGTTCGGGCTCGTCCTCGACATGGTCCCACAAGGTTCTACTCGACATATCGCTATCGCCCACGCGTCGGGATCCGTTACTACTACAGTGACTATTACTACGATGACGACTATTACCATGACGCGCCGTATTGTCGCTGCTCGAGAGGCCGCTGCTACGGCTCCTGTCGCTGTTGCCGGCCGGTCGTCTCTTGCGGTCCCCGCGGACCGCGTTGCCGCTGTCGACCGCGCGCGTCCGTCCGCATCGCTTGGTGAGGCGGGAATTCAAGACCACGGCGCTCCTCCGACGCTCGGATGGAGCGCCGGCCGTTTCATCTGGCCGATGCGTAGTAGCCGATCTTGTGCCGGACCTCGACGTCGTCGCGAGCCGGCAAGCGCACGACGATGCGGCGCCACTTGCCGTCGCGCCGGGCGTTGTTCGAGACGTAGCCCAGACTGAATTGCGTGCGCAGCTCTTCGGCGATTCGCTCGTAGACTCGTTCCAGCTCGGAGAGTGAATTGGGAAAGTAGACGCGCCCGCCCGTGTCGTTAGCCAGGGTGGAAAGGAGGTACGCGGCCTGGGTGAACGATTTGCCCGGCCGGCTCGAGCCGAGACTGACGGCGTAAATATGAATCTCCGTCTGACGCGCCAACTCGATCACCTGCTCGTCGCTGACGAGCGAGGCCGTGTCGTCGCCGTCTGAAAGCAGGACGATGGCCCAGCGTCTCAGCTCTCCCGACTTTTTCTGCCGCGCGAGATCCTTGAGGGCCACGTAGAGAGCATTATGCAAGGCGGTGGGACCGCCGGCCTCCGTCCTGTCGATGGCGCCTGTAAGCGCGGCGTGATCGGACGTGTATTCCTGCAACGTCGTTATCCTGTCGTTGAACTGAACGACTTCGGCCAGGTCCTCTTCGCGCAACGTATTGACGAAACGCTTGGCCGCGTCGCGGGCCGTCGCCAGCTTCTCCGTCATCGATGTCGAGGTGTCGAGCATCAGAACCAGAGAGAGCGGCAGGTTTTCAGGGATGAACAGCGATATCTGCTGGCGCACACCGTCCTCGAAAACGGCGAAATCGTCCCGGGAAAGGCCGGTGATGAATTGGCGTCCTTGCGTGACCGAGACATTGAGCTGCGTCACGTCGATGCCGGCCTCGAAACGCGGCAGCCGTCGGGCCGTGGCCTCCTGCGGCATGGAGAAACGCGCGGCGCCGGCAAGAAGCAGGGCGAAAAGGAGCAGGCGTCTCATCTCAATGCCTCCGGCGCCGATCATGGACGCGCACTCGCAGGGAGGGGCGCGCCGCTTCAACGGTTGTCTCGCGCGGCGCGTCGCCCGGCGGCGCGCGATAACTGAGAACATGCGCTCCGGCGAGATCGGCGGCGATCCGCGACAGCGACCGGTCGACGCCCATGAAGGTGAGGATCTCCTCGAACAGCCCGCCGCTCTCGCGCGCCAGGGCGTCGAGCACGAATCCGTGTCTCGGCGGGCGCTCGAACGTATCCGGCGTCGCTCCGATCGCGGCGCTTGTCGGAAGCACGCCGGAACCGTGAGCCAAGACGGAAAAGATCATCACGTCGCCGCGCCGTTCGGCGTTCCAGCGCGCGCGCGGCTCGTCACGCGAGCTGAGCTCGGCTCCCGTCGCCGAGACGACGATGAGCGCCAGTCGCCGGCCCTCGCGCTCGACGAGATTATCGAGCGCTTCATCGACGGCGTCATAGAGCGCGCTGCCGCCCGAGGGCATGACGCGCTTCAGAGCGCTCAAGGCCAGGCCGACGTCGTCGGCGTCGTCGAGAATCATGGTCGGACGATCGCCAGTCGTCCATATCGTAAAGCGCGCGTTGTCGGGAAGGCGTCTCAGAAAACCGACGAGCGGGTCGAACACGTGCAAGCGGTAATCCGCGGACATGGCGGCGCTGGAATCGATGACGAGCGCGGCCTTCAGCTTGCGCATGTCGGGCGACACGCGCACGACCTCGCGCGCCACGCCGTCCTCGATCACGACCAGGTCTTCGGGCAAGACGCCGCGAGCCGTCCGTCCGTCCTCGTCGATGATCGACACGTGGAGCGTTCGGGTCTCCATGGAATCAGGCGTCGGCGTGGGCTGCAACAAAAAGGCGATCGCGATCTCGGCCAGCATCATTCTCTCCTGCTCAACGGCGCGTCATCGTTACAGGTCGAGCCCATGGCTTCTGCGTTCGGCGCGAAGACCGCCGAAACCGGCGTCAAACGCGCCGATTCCCAGCGTTCCGTCAATCATCCCACAGCCGGCGTTTCCGTGCGACGTGGCGGAAAGGACTGGAGATTGCCGACGGCCGCTTCGACCGCGACGGGATCTCGGGACTCGGATCACGGGCACGCGGCGCCCCCGGCTCACACCGAGAACGGCGTGGCGAGCTCCAATCCGATCGATCGCCGATCGCCGGGCCGCCGGGCGAATCAGGCTTGGCCTTGCGGCCTATCCGTCTTAGAATTCACCGGTACCGTGATCTTCTCCGACCCATGAACGCGACTATTCAGAGATTCGGCAAGTATCAGGTGCTGCGCATCCTGGGTCAAGGAGGGATGGGATACGTCTATGAAGCGATGGATCCCAACCTCAAGCGAAAAGTCGCCCTGAAGACGATGATGCAGGGGCTCGTCAACGATCCTTCCCTGCGCGCGCGTTTCTTGCGCGAGGCTCAGGCCGCCGGCAGCCTCAAACACCGCAACATCGTCACGGTCTATGACCTCGGGGAGGATCAGGGCCAGCCCTTCATCTCCATGGAGTACATCGAGGGCACGGACCTCGAGAACGTCATCCAGCGCCGCGTGTCCTATCCCGTCGAATGGAAGATGCGCGTCCTCCGGCAGATCTGTGACGGGCTCGGTCACGCCCATCGCAACGGAATCATCCATCGCGACATCAAGCCCGCCAATATTCGCGTGACGCCCGAGGACGAAGTCAAGATCATGGATTTCGGAATCGCGCATCTGCAGGCCCCGACTCAGCTCACGAAGGGCGGGCAGGTGTTGGGCACGGTGCACTACATGGCGCCGGAGCAGGTCGAAGGCCACAAGGTCGATCATCGCGTCGACATCTTCGCCGTGGGTGTCATCGCCTATGAGCTGCTTGCGTTCAGACGCGCCTTCGACGGGGAAAGCCTGACGTCGGTGATGTTCAAGATCGCCCACGAGGACCCTGACCGCGGCGCGCTTCCCCAGACGGCCTACTCGCCGCGTCTCGAGCAGATCGTGATGAAGGCCCTGGCGCGCAAGGTTGAAGAACGCTACCAGACGCTCGAGGAGATGCGCGACGATCTGGCGATGTTGCTGGGCGACGCGCCGCCCGAGGGCGATGTCCGGCCAGATCCCACGCAGGTGAGCCGATGGGTCGCCGAAGGCGAACGCGAGCTGAACGCCGGAGAGCCCGCCAAGGCGCTCGAGTACGCCAAACGCGCTCTCGCCATGGCCCCGGCGGATCACGCGGCTCAGACGCTGGCGCGCAAGGCCGAAGCCGACGCTCTCGGGCGGCGCGTCGAGCGGGAGCTCATGGCATTGCGCGGCGAGACCGCCCAGGCTCGTCAAGCGGGGCACCTCCAGAAAGCATTGACGCTGGCGCAACGTCTTCACGAGCTTGATCCGGACGATCAAGAGACCGTGCGCATGATGAGCGAAATTCAAACCGAGATCACGACAATCGAAATCGAACAGCTCTGCGGCTTGGCGCTCTCGTACGCCGCCGAGAATGAAACCGGCCTGGCGCTGAAGATCGCGGCGAAGATCGAGAAGCTCGATGCGCGGAGCCCTAAATATCTCGAGCTCAAGCGCTATCTCGATGAGGAGGCGGGACGCAACGCCGCGGATGCGCTTGTGTCCACGGCGCGCGAGCATCTCTCCATCGGCAACATTCCCGAGGCGCTGGCCGCGGCCGAAGAAGCTCTTCACGCTTGCCCGCGCCACCCGGTGGCTCTCGAGATCAAGATGAGAGCCGCTCGCGTGCTCGCCACGCGAAGACAAGCCGTTCCCGCGTCCCAAGCCCCGACGGCGGTCTCATCGCAACGAAATCCCCCGTTGTCGCCCTCGGCCGCTCGGACGCACACGCCGCCGCCTGCACCGCCGATCGATAAACCGCCTCTTCGGCCAACAACCCCCGCGCGGCAACCGGCCGTGCCGTCTCTTCGACCTCAGACTGCGCCGCCGATCGATAAACCGCCTCTCCGGCCGACAACCCCCGCG
>JAFGSN010000243.1 GCA_016934575.1 Vicinamibacteria bacterium
AGCGCCGCCATCTGACCCAGCGTGTACGCCAGCGCCACGACGCCGTCGCGCCGTTCCTCCAGCCGGAACGGCAGCGCGGTCACGACCTCGCGCGGGATAGTGAGCCAGTACGCGGTCGTGTGCATCTCGTTCTCGGGCATGGTCAGCTCGCCGGAGCCGACGTTTTCGCCCGTGTAGAACTTGATCTTCTTGAAACCCACGACCTGCGAGGCGACGTGGACTTCGCCGTGGTTGCGGCGCGCGTTCGCCACGGGCTCCTCGGCGAAGCGATCGAGAATGCGCACCTTTGTATAGGTGACGGCGTCGGTGTAGTAATCGACGTCCGCCTCGCGCACTTCGGCGCGCCGTTCCTTGTGGTCGTACTTCTCGACGAAATAGGCGCAGCCTTCGAGAATATAGACCGCCTTCTCGTGCAGCATCTCCGGCGCGGAGCCGTAATCCACCTCGGCGATGATACGCGGTTCGCGCGTCACGTCCTGGACCACGAAATTGTCCGAGCTGACGCTTCTCAGGCTGACGGCGTCGGCGGGATAGCTTTCGCTCGTCCAGTGCCAGCGCCCGCCGGCGCGGTGCAACAGCCGCTCTTCCTCTAGAAAACGCAGAATCTCGTTCAGGTTTTCACGCCCGAAACTCTCGTTCTCCTCGAACGGCAGCTCGAAGGCGGCGCACTTGACGTGGTTGACGAGAATCTGGAGGTTGTCGGGATTGATCCGCCCCTGCTCCACCGGCGCGCCGAAAAAGTATTCCGGATTCTTGGCGATGTACTGGTTGAGCGGCGTCGAGTTGGCGACGAGGACCGCGGCCGAGGCGCCCGAACGCCGGCCCGCGCGTCCCGCCTGCTGCCAGGCGGAGGCGACCGTGCCCGGGTATCCCGCCAGCACCGCCGCGTCGAGCGTGCCTATGTCGATCCCCAGCTCGAGCGCGTTGGTCGACACGACGCCGAGAACTTCGCCCCGCCTCAATCCGCGCTCGATCTCCCGCCGTTTATTGGGCAGGTATCCGCCGCGATAGCCGCGAATGACGCCTTCCGCTCCGGGCCGCGTCTCGAAAGCTTGCTTGAGATACGTGACGAGGATCTCCGTGGCCAGGCGCGAAGGAGCGAAGACGATCGTCTGCAGACCCTTCTTCAGAAACGTGAGCGCCACGTCGCGCGCGCATCCGAGCGCCGAACGGCGGATGCCGAGCCGGCGGTTGACGACGGGCGGATTGTAGATCGCGAAGTAGCGCTCGCCGCGCGGGGCGCCGCTGTCGTCGATGAGCGTCATCCTCCTCGCGGTCAGCGCCTCCGCCAGTTCCCTGGGATTGCCGATCGTGGCCGATGCGCACAGGAACAGCGGCCGCGATCCGTAGAAGCGGCAGAGTCGATCAAGCCGCCGGAAGATGTTGGCGACGTGCGAGCCGTAAACGCCGCGATGATTGTGCAGCTCATCGACGACGACGTAACGCAGGTTCTCGAAGAGCTTCACCCACTTCGTGTGGTGCGGCAGGATGCCCTTGTGCAGCATGTCGGGATTGGTGATCACGACGTGTGCCCGCGCGCGGATCGCCTTGCGCGCGTCCTGAGGAGTGTCTCCGTCATAGGTGAACGTGCCGATCTCGGCGTCGAGCGTCTCGATCTGGGCGTAGAGCTCGGCGAGTTGATCTTGCGAGAGCGCCTTGGTCGGAAACAGGTAAAGCGCGCGAGCGTCCGGATCCTTGAGAATCGCGTCGAGGACCGGCAGGTTGTAGCACAGCGTCTTGCCCGAGGCGGTCGGCGTCACGATAACGACGTCTTTGCCCTCGCGCGCGGCGTCATAAGCCGCGCGCTGGTGCGTGTAGAGCTGCTCGTATCCGCGCGCTCGCAGCCCCTCGATCAGTCGCGGGTGAAGATCGTCGGGGAAAGGCGCGTATCGCGCCGACTGCGCCGGGAACAGACGTAGCGCCGCAAGCGTCGGCTCGCCGACAAGCGACCTTTCGATCTCCAGGGACTTGAGAAGGGAAATCAGCTCGGAGCGGCTCTCTTCTCTGCGAACGATCGTCTCTTGGCCCACTCTCAATCCTCCTCCGGCCCGTGATTCCCTGCCGGACATCGGTCACGGCCCACTGTCGGGTATTCTCGTTCATGCGTCCGTCAAGCGAGGTCCAAACGTCTTGCCGAGCATCAAGAACGCAGGCCGTCCGTCCAGAACGCCCGATCGTCATCCGCCCGTCACTGGTTTCCCGGCTGAAATGCCTTCTGCGTCGCCGTGAAGATGCCACGCCGGATGTTCTCGTGATCGCTTTCATTCCCGGCGATTTGGATGGCGGGTCGCTTTTTGTGGATATGGTTGCTGGCCACCCATGGAACGGTGAATGTGATCGAGAGAGCTATTGCGAAAACGCCTCTCAACTTGACGGAATGATCGCCGCCGGCGCGACGGGCGTGACCGTATGCCACGAACAGGCAGAGCGGCAAGGCGGCAGGAGCGAACAGGCTCCAATCGCGCAGGCGTCCGAGTCCGTGATTGTAAAGCAGGGTGAAGGCGAAGAAAGAGGCGGAGAAAACGGCGAGCATGACGAAAACCGGATCCCGCCAGAGATTCTTCGTTCGAAAAAGATCGAGACCGACAACGGCCAGGCCCAACGGCGCCGTCAACAGCCAGTTTTGAAAGACGTTCCAGAGATGTATGGACGTCAGTTCGCCGGGATGGAGAATGAACCGGATCTTCCATGGATTGAGGAGAACAGCGCCGGCCCCCAGCCCATGCGATAAGAGAAAAAAAGCCAGGAGATAGCCGAGAGCGGGCATGAAGGCCGGCAACCAGATGCGAAATTTCCCGCACGCGCTTTGCGGGCCGAGAAATGGAAGGACGCAGAGTCCTGGCGCGAGGCACAAGGACAGCGGATGAGCCGTGATCGTGACCGCGCCGAGAAACGGCGCGGCCCATGCCGCTCGTCCCGTCTGGAGGTAATAAACGACCGCGAGCAGCGTGGCGAGAAGCAGAGTCGTGACCCTGGAGTAGTGCTCGATATGGCCGAACCAGAGCTGTCCGGCGCCCATCGTCAACGGAAAGCAGAAAACGAAAAGTCGTCCATAGGCCGAACGCGCAAGCCGGCGTGCGACGGAACAGAGCAACGGGATGAAGGCGGCGCCCGAAAGCACGCTCAGGAGCGCGAGGGCGTTTTTTGTCGGCCAGTCCCACAAGCGACGCGTAATCGTCACGGCGCCGACCGCGAGCAAATGATCAAGGGGCTTGGTCCAGTAAAAAACCTCGGTAATCGCGCCTCGGCCGATTCTGCCGTCAATGACGCCGACAATCGTGGGGCCGTCGCCCCAGAGCCTCCGCTCGCGGAACGTCCAGAAAATCGACGCCGCGATCAGCGCCGTCGCGACCAAGAGCAAGACATGACGAACCCGCGATTGTCCGCGCGGAATCCGCTTAACGACGGCGCCGATTGGCATGAATCTCAGAACCAAAAGCGAAACGAGCGGCGCTCCGACGGAAACGAAGCGCACCCAGCCGGGAAGCTCGTCCAGGAAAAAGAACGCCCACCATCCGTCAGTCGCGGACTTCGAAGCAAGGAGAACGACGTACGCGAAAAGGACGTAGATTAAAAGAAGAAGCGCCATGGGTCATCGATGCGACAGAGAGATCAC
>JAFGSN010000244.1 GCA_016934575.1 Vicinamibacteria bacterium
GCCGGAATGACGGCTTTCGTCACCCCGGCGAAAGCCGGGGTCCAGGGATACAAACCGCGCTGGATTCCGGCTTGCGCCGGAATGACGAGCGCGTCTATTCACTGGCCGCAAGCGACAGCGTCGTGATGGACTTCGCGGGCAGCTTGACCGGACCGCTTCCCGTGAAGCCTTCGACACGAACACACTCTTCGGTCTCGCTGGAGCGGTATGCCTCGCCCCGGGACGCGGAAAAACCATCCAGGGAGAGCGTGAGAGCGACCTCGGTCTCCGGAGTCGTATTTATAATGATCGCGGTGAGTTTCTTTTCGTCCGGACTGACAAAGGCCGAGATTCTCAGGCCGGGACTGTCGGTCGCGGCATCCACGCGCTGCCAGTCCGCGTCGATGAAGGCCGAGTATTGCTTGAACGCGCGGTAGGCGGGCTGGATCGTGAACGAGGACGCGTCCTCCAGCACGACCAGGCCGCTTCCTGGCCCCCAAAACAGATCCCAGTACAGGTAGCCGGACACGTTCTCCGCGGTCAGGGAGTTGTGCATCAGAAGCGCCGTGTTCATCGCCCCGCTCCACTTGTTCGGCTCGAACTCGTATTCGGTCTGAAACACGGGCTTTCCGCCGTTCTCGGCGTTGAAGCGATCGAAAGCGACCATCTTGGAGAGATACCTGTCGGGAGTCGAGCCGCAGTCGCTGCAGTCATAGAGATGGTGCGCGTAGCCGTAGACGCGCGACAGGTCGCTCATGCTCTCGATGTATGATCGGGCGTCGCCGATGCTCGTCGTTTCGGGCGCCAGCATCTTCGGGGCGTCCGCGCCCGTCTCGGCGTTCAGCTTTTGCCAGACCGCGTCGAAGGCGACGTCGTGCCCCGCCAGGGCCGCGTCCGCGGATTCCGTGGGCGCGAACTTGCACGAATCCCACTTGGCCTCATAGTTGAGTTCGTTCTGTATGCTGATGTAGTCCACTCGAAGCTCCGCTTCCGCGTAGGCCTTGAGGCCGTCTTGCCACCATTGAGCGAACTCGGAGTACGCGAACTTGCCGTCGCGCTTCGCTAGAGTCCCGCCGATCAGGCTGTTGTTGCTCTTGAGAGCGACCGGCGGCGACCACGACGAAACCATGATCTTGAGGTCGCGTCCCAGAGCGGCCTCTCCGCCCTTGGCGATCTCGATCATCTCCCGAAAAGCGGTCTCGTCGATGTCGTGCGTGTTCCTGATTCGAAAAATATCGAGGCCGAGATCCTTGAATAGCAGCTCATAGAGCCGCGTTTTTTGCGCATGGCCGAGAAAATTAGACGTGTAGAAGGCGCCGGAGGCGCCGAGTCCTTCGATTTTTTGACGGCGCGCGCCGACGTCGACCCGGCCCGTCGCTTCGGGCGCCACGGGAACGGGCGGAGGAGGAATGAACTTCGGACCGAGCACGCTGACGTCGTCAACGTAGAAATCGACTCCCGGCGCCGGGCCTTCGAAGTACAGGTCCAACACCGATAAGGCGCCGGTCACCGTCAGCGTGAACTCGCCCGAAAGCTTGATCCACTCGTCGTTCGTGGCGGTCGCGCTGGCGACGTTGTGGTAGTTGGTCCCGCCGTCGTCCTGCTGCTCGACGGAGAGGGCGACGGGTCCGCTCGGGGCGTTGTCGAGTCGAATCCAGCCCGAGATCTTATAAGGCTTTCCCTCGACCAGCTTTCCCCACAAGGATTGCTTGATCCCTTGCCAGTCCGCCGTTCTTTCGTAGGCCTTCGCGCCGCCCGATCCGCCGTGCACGGGCGACGTGACCGCCGCGATCGCGCAGTTCCGGTCGGCCCAGCCGTCCATCCCGGCCTCGAAGCCGGGGTTGACCAGGATGTTGACGTCGCCGCCGCCGTTTGACGCCAACGGCAAGAACAGCAGAAAGCACAGAGTCAAATAAGCGCTCTTCGAATGCACGGTGTTCCCCCTTGGTTCGTGACGCGACCCGCCGCTCACGTCGCCGGGAAACACTACCTTCTGCACGGGGAGGCCGTCAAATAAACGAACCGCCCAGACAGGGCGGCCGCCTGCGTGAAGCGCACGGCGTTTTATCGGCGCGCCGATTTCTCGGGACGAACGATCCGACGAGTCGTCAGGCTGCACGGCGGCGGTTTCCGCTGATTCACGGTTAAGCGATCGCCGTCATGGTCGCGAATGAACCGCCGATGATCGCCGCCTCGGGCGTCCGTCATATCGCGGCCGTGGAGCGGTTGACAGTCGCTCGCGTCGCGGTTAATCTGCCTGACCGGCGGCGGGGCCAGGCCTGGACGACATGGCGCGCGCATCCAAAGGTCGATTCCGACGTAGCTAGCGGACGTTGCCCTTCGAGCGTGAATCCGTCATCGTTGTCACGGCCTTCCCGGAAGACCCGGCCGCGGGTTTCGCGGAAGGAAAACCGCATTCCTCCGGTGTTTCGCCGTGAGAAATTCGATAAGGAGCTGAAAGTGGCGACCAAACGGGACCTTGAAATCGTGGCTGCCGGACATACCTGCCTGGACCTCATCCCTGCTTTTACGATCGAAGGCAAAGTCGACAAGCTGACCGACGTCCTTGTTCCCGGAAAGATGATCAACATGGGCGAGTGCGTCGTCGTGGGCGGCGGACCCGTCACGAACGCCGGAGTGTCCATCCGGCGGCTGGGCGTGAAGACGGAGCTGATCGGGAAGATCGGCAACGACGATTTCGGCAAAGAGATACTCAACTGGTATGAAGAGCACGAGGGGCATTTCCAGGGCATCAAGGCGGTGGACGGGGAGTCGACGTCGTACACCATCGCTATCTGCATTCCCGGAATCGATCGTTTCTATCTTCATCATTGCGGCGCGAACGACACGTTCGGATACGACGATATGGACTTCGACCTCGTGCAGCGATCGAAGCTGATGCTGTTCGGTTATCCGCCATGGATGAGAAAGCTGTATGAGAACACCGGGCGCGAGCTGACGCGCATCCTCAAGAAAACCAAGGAGCTGGGAACGACGACGGCGCTCGACCTTTCGCTGCCCGACGTGAACAGTCCCGCCGGCCAGGTCGACTGGCTCGCGATTCTCAAGGACTGGGTTCCGCTGACGGACGTCATGGTGCCCAGCGCGGAAGAGCTCTTCTACTTCCTTTGCAAGGACCGGTTTCTCGAGAAGAAGGCCAAGCTCGGCCCCAAGGAAAGCGTTCTGGATCACATGACCGTCAAGGAGATTTCGACCCTGGGACGCGACGTGTTGAAGATGGGCGCGGCGATCGCCATGGTCAAGTGCGGCCACAGGGGGCTGTACGTTCGGACCGCCGACAAGGAACGGCTCCAGAAGATGGGCGCGGCCGGCTGCGCCGACCTCGAGAACTGGGCCGACCGCGAGCTGTGGTTCCCGGTATATCAAGAGGAGAAATTCGTGGGCGCCCTGGGTTCCGGCGATTCGGCGATCGCGGGTTTTCTCTCCGCTTTCGTCTGGAACCACACGATCGAGTCCTGCCTGCGGTACGCCAACGCGGCCGGCAGCATGAACGTCACCGTTCCCGACGGCCTGACGTGGAACAAGGGATTCGAGGACCTGACGAAACGAATCAAGGCGGGATGGAAGACCAAGGATCTGAAGATCGACGAGCCCGGCTGGAAGAAAGAGCGCGAGTTCTGGGCGGGGCCCGATAACCGTGGCAAGTGGGAATCATAGGACGACCCTGAAACAGGAGAGAGACATGTCCAAGCAGTCGCAGGCGAGAGACGCTTTTATCGGCAAGAAGCTGGCCAAGATGTCGTTGGAGGAGAAAATCGGCCAGATGCTCACGTTCACCCGGCGCGGCGCGATGTTGACGCCGAGCGGAATCGAACAGATCACGCGGCTGCAATGCGGCGGTCTTTGCCTCGAGCCCTACGCGGTCGAGACATGCAAGAACCTGTACTGGGGCAACACGCAGCTCGACCCCAATTTCAAGAAACCGGCGGATTATTTCGCGATATCGAACACCTATTTCGAGGGCCGATCCTTCGGCATCAGCATCACGCCCGAGGAATTCACCAAGGATCTGAATCGACTGCAGAAGATCGCGATGAGCCGGCCTTCGAGAATTCCCCTCCACATGACGATCGATTTCGAGGGCGATTTCAAGAACGACTACATGTCCGGCGGCATCCGGCAGTTCCCGCCTCCGATGGGCATGGCGGCCATCGGCGACGCGAAGCTGACCTACAAGATCGGGTTGACGATCGCGAAACAGCTCAGCGCCATCGGCGTGACGCAGATGTATTCGCCGGTGTGCGACGTGAACATCAATCCCAAGAATCCGGAGATCGGCGTCAGATCCTTCAGCGACGCCCCCGAGATCTGCGCCAAGCACGCCGTCGCGTTGCTCAAGGGTTTCCAGGACGGAGGAATCGCGGCGACGGCGAAGCATTTCCCCGGACGGGGCGATTCCGCGACCGACGCCCACGACGTGCTCGACGTCATCCGCGCCGACAAGCAGCGCATGCATGACGTCGAGCTGCATCCCTTCCGCGCCGCGATTGCCGCGGGCGTGAAGGCCATCATGACGGGGCATTCGATCTACCCGGCGTATGACGAGGAGTTCCCCGCGACTCTGTCGCCAAGACTCCTGGCCGGACTTCTGCGGGAAGAGCTCGGATTCCAGGGCGTGATCGTTTCCGACGCCATCGGCATGGCCGCCATCCTCAAGAAGTGGCCGCTTCCGAGAGCGTGCGCCATGGCCATCAAGGCGGGATGCGACACGATTCTCTTGAAAGCCGACGACGAATCGCGATCGCAGTGCTTCTTCGGAATCAAGCAGGCCGTGGAGTCGGGCGAGCTGTCCGAAGCTCGGATCGACGAAGCCGTGACGCGTCTTCTGAAAATGAAGCACGACCAGGGCCTGTTTGAAAAGGCCGGGAAGAAAGATCCCAAGAAGGCGCAGTCCTACGCGATGAGCAAGCCGGTCGTCGACCTCTCCTGGGACGTCGCCAAGAAAGCTCTGATCGTCATGCGCGACGACCAGAAAATGCTGCCGTTGAGCAAGGACAAGAGGATTCTGGTCATCGAGCAGCGTATTCCGTATGAGTTCGTCGGCAAGGATCCCTACATGCATACTCACATGTTCTGCGAGAACATGGTCAATCACACGGCAAACCTGATTCTGGCCGATACGGCCTTCGCCGCGACCGAGGAAGAGGTGGAGGAATGCCTCGCGCTGGCGCGGCAGGCGGATCTCGTCGTCATGACCAACTATTACGCCCGTATCGTCAAGACGGGCAACAACCTCCTGCTCGCCAAGAAGCTCAAGGCCGCCGGGCACAAGATCGTCGTCGTGACGAACTTCCCTTACGTCGAAGGCACGACGAGCGAAGCCGACGCCGTCGTGTGCAATTTCAGCGGCACGCCCGACTCCATCAAGGCGGCGGTGGATCTGCTTTTCGGGAAAGTCAAGGCTCCGGCCAGGACGAAGCTGCCCGTCACTCTCGGCGATCAGCAGGAAGCCGTCGTTCAGAAGCCCATATCGTCGAAAAAGAAACCGTTTGAGTTGTCGTATTGCTGATCAATCACGGAATCCGGAGCTAAGCCCATGTCGAAAGCCGGCGGTCCGAGCATAGGCGACGTCTTTACCCTGTCGGGAGCGCAGATCAAAAAGACGTACGTCGACAACAGAATGACGGTTCATTTCCAGGGGATGTCGAAGACCCTTCAGTTCCCCCCGACGATCGCCATTCAGGGCGCTCCCACCTGTTCGATCGGCGTCTCCCACGAAGGCCTGTACAATCGGCTCAACGACGCCGGCCGGCTGATCTTGCTCAATCAGAACGCGATTCAGCTCGGTTCGGCGCCGTTCATTCGCGTCGACGACGACAAGGCCGTCATGCTCACCACCCGGGATCCCAAGGCCGTCGAGGGTCCCGACGACGTTCCGGCGCTGAAAAACTACTATCATCCCGCGGTCGCGGAAAAGCAGGCTTCGATCTCCATCGCCACGCCCCTGGCGGAGCTGAAGTACAAGCTGGGTAAGGTCGTCATAGTCAGACGGCTGATCTCCCCGCTCTTGTCGGAAAGAGCGCACGCCTTGACGCCGGTCGGAGTCGAGGAGTTCGAGGTCAAGAACGCTTCCAGCCAGGAACGGCGGATCACCCTGGTCGTTCCCCGTCCGTCTCTTGTCAATCTTCAAGAAAAGGAGCTGAAGCCGACGGATCAGGACACCGTCTATCTGTGCGCGACGCCCGTAAAAGGTCATGCGCACGCCGAGTTCGAATCCGGGGGCGTTAAGGGAGTGGTTCTCGGGAGCGACGAGTGCGTTGAAAGAATGGTCATCGCCGTTCCGGAAACCCCGGGCGTCGGCGTCGACGCCCAGCCTTACTTTTGTTTGAATCGCCTCAAGCAGGATCTGTTGTTGAACGATGACGGAACCTTCTACGAGAAACGGAAGCCGTTGATCAAGCAGGATTACGGCGCCGCCGTCAGCATGACCTTCTCGTTGGCGCCAAAAGAGACGATCAAGATACCGGTCGCCGTGGCTCTGGACTTCCCCGAGCAGCGATACATCGACGGAACGGTCTTCGAGCGCAAATACGTCAAGAGCTTCCCGGACAGCGAAACGCGCGCCGTGGACATGGCGAAGACCGCCCTGGGAGAATACGCCGGCTGGATCGAGCGCGCGACGACGATTCAGGGCAGAATCTTCGACCTCGTGCGGAAGAGCCCGGCTTACAAGACCGACAAAGAGGGAGCTCTGCGACTGACGCGATTGATGCTGAATGAGCTCAGCTTCCCGTTGTCGAACGCCGCGGTTTGGATCGAAGACGACAAAGGCGACGACGTCGCGAGATTCCTCGAGTGTTTCGATTACGCGTACATCGACCCCTCGGACGTCGACTGGTATTCGATGGTGATGCTGCTGCTTTTTCCGGACATCGAGAAGGAGTTGTGCCAGCGGTTCATCGATTCGATCGAGGCGGAGGACTCCTCGCTGCGTTACTATCATATTCACGCGTCTTTCGTCGAGGCCAGACAGCATTTCCTGCAACACCCGGAAGAATACGAAGGCCACTCGCTGACGCAGATCAGGGACGTCGTCAAGATCAAGGGCAGCGTGTCTCATGACGTGGGCGCCTTGCCGAAGGGACACCCGTTGCGCAACGTCAGCGACTACGCCTGGTACAACGACAACTACTGGATCGACCTTTTCCCCAAGCTGGCGACGCGGGTGCTGCGAAACGTCAAATTCACGGGCGACGACGAGTTTTTGCGGAAAAATTGGCGGACGCTCAAGTTCGGGTTCGAATTTCTGTTGAAGAAACACGACATCGACGGCGACGGAATACCGGAAGGCAATCCGAACGAAGTCAAGAACACGTTCGACAATCTGACGTTGTTCGGCGTGGATAGCTACGACGCCACGATATTCCTGGCCGGCTGTCACGCCATGATCGTCATGGCCGCGATGACGGGCGACGGCTCGGCCCGCGAGCAATACGAGGCGGTTTTCGAAAAAGCCCGCGCGGTGCTCGAAAAGCTGTGGAGAGACGCGAAGAATCGCAAGGGCAATCGATTGCAGTACTACGTCACCTGCCTCGATCCGGCGACGGGAAAGACGAACAAGGACGTCTGGACGAATCAACTGGACGCCCTCTGGGCGCTGATCGCCATGGGCGAGGAGCCTTTCATCGCGGATGACAGAGCGGTCAAGATTCTCAAGACGATCTATCGGAACAATCGCACGACCATGGGCTGGGCCATGGCCCGAACCGAGGACGCCGGACCGGTGGCTTCGGATCAGGGGAAGGACGTCTATACGACGTCGAACTACGTGTTCGCGCAGCTTCTCGACTACTACGGCATGGCCAAGGAGAGCAAGGAAGTCTACAAGGCCATGGACAAGGTCGTGTTCCAGCACGCCAATTCATTGATCACGCCCGACAATCTCCGGGCGGAGATGGAGCGGGAAGAAGGAGAGGCGGCGCCAGGGCCCCATTACATCGTGGCCGCGTATCCCAGGCCCGGCGCCATATTGACTCAAATCGTCATGCAGCACATCAAGGCGCTGCAGCAGAGCCAGGGCGTCAAGAAAGTCGATTCGAGCGCGTTGCAGTCTTTCGTCGCCGACCTCATGCGCTAAACTGAACGACGTCGTTCGAAGTCGTCGCGATTCGAATATTCAATAGACTTGTCACGTTCAACGGCGCCCGGGTGGCGCGATCGCGCATGACTCGCGACTACGGCCGCTGGCGTCTGCCTTTCGCCGATGGTCCCATGCCGAAGAGCAAGCGCCAATCCATCGACGCCGCCTGAGACATCGAGCGCGTATGCGGGAATGTCACGAAGACGCAGGATAGATCTGGGGCTTGATGACCCTTGAGCCGACGCGAGCCATCTCGGCGCGCAGCCGCTCGAACATCCCTTCCCCATCGTAGGTGCCGATAATCGAGCCGCCCGACCCGGCGAACTTGGCGCTAGCGCCGCATCGACGGGCCGTCTCGACCATCTGTATCTGCCAGTCCGGGAGACGGCAAATGCTGCGGCGGGTGTCGAAATTATCATCAATGAGCGCCTTGAGGCGAGTCACGTCCTCCTTGACGAGCGCCGCGCGTCCCTCGGCGGCCAGATCGGCAAAATGCCGCATGGCGTTTGCGACGCTTTCCTCGCCGCGGTCGAACCGCCCTTTCAAGTCGTTGTGAAAGACTTCAGTCGGCTCGCTGAGCGCCGAGTGTATGGCCACATACAGCGGGAACTGCCGGGGCGGCTGCAGCGGCGCATATGCAAAATAGCTCAAGCCGTTGAGGCGGCGCTTCTGGCTGGGGTCGAAATCCATATAGACGATGTTTTCGTAGCACTGGATGACACGGTCTTGCAGCCCGGCCGCGATGCCCAACTCGTCGGTCTCGACAGCCAGCGCGAAGCTAGGCTGGATTTCCAGCGGCATGTCGATCTTGTAGTAGTCCAGCAAGCAGCGCAAGGTGGCGATGATAATGGAGCTGGAGCCCGCCAAACCCACCTGACGGGGGATGTTCGTCTCATAGCGGACGGAGAAATTGCGCTTGTGCAGGGCCAGTCCCTGCGCCTGGCAATACTCCACGAAGCGTTTGACGGTCGCTTTGATGAGACGGATGCCGCCATAATAGCCGTGCATTTGAACGTCGGTGGCCAGGTCCTGGATCGAGCGAAAACGCGCGCGGTCATCCTGCGCCAGCACGATTTCCACTTCGTCCCACTCGTACAAGACCACCTGTGACCAAAAGTTTCGCACGCTGATCGCGATCGTCTTGCCATGATAACCGTCGGACGGGTTGCCGAGCAGGCCGGCGCGGGCGTAAATGCGCTTCTTGATGATGTCCACGTGTTACGCCTTGCTCAAGGTTGCGATATATTCGCGCAGCGATGCGCCGTGCTTCTCATCGGCCAGCGCGAACTCGGCGAAGGCTCGGAAGTACGACTCGAGGTTGCCGATGTCGTAGCGGCGCTCGCCGCCGTTCAGCCGCACTCCGCAGACTTTCTCGCCGTCGGCAATGAGCAAGCGGATGGCGTCGGTGAGCTGGATTTCACCCCCCTTGCCCGGCCCGGTGCGGTCCAGCGCATCGAAAATCCGGGGAGTGAAGACATATCTTGCGGCGACAGCGAGATTGCCGGGAGCTTCGTTCAGGCTCGGCTTTTCGATGATATCCGACAACTCGAAAAACTCGCCGTTGGTCTTCGGTTGGGCGATGCCATATTGATGGACTTCATTATCCGGCACTTCCTCGAAGGCAATGACAGCAGCGCAGCCTTTTTCGTCAAAACATCGTTGCATGCGCCGGACGATGTCGCTTCCCGCGTTCAACCCGATGATCGAGTCGCCCAAGGCGACGATGAACGACTCGTCGCCCACAAAGGATCGAGCGCACAAAACCGCGTGGCCCAGGCCGAGCATCTGCCGCTGATGCGTGTAGTAATAATGAGCGGGGATGCGGTCGAACTCGAGCTCGGCGAGCAGATCCTCCTTGCCTTTCTCGCGCAGGGTCTGGATCAGCTCGTGATCGACGCCGAAGTGGTTCTCGATGGACGTTTTACCGGGACCGGTGATGAAGAGGATCTCCTCTACGCCCATGCGGATGAGCTCTTCGACTATGTACTGGACGATCGGCTTGCGTCCCACCGGGAGCATTTCTTTGGGTTGAGATTTGGTGGCGGGCAGCAGGCGGGTTCCCAGTCCAGCCACCGGAATCACTGCTTTGTTCATCGTCCTGCCTTGATAGATCTTGAGAGGTTGAATTGTCGAGCGCCGCCGGTTACTCTCGGTCAGCTTTCAGGTATCGGATCAATATTCCGTGTTTGCACACCCGGTAATGGTATCGCAAACTCACGTGGCCGCCTACTAGAAGGATCGACGCGGAAGGACGGTTACGAAACCGTCCCAAACCGTGTGGGCCGCGGCAGGCGGGCAACGTATCGTCTCCCGCGGAGGTGACTCATGTTCCTGGCCTTGTTGGGCGTGACTTTTCTGATCGCAGTGGCGACATCCGTATGCGTGGTGCTCTTGTTCGACAAGCCGATTGGACAGATCCTGGCGCGACTTGTTTCCGCCGAGCTGGCCGGCGCGTGGCAGCGCTACCTGAAGTTCGCGATCTTCGTTGTGGGCGTGTCCTCCGGGGTCCGCGTCTGGGCGCTGGAGAAGTACATCACACCGCATGCCAAGAACGCAGAGATCGTGGCGCTGAACGCCAATCGCTGGACGCTTGAGGTGTATCGGACGATCATCGAGTCCCTCCAGGGCGTGGCGTGGATGCTGCTGGTCTTCTTTCTCTTCGCCCTCGTGGCCTACGTGATCCTCCGCGGCCTGGAGCTCCGGCGAGGCAAGCCCGGCGAGCCTGCCCAGTAGGCGAGCCTCCGGACGACGCCGCGGCTCGTTTAGGAGCCGCCGATCTCACCCCGGCTTTCGCCGGGGTGACGAACGCCGTCATTCCGGCGCAAGCCGGAATCCAGCGCGGTTCGTATCCCTAGACCCCGGCTTTCGCCGGGGTGACGAACGCCGTCATTCCGGCGCAAGCCGGAATCCACGCGGTTTGTATCCCTGGAC
>JAFGSN010000245.1 GCA_016934575.1 Vicinamibacteria bacterium
CATGATCGCGTATGTTCGCGCGAACTCAGGCGCGGTCGGATACGTGTCCGCGAACGCCGCAGCCGCGGGCGTCAAGTTGATCGAGGTTCAGTGACTGCCGTGTCGACGTCCAAGCAATACCTAGGCTTCGATTCCCTCGTCGTCCGGCGCGATCGCTGTCCACGACAGCCGCGCTCAACTGCTCGTCGGGTGTTCAGGTCTGTTCTATAAGGTTGAGGGAACGACAATGCATTCCAATAAAGTCTTCGTGTTGGGCGCCTATGGACAGGTCGGTCGCTCCGTATGCCGTGTACTGCTAGAACATACCGATGCAGCGATCACCCTCGGTGGAAGGCGGATTGAGAAATTGGAGAGTCTCGCACAAGCGATCAATAAGCCCGGACGCGTGACCGCATGTTTTGCGGACGCCTGCCAACCGGAGAGCTTGAATGCCGCTTTCCGGGGGATGGACCTCGTCATCCTCACGGCCACCGCCCGCAATTGCATCGAGCACGTCAGTCGGGCATGCATCGAGTGCGGCTGCGATTACATGGACACCCTCGAAACGGAGGATGTCGTCCTCGCTCTTCGGAAATTAGAGCCTGAGATGCAACGCGCGGGACGGCTGTTCATGACTCAATGCGGCCTCTCGCCCGGGGTGTCGGCAGCCATGGTCCGGCACGCTCACGGGGCGTTCTCACGGCTCCGTCGTGCTCGCGTAGCGACGGCTTTCAGTTTCCAGACTATCGAGAGAAAAGAACAGGTCTACGATTTGTTCGAATTCGTCGTGAAGAACAAGCCGATGGTATACAGAGATGGGGAGTGGCGCCGTCAATCCTTGTCCGAAGATTGCGTGGTGATCGACTGCGGTCCACGTTTTGGACGCCGGCATGCGTTTCCACTCGACATGATCGAGACACGAGGCCTGCCGGCGGCCCTGAATCTGGAGAGCTTCGGTCACTACGTCACAAGCGCCAATCGCTTCGTAGACCTCGCGGCGCGACGCCTTCTGACGACACTATACCGAATCAAACCGCGCCTCGGCTGGGCGGTCCTGGCGGCGCTTTCGTTGTGGCTCGCGAAGACGCAACGCGAGCCGTGCGGCGGCGCTGTCGTCGTCGAGGCTGACGGCGACGGCGGGCGCGGAGGGCGCTCGCTTCATCTGCTCATTGATGTCGAGGACAACTACCTCGGCGTGGGCCAGGCCGTGGTTGTCGTCGCGCGCCAGTGCTTGGCCGATGTATTCCGTGGAAAGGTCGGAGTCCACATCATGGGCGAGCTTGTCGATCCAGACCGCACGCTTGCGGACCTGGCCGCTTTAGGAGTCCCCTGTCGTGAGGCGTGGCGGACGACGCCGCTGGCGGACGGCTGGCAGGCGCGGTGAATATGCTCGGCGGCGTCGCCAACCCGACACGACAAGGCAGGCGGCGAAGGAGTGCAAGGCATGAACCACGCAGATGCTCCCACTGAAAGAACGGTCGATGGGGATTCACCGCTCCCGGCCCACGATTCCTTCCGCGAGGTGCATAAGTACTACAACCGCTTTTATTCCACTACGAACCTCCACTATGCTCAATGGGACTCCAAAACCAAGTCCACGAAAGAGGCGATCCAGAATACGAATCGAATCGTGTGCGAGATGCTTTGCATTAAGAACAGCGACGTCATCCTCGACGCGGGCTGCGGGCCGGGGGGGACCAGCATCTACATCGCCAGGCGGTATGGCGCCCGCGTCGAGGGCATCGACGCCTCGCCCGCCCACATCGACCAAGCACGCAAGAATGCCGCTTCAGAGAACATGCTCGATCTTGTGCGCTTCTCGCTGCAAGACCATCGACACACAGGCTTCCATTCCGCGCAATTCGACAACGTGATCGCCATCGAGAGCGTGCTGGCGTCCGAGAACGCCGCCGATTTCCTGAAAGAAGCGCACCGCGTCCTCAAGCGCGGAGGCAAAATCGCCATCGTGACGATGCACCTCTCCAGAAGCACCGGGGGGGCATCGATCTTCAAGAAGCGCCACGCCGGCCACGCCGCCTTCGAGATCAACCGCTCGAAGGAGGAGTTCTGCGCAATCATCGAGCGCGCGGGATTCCGCAACGTCCAGGCGACCGACCTGATGTGTCAAATCCGTTTAGTGTCGCGAACGCCGTTCGTGATACCTATCGTCATTATACTTGCTCTGAGCAAACTCAAGATTGTCAACGCCGCGATGGGCGCTCACCTCCAGACGCTTCTGGAGACCGAACGCGCCATGGCGAAGGGCGATTTAGGCATGGCGGCGTTCGTAGCGGAGAGGTGACGCAAGCGCCGTGCGGGAAATGCGCTGCCCGTGCGCGGCGGCGGCGATTTGTCGGTCAGCATGCAGCACGGCCGGCTCCTCGTGGCCCGTCATTCCTTCCCCGTCGCGTCGATCCCAGACATACTCGCAGCATGCGTGACCATAGGAAATGGTGTTCTGGGCCAATCCGCCGCGGTGGAACTCATAAGCGGGAAAAAGGCGTCGTTGAAGCGAAAAGTCGAGATCGCAGACTATCCGTCCGAGCTCGGGTACTCCGGTCGCAAGAGTCAGCTCGGCGAACACACAGCGGTATACACGATAATGAAAATGATCGGGATCGATCGAAAGGCACTCATTCTCGTTGAAGGCGCCAGCGCCTTGCAGGATCGCGCGGTCAAAGTATGCATGCCAGCGTTCGCGTGGATCCGTTATTTCGAACAGCCCTGCTTCACGAGCGATACGCTCGTTCTCGGCCTCGACGACGGCTGTCGTCAGTTCACGCATGATCTCCACGCCGCGCTCGCCAAGACGACCGCGCACATCAAGGCAGATGGCCGGCAAGAGCGCAAGAGTGCGAACATAGCGCGCCTCCGCATCCTTGCGGCCCGCCCAACGCGTCCGCCGAATCAGGCTCCCGGCGCGTAATGCACATCGCGCGAGCGCGATCGGCCATGTCACACCGTACGCACGCCGCAAACCCGGCCGCATGGCGTGCACCGATCCGATGATCTGCTTGAGCTTGCCGAGCATGAGATCCCCCAATCGACCGATCCGTCATGCCTCAAGCAGCAATTCCGGACAAGGCGTGCTGGATGCTGCCAATCAACGCGCCAAGGCGATAGCGTTCCGCGGGACTAGCGAAGCAAAAGAGCACGCCGAATGCCGGATCTTCGCCCTCACGGCACCAACGGACCTCGCCGGCCACATCGATTGGCGTTCCGGCGGGGGGCTTAAGCCGAAGAGGCACGCGCGTGCCGCGCTTGAAGCCGTGCTGGCTGCGTACCGCAGCGCCTTCAAGGCTGATGTCGTCCACTGCGCCGACCAGCGCCGCGCCGTCCACCGAGTACTCCGCATCGATAGCGGCAGCATGGTAGCGCCAGGACCGCCGTTTAGCGAGCCGCACGGCCTCTCCGTTCAAGATTCTGTTTAGCAGGTCACGCGCATGGGACTCGGTCGCCGCCAACTCCACCTCTATCCCCAAGGGCCTGCCAAGCTGAGGCTTGAGGGACTTGGAGATAATTCGACCTTCGGACTGGACGATCAGGTCCTCCGTGCCAAAGGAGACGCCACAGTCGACAGGCTGGCCGATTTCAAGACGCGTGAAGCCAGGCACTCTCAAGAGCCCGCGCGGCGATGCGTCAGAGTAATAGTGCGCGAAGGATCGACGGTCGACAACCGGCAAGAATACCATGGGGCGCACATGAAGCGACGGAGCCGCCTGCGCCGGCCGTGCATGCGCTGGAACACGTTTCGGGAAAAGCGGCGTCCGCACTTCGGCGAAGATCGCGAGCGCTCGGTCCAGCATCTCCCGCGTGTGCGTCGCCATGTAACTCGTGCGCAGCAGCTCTCGACCCTTTGGGACGGCGGGCTCAAGCACCGGATTCACGAA
>JAFGSN010000246.1 GCA_016934575.1 Vicinamibacteria bacterium
CTGATCCGGCGTCAGGACGGAGTCCTTGGCGAAGTAGAAGCGGCCGCCCGCGTCCAGGACGCGATCGGTGATCACGCTCGTCAGGATCTTTAAACGCTCACGCGTGGCGGCCGTCACGCGGAAGTCGAGCGCCAGAGACCAGCCGTCGACGGCATGCGACAGCAGGAAGCGATCGAGACGGTGGCGCTTGAACACACCGAGGTAAGGCCTGATGCGATGATCGTGGCACAGGCGCAGCGCGTCGCGCAGGCACTCGCGCGCGGACCGATCAGGCACGAAAACCTGATACTGAATGAATCCGCCCGGTCCGTAGGCCAATCGCCAATCGGGCACGTAATCGAGCAGGAACGCGAAGGCGGCGTGACTCTGGAGATAACGGTGATTGTGGCTCCATCGCGCCGTCCGGCATTTTGCCGCGTTGACGAAAGCAATACCGTGGTCGTTGGTCATCGCGCGCATGACCCGCCATGCCTGCGCGCGCGGAAAGCCGAGGATATGGCCGGGAAGCCCTTGCCGCTCGACGCGCAGCGTGTCCTCCGCTTCAGGATCCTCGCCAGGTTTCAGATAGCGCGCCGCGTGCAACACGCCGCGCCCCGACTGGCGGGCCGTCGCGAAGCCGTCGATCCATCCGACCAGGTAGTCGCTCGACGGCAAGTGCGCTTGAAAAAGATCAAAGACCTCGTCGAGATCGCGGGCATAAAGCGCCGCCACCTCGAGGCGTCCGCTGGCCACGCGCTTCAACCGAATCTTCACGCGCGCCAGCGCTCCGAACGACCCCATGCCCCCGATGGCGGCGTGGAAGACCTCCGCATTCTCGCTGGCGCTGCATCGCAGCGTCTCGCCGCGCGCGGTGATGAGGTCGAACTCCTCGACGTGCTCGCCGATCGGGCCGGCGCGGTAGTTGTTCTTTCCGTGCACGTTGGCGGACAGGCACCCCCCAAGAGTCGGGAACATCGTGCCCGGCACGACGGCCGGCCAGTAGCCATCGGCAATCGTGCGCCGCCAGAGCCCCTCGATCGTCAGTCCGGGCTCCGCCTCGCACACACCCGACGTCGGCTCCCAACGCAGGAGGCGATTCAGGCGGCATGTGTCGACGACCAGACCGTGCGTATTGACCGCTGCATCGCCGTAGCTGCGGCCGGCGCCCCGGAATGTCACGCTGAGCCCTTCGCCGCGCGCGTGCGCGAGCACGTCGAGCAGCTCTTCGACGGTTTGCGGCGCGACGTAGCGGCAGGCGGCCAGGACTGCGCGCCCATAGCCGTCGAGCACGCGCCAGGGAGCGCCAGCCCTCAACGACGCTGCGAGCGCGCTCACAGGCTGAGTCTCCGGAAGATGAACGAGGGAAGAAGACGCACCATGAGGGCGACGAGCCTCCATCGCTCCGGAACGTGGCCGCTTGCGCTCGAACCACGGCGCGCCAGCGCCAGCGTCAGGCGCGCGGCCTCTTCGGCCGAGATGAGCCAGAAAAGCCCCGGCAAGCCGCGCGTCATGTCTGTGTCGACGAAGCCGGGCTTCACGGTCACGACGTTCACGCCGAAGCGGCTGCACCGATTGCGGAGCGCCTCCAGGTACGTCGTCAATGCCGCCTTCGACGCACAATAGGCGGGATTGCCGCGCCGGCCCCGCTCGCCGGCAATGCTCGATATCCCGATGATCGTGCCGCTTCTCGCCGCCTCGAACCGCGCTGCGGCGAGGTTCATCCAGGCCATCGCCCCCAAGACATTGACCTCGACCATCTCCCGATCCTTGACAAAGGCGTACTCGTTGATCGCTATTCTGGGCATGACGCCCGCGGCATAGACGAGCGTGTCGACGCCGCCGAGGTCGTGTTCGATGCGCTCGAAGAGATCAGGCGCCGTCTCCGTGTTCCTGACGTCATGGAAATAGGGATGCAATCGTTCTGGCGCGTCGTGCGCGAGGCGCGCCATTTCGATTTCGCGCCTGGCGAGAATGGCGACCGCGGCGCCGTCCTTGGCGAGCCGTCGCACGATCGCCGCGCCGATGCCGGAGGAAGCGCCGACGACGATGGCTCTCTCCATGCGCGGCTTCACTGGCACACCTCGACGAATCGGCGCGGCCGGCGATCCGTCCACGCGCCGCCGTGATAGACGGCCGACACGACGAGCGGCATCGTGATCGTGGCCTCGCCGAAGACCATCTGTTCGAAGTCCGTGTCCACCTTGCCCCACGAGCACGCCTCGCGCAGGGTCGAGCTCGAGAGAGCTCCGTCACGCTCGTCGGCCACCGTGAGCTGGACGGCATACTTGTGCATGGGCGCGGGCCGTCCCAGGAAGTCCGCCGCCACGACGGTGTCCTGAGCGAAGTTCTTGGGCACTCCGCCTCCCACCATGAAGAGACCGGTCTCCTTCGTGCCCATCTTCACGCGCGTCAACTCCAGGAAGTCCCTCACGCTGTCAATCGTCAGGCAAGGACGTTCCTTGCGCTCCTGTTGATGGTGAATGAGGCCGAAGCCGGCGGAGCAGTCGCTGAAGGCGGGGCAGAAGACAGGCACGCCCATCTCCCATGCGGCGCGGACGATGCCGTCGCCGCTTCCAGGCCGCTCAGCCAGCCATCGTCCCATCTCGCCGATGAACTCGCGCGACGAGTACGGCCGCGGCTCGAGTTCAGCCGCGATCCGCGCCACGGAAGAATCGCAGACGCGCAGCGATTCCTCGTCGATGAAGGTGTCGTAGATGCGGTCGATTCCCAGCGCGTGCAGCTCCCGGTCGTCGACCCGAGGCGATCCAACGAAGTGCCGGAAGCCCAGACTCTCGAAGAAATCCTGATCGACGATGATGGCTCCGGTGGCAACGATCACGTCGGCCATGTTGTTGCGGAGCATGTCGACGATCACTTGTCGCAGCCCCGCCGAAACCAGAGAACCCGCAAGACACAGGATGACTCCGCAGCCCTCTTCGCGCAGCATGGCTTCGTAGATCGTCGCGGCGCGGTGGAGGTTTCGCGCCTGAAAAGCCATTCGCGCCATGGCCTCGACGATGGGACGCGCGTCGAACTGCTTGACGTCGACGTGCTGGATCGGCGTCTTGAGGAAGTCGCCCTTGGTGCGAACCATCTCTACCCCAAATCGCGACCCTTTGTTGTCGGCGCAGGCGGCTCCGGGTCAAGGGTAGCCGCCGGCTGACGCCCTACGGCGAGCCGCATGCTCGCCGCCATCGGCGCGTCGGATGGCTGACGACGTCTCTACGATGCAGTGGCGAGCGCCTGCGCGGCCCGCCTCACGATCTCGAATACGTCGTCCTCTTCGATCGTGAGCGGCGGCGCGAAGCGGTACGTGCGCGCTCGTGTTTCCTGGGTCAGGATGCCTACGCGCAGAAAGGCGCGTGTCAGACTCTTCCGGCAGACGGACTCATCGACCTCGAGGCCGACGAGCAAGCCGCGGCCTCGCACGTCCTTGACGACCGGCAGCCGCAGCTCGGCGAGGCCTTCGTGGAGTTGAGATCCGAGGCGCCGGCTCCGTTCCGCGAGTCCCATCCTGTCCATCTCATCCATGGCCGCCAATCCCACGACCGCCGCGAGGGGATTGCCGCCGAACGTGCTGCCGTGGTCGCCGGGTCGCAGGACGCCCATGACGTCGTCGCGCCCGGCCACCGCCGAGACGGGGTAGACTCCGCCGCCGAGCGCCTTGCCGAGACATACCATGTCCGGGCGCGCATCTTCGTGCTGCCATGCGAACCGTATTCCGGTGCGGCAGAATCCGGTCTGGATCTCGTCCCAGATCAGCAAGACGTTGCGTTCGGCGCAGAGACGGCGCAACCCGGCCATGAATCCCGGAGGGGGCAGAATAATTCCACCTTCTGCCTGGATGGGCTCCATGAGAACCGCCGCCGTTTGGTCCGAGAAAGCCGCTTCGACGGCTGCGAGGTCGCCAAACGGCACGAGACGGAATCCGGAGGCGAATGGTCCGAAGTCGGCGCGATGGCGAGCTTCACTGCTGAAGCCGACGATGGTGGTCGTTCGGCCATGAAAATTGCCTTCGGCCACGATGATTTCGGCCTGTTCGCGCGGCACTCCCTTCACGGTGTAGGCCCATTTGCGGGCGATCTTGATGGCCGTCTCGACGGCCTCCGCGCCCGAGTTCATGGGACAGGCGCGGTCCATCTGCGCGTACTCGCACAATCGCTTGAGAAACACGCCCAGCTCGGTCGCGTTCACGGCGCGGCCCACGATAGCGAGCTTGTGAAGCTGAGAGCCGATGGCGGCGACGACGGCTGGATTCAGATGACCGCACGACACAGCCGAATAGCAGCCTATGCAATCGAGATAGTCGCGGCCTTCGGTGTCCCAGACGCGGCTCTCCCGTGCATGGTGGACGGCGATCGGAAGAGGCTGGTAGTTGTACGTTCCATAGCGAGAGATCCACTCGATCGCTTGCGCCTCGGCCGTCTCTGCCCGTATCTCCGTCACCCGAGAATCTTCATGTCCTGGCCGCCCGATTGCGGCGTATTACGAATTCCTAGATCGTAACACTGATGGTCAAGACATTCAAGCGGAGCACGACGCCGGCGATCAGGGGCCGTGTGGAAGTTGTCCGGCATCTAACATGCCCAGTCGAGCGGCATACCCGCAGCGCGGCCGCTGGTTCCTCCGGCCCGTTTGGCCGCGCCAACAATAAGCCGCTCGTCCGCCCCACCGTCGCCAAGGGCTGCGCCTGGCCGGGGTGTGACACAGCCCGGCCAGGCGGCTCACGCCTCAGAAGTGAAGGCGCATGACCGCGCGCACGTCGCGGCCCGGATTCGGGGCAAACGGCTTGTAGCTCCAGAGGAAGTCTTTGTACTCGGCATCGAAGAGGTTGCGGACGGTGACGTCGAGGCCCAGCTCATTAGCGCCGACCGGCATCGTGAGACCTCCTCTGAGGTCGAAGACCTCGTAGGCTTCGGTCGGCGTGCCAAGAGGCTCGTCGGGCCCGGAGACGACTCCCTTCGCCACGAAGGCGCCGTCGATTCCGAGAAAGATCCGCGAGAAGCGTCCTATCCGGTCTCGCTCGAGTCGCAGGCTGGCGAACAGGCGGTCGGGCGGCGTTTGCGGCAGGCGGCGGGAGACGGCCTTGTTCCATGTGTCGATCAGCGTATAGCCAAGTCCGACGCGCATCCAGTTGAAGGGCGCCGCATCGACGGTTGCTTCGATCCCCTCGATCCGCGCATCGCCTTGACGGTGAACGAACACCGGCAGGCCGGCCTCGACATCGCCTGAATCGGCGAGATAGATGTAGTCGCTGAACTCGTTGCGGTAGGCGGAGAGCCGGCCGCGGAGGCGTGGTCCTTCGTATCGGATGCCGATCTCGCCGTTGACGTTCGATTCTTCGACGAGATCGGGATTACCGAGCTGGAACGCGGCCACGCCGCCGTGCTCCCCGCGCGCAAAAAGCTCAAAGGCGTTAGGCGGACGCCAGCCTCGCGCCAGGCTTCCGGCCAAGGCGACGTCGCGTCCGAGCCGCACGACGGCCCCGAGTGCACCCGTCACGGCGGAGTAGTCCTTGGCGATGCTCGATCCGAGCTGCCAAACGGGGAAGGGGACCATGTCGAGCGTTTGCGTGTCCCAGCGCATGCCGAGGCTCAAAACGACGCGGTCGAATCCTCCGTCGGCGCTCGGCGCGAGACGCGCGTTCTCGTATACCATGACCGCGAAGCCGTCTCCCTGGTAGTCGGGCACGAGTTGACCGGCGATTGCTTTGTTGTCAAGGCCGATGTACTCGACGCCAATGCGACCCCTCAAGACGCCCAGCGGGCGGTGCTCGAAACCCACGCGGCTCGTGAGCGTGACGAGATCTAGGTCGACGCCTGCCGGGCCGTTCGTTCCGGATGGGAAAGCCGTGCGTAGGTTCTGCTGCCGCGCCGCAAGCAGCTCGAACACCCCCGCGCGAGTCGAGACGTGAACGTCGGCCACGAACAGGTTGTCGCGTAAGTCGAGGCGAAAGCCGGCGGGACGATAGAAGCCCGTCTTGTCCTCCCAGTGATGCCAGCACAAGCGGATGTTGCCCCAGGAGCCGCCATAGCCTGTCGCGACGGCGGCGTTGGTCTGCGCGAAATCGGTGTTGTCGAGCGTCTTGCTGGGCGTCTTGATATCGTCGCCTTCTCTGCGGAGGGCGTCGAAGCGGAAGCCAAGGCCGCCAAGAGCGCCTTCGATCCGGCCCCGTCCGGTCCACTCGCCGGCATTGCTCGAAAAGCCGGGCGCGATCTCGCCGTGCAGTACTCGCCCGCCGTCAGCGGCGAAAGGCAGCGGGGCGTGTACGACGTTGATCACTCCGCCCATGGCGTCAGGGCCGTAGAGGACGCTCGACGGCCCCTGTACGAGCTCGAGCCTGTCGGCAAACGCAGGCTCGACGTTCGGCGAATGCCGCCAGCTATTCTGTTGGTGGTTGAGGGCAATCCCGTCGTTCATCACGCGGATGCGATGCTCAGAGATGCCGCGGATGACCGGAGTGCCGAGGGCGTTGCCTGTAGGTATGAAGGCCGTTCCCGGCACGCTCGCAAGGGCTTCACCCACGGAGGCCACGTTCTCTCGTCGAGCGTCTTCCGCCGGCACGAGATCAACCTGCTGAGCAGCTTCGAGAGGGCGGCTTGTCCAGGGAGCGGCGGTGACGCTCACCTCGTCCTGGAAGCGCAGGTCGGCGTCGAGCTTGATCTCAATCGATGTATCGAGAGGCACGTCGATGGTGCGATGCACTCCGGGAAAAGGAGCGCTGTGAATTCTAAGCGTGAACCGACCCGAGGGTACGGCGGTGAAGCGGAATGCACCGTCACCGCCCGTTCGGACCTGGCGACGCAGCTCTTCAATCTGGACTTCCGCTCCGGCGATACGGTTTCCTTCGGAGTCGGTGATGAATCCCGTCACGACATTGCCGGACCCGACGATGCGTCGGCTCGCTGAGGGATCCGGCATGGTCTGCGCGCGAGCGATGCCGGTAAGCGCCAAAGAGAACACAACGCCACAAATCATGGTGCGTGTCTGCATGATTCCTCTATTTCAATTGGCAGGCTCCGTCACGTGTACCGGCGTCGGGCGAGGAGCCTGCGACTCGTCCGAGGTCGTCAGGAAATGATGTTGAAAACGGAGGGAGAGGGAGGACCGCGCGACGACGCCGAGTCGTCGAGCAGGAGTTGCTCGTAGACCGCGGAAGATACGCACAAGCATTTGGCTTCGACGGTGGCAGTATCAAGTGGAGCAGCGGCGTGTATCGGCAAGTCGGGCGTCACGTTGGCCAGCATCTGACAGATGACGCACCCGCTTCCGGAATCCGAATCGGAATGGTTGTGCAGTACCGGGGCGTGAATGACCACGAACCAAAGGGACGTGGCAATCGCGAGTAAAACGCTCGCTCGGAGAAGAGGCGACGCGGCCATCGTCCGCGGCGTTCTACTGATCATCGAGTCCTCGGCGCTTTGTCGTGCCCCGGGGCATTCGACCGCGATGTGGACCGCCGTTTTGTCACAAGAGCGGTGGCTTTATTCTGGAGCTTCGCGGCTCCGCAATCGTCGCACCGACCGTGTATGACCAACTCGTGGCTCTCGATTCGAAAGCGCGGGGGGACGCACAGTCGTCCGGGCAATGGACATCCGGGAAGGTCCCAGGCGCGCCCGCAGACATGGCAGTGAAAATGATGGTGGTGCGGCCGTCCGGCGGATTCATAAGCAACGCTTCCGCCCGGAAGACGGACCATAACCAGTCGCCCCTTTTCCAGCATCCGTCGGACTGCTCGATAGACGGTCGCGATGCCGATGCCGGGGACCCGCGCTTGAGCAAGA
>JAFGSN010000009.1 GCA_016934575.1 Vicinamibacteria bacterium
CCAAGCGTCATGAACAGGCTTGGCGTCGCGCTGATCCCGGGGACACGCTCGGCCTCGCCGCCGTCGCCCGTGAGGATGAGGAACAGCTCCGTATACGCACCCATGCTCTTGAAAACCCGACTTCGCCTTTTCCAGTCGCTGTAATTCGACGGAGAGACGAGATTACGATCCAATCCGAGCCGCGTGACGCGTTCCCAGACGACGACGAGGCGCGAAGGATTTTCATACGGCAGCGGACGCAGGAGCACGGCGCGCATGACGCTGAAAACGGCCGTGTTCGCCCCGATAGCCAGCGACATCACCGACACGACCGCCAGCGTGAATATGGGCCTTCTCCCGAGCATCCGGACGGCCGCGCGAACGTCCTGGAATGCGCTTTCAACGACCTCCATGCACGAATCTCGTCGTCGCCTCACTGTTTCTGCTCCATTCTTACTGAATCCCGCGCCGAGGAGTGACGCGCTATCTACGGATTCTCTTCACGAATTACCGGCCATTCTGTTACCGCGAGAGATTCACGAATCTCACTGGTTGTCAACCGCGGCGCCTCCACGCTTTCGAACCCTGTTTCTGATCGTGACTCGCGCGCGATCATCCGAACATGCCGCCCCCACGCCTCGTTATATTAGTATTCTCTCAACGCCAGAGGAGGTGGGATAGTCTGATGCTGATTTCGGCAGAACAAGTCGCGCGATTCCGAATCACCGCGTTGTTGCTCGCAAGCGCTTGCATGACGAACGCGAATGCCGCCGATCAATCCGCTTCATCATGCGACCGGTCTTGCCTGGAAGGCTTCGTCGATCGCTATCTCGAAGCCGTCGTGGCGCACGATCCCGCGCGCGCGCCGCTCGCGCCGGCGGCCAAGTTCACCGAGAACGGCCAGAGACTGCGCGTGGGCGACGGACTCTGGAACACGGCCAGCGGCCGCGCTCCTTACAAGCTCTATGTCGCCGATCCCGAGAAGGGACAGGTCGGCTTCTTCGGAACGATCCGAGAAAACGACGTGCCGGCGATCCTGGCTCTCCGGTTGAAGATCGCCGAGCACAAGATCATCGAGATCGAGACGCTTGTGGCCCGCGACGAAAAGGAAGCATTGAAGTTGGAAGCCTTGGGCGGACCGCATCCCGCGTTCACGGCCGCCGTGCCTCCGGAGTCGCGCATGTCACGCGATCAACTGATTAAAGTCTCCAACATGTATTTCTCCGGCCTCGAACGCAATGACGGAAAGGGAGTCTATCCCTTCTCCGACGACTGCAATCGCCTTGAAAACGGGCAACAAACGACCAATCGTCCGTCGGAGAAACCGCAGCCCTTCGACGCCGCCGCGCTCGGATGCAAGGCGCAGTTCGCGACCGGATTCTTCCGATTCGTGACTCGCATTCGCGATCGGCGTTTCGTCGTGATCGACGAGGAACGCGGCCTGGCCCTGGCATTCGCGTTCTTCGACCACGCGGGCAACGTCCCCACGGTGACCCTGACCGACGGCCGGACGATCCCAATCGGCGTCGCGCGTCCCTGGACCTGGGAGATCGCGGAGCTTTTCAAGGTCGAGAACGCCCTGATCGGCCAGATTCAAGCCGTGATTCGCGAATCATCGTACGGCATGAACTCAGGCTGGAGCGACTGGGAAGAAGGCCTGTCAAGCGAACCGAGGTGGTGATGGCCGGAACGGGCGTCCTTGTCATACCCGGGAACCGGGGCCGCCGCGATGATGTTGGATGCCGGTCGCCCGCCCCACGAATACATGCGCAGTCACCGCGGTTGTGACTCGCCGGCATACGTCGCTTTCACCATGAAGACGGCTGAATGATGAACGCAGTCGAGGGTGTGAGATATATGAGGGCGGAGACGGAACCGTCTCCAACTGATAGCCAAGATCCGGGGTGTCACGCCGGATCGGGCGGCTATGCGGCGTACAGCTCGGCCACTCCGGAGGGTTGCGCGCTTCCGATCCGCTTGTTTACGCGTGAAAATGGATTCGCTCTTGTCTAGCGAGCGCGTGGGGCCGGCTCACAAGTAATGGCGACCAGGAATGGCGCTGCCTTGGTCATTGCCGAGACGAAGTCGATCTTCTCGATCGCCTTTTCCGGTGATGGATTCGTCCAGGTGTGCTTGAAAAGACTCACCGCGCTCATTTTATGCGAGCCATGCCACGCGATCTCTGCGTTGGTCGGCTTGTCCGTCGCGGTCTGCACCCACCAATCGATGAGCGAGTGCTGAAAGAGAAGAGGGACCGATTGTGTCTGGCCGTCCGCGAAACGAATGACGTACTCGCCGATCTTCTCGCCATTCCCCGCGCTCCATGCACTGGCCTGAAGGAAGTGGACTCTTCCCGCTTTGAGCCCCACCGGAATACCTTTTACCGCGCGCGGATACTGCTTCTCCTTCTCCTGATCGCCCAAGGTCGATTGAGAAAGCAGCTCGGTGCTCGCCAGTTGAACGATCCCCCGTACGTCGAATTGCACGCCGGCAAGCGTCTGAATGCCTTTAGGCAACGCCTGGAGGTTGACGCCTATCGAAACCAGCCAGTCATTGTCCAGAGAGGCCGTGTAGTAGTCAGACAGGTCGACCAGCGAGGGGCCGGCTTGCGGATCCCTCGCCGGGATCGTCCCTTGAAGATAGAAGCTCTCTTGTGTCATGCCAGGAATGACTCCCAAGACCAATATACAAAGCGCCACAAAGGCGATTCCGCCGTGAACACCTTCCGCAACGATCGATACGCGTCGCTTCATCGGCACATCTGATCCTCTCCTCACGCTGAGGCGGACGCCATATTGTAGGCTTCTCTTGTCGAGTATGCAGCATGCACCCCGAATTCCTCGGTTGGGTGGAATATAATGGCCGCATGCCGCGAGCCATCATGGCCGCCGCGACTCAAACGGAGTCAATCCTCATGCCAAGCGCCCGACATATCCTTGTTCTTCTCGGCATGGCCGTCCTGCCAGCGTGGCTTGCGGCCCAAGCGCCGCCTTCCCCTGCTCCCCCGACGTCCGCTCCGCCGAACCCGTTCCTGATCAGCCCCGAGGAGCGCGCGCGCCTGGACAAGCTCTCGGCCGAAGACCACGCCGACATGATGAAGCGACTGGGCATCACGAGGCTTCGCCCCGGGGCCGACGGCCATGCGGCCGCCGGCGAGCCGGGCGCGGCGAATTATGATTCCGCGAAAGCCAACCCCTATCCAAACTGGCCGGACGTTCTGACGATGAAGGACGGCCGCAAGGTCACGACTCCGGAGCAGTGGCGGCAGGAGCGGCGCGCGGAGATCGTCGAAGACTTCGAGCGGGAGGTCTACGGCCGCGTGCCCAGAGACGTGCCGGGAGTCGCCTGGACGGTGACCGAGACGTTGGAGACGACGGTCGGCGGCCAACCGGTCGTGGCCCGGCGCGTGATCGGGAACGTCGACAACTCCACTTATCGCGAGGTCTCGGTGGACATCAAGATGGCCGTCGTCGTCCCAGTCAACGCCAAGGGTCCGGTTCCTGTCTTGATGATGTTCGGCTGGGGCAACATGCCAGGCGAGACGCTGCCGCGATTCCCGGGCTTCCAGGAGCCCGCCGCTCCGCCCTCCACCGACCAGCTCATCGCCTCCGGCTGGGGCTACGTGTCGCTGAGCACCGCCAGCATCCAGGCCGATAATGGCGCCGGCCTCGTCTCGGGCATCATCGGGCTGACCAACAAGGGCCGGCGCCGGACGCCCGAGCAGTGGGGCGCGCTACGCGCGTGGGCGTGGGGCGCCGCCCGCGCGCTCGACTACCTCGAGACGCTACCCGCGGTGGACGCAAAACGCGTCGGCATCGAAGGGGTGTCGCGATACGGCAAGGCCGCCCTCGTCACCATGGCCTTCGATCCGCGATTCGCGGTCGTGCTGGTGGGATCTTCCGGCGAAGGCGGCGCAAAGCCCCACCGCCGCAACTTTGGGGAGCAGGTGGAAAACCTCACGGGCTCCGGCGAGTACCACTGGATGGCCGGTAATTTCTTGAAGTATGGCGCCGAGGAGGCGTCTTTCGGAAGCAAGAACGCGAACGACATCCCGGTCGACGCGCACCAGCTCCTCGCGCTGTGCGCGCCGCGTCCCACCTTCATCAGCTACGGTGTGCCGGAAAAGGGCGACGCAAACTGGCTTGATCAGCAGGGCAGCTTCATGGCCACGGTGGCGGCCGGCGCGGCGTTCCGGCTGCTTGGCGCGCGAGATCTCGGCGTGACTGAGGACTACCGCGCGGCGAAAATGCCGCCCGTCAACGCGGGTCTCCTCGACGGCGAGCTGGCCTGGCGCCAGCACGACGGCGGACACGAGGATCGCTCGAACATGAGCTTTTTCATCTCCTGGGCGAACCGCTTGCTCCATCATGCCCCGCCCCCGGCGCCCGCGGACCTGCCGCGGATGAGAGCCGACCGCAACTCCCACCTCGCCCACCAGCAGCTCCTGGCCAAGGCGAAGTCAGGAGGCATCGACCTCTATTTCTTGGGCGACTCCATTACGCGCCGCTGGGGCGCTCTCGATTACCCGGAATTCCTGGCCCACTGGAAAAAAAGCTTCCACGGCTGGAACGCCGCCGATTTCGGCTGGGGAGCCGACCGGACGGAGAACATCCTCTGGCGCCTACAGAACGGCGAGTTGGACGGCGTCCATCCGAAGGTCATCGTGATCCTGGCCGGCACCAACAATATCGGCAAGAAGCCCGGCGATGACGCCAAGGTCGCCGACGTCACGCGCGGCGTCGCTGCGATTGTCGAAACCTGCCGGAAGAAGGCGCCGGCGGCCACGATCATCTTGACCGCCATCTTCCCACGCAACGACAACCCCGCCGTGGCCCCGACGATCAATCGCATCAACGCCAATATCGCGAAGATGGCCGACGGCAAGACGGTCCGCTTCCTCGACGTCAACTCCAAGCTCGCCGACGCGGACGGCGTCTTGTTCGAAGGAATGATGATGGACGGACTGCATCCGAGCCTGAAGGGCTACGAGGTCTGGGCCGAAAGCTTGAGTCCGATCCTTACGGAGCTTCTGGGTCCTCCCGCCGCTGGCGACCACGCGCCGCCGCCGACGGGCTATCCAAGCGCGAGCGAACGCTCCAACCGTTGACGCTGCCGACGCCTCGGGATGTTCCACGCGCCACCGCGCCTCGGCTGTCGGCGGGTATTGGATCAAAAAGAGGGGAACCAGTGAAGCACATGACCGCCTCGATGCCGTCGACGCGGCATCCGTGTCTTGCCGTGACCGTGCTGACCGTCGCGATGGCCGCGTTCGGCCCTCTGCTGGCGGAGGGAATCGGACTGGATCGTTCCATGCCGCCGCGGCTCGTCCAGAAAGATGGACGCCACGCGTTGCTGGTCGACGGAGAGCCATTGCTGATGCTCGTGGCTCAGGCCAACAACTCGAGCAACTATCCGGCGGCGCTCCCGAAGGTGTGGCCCGCCGTGAAGTTCATCCGCGCCAACACGCTGCAGATGCCCGTCGCGTGGGAGCAGATCGAGCCCGAGGAAGGGCGTTTCGATTTCTCATTCGTGGACACACTGCTCGCGCAGGCGCGCGAGCGCGACATACGGCTGATCCTGCTGTGGTTCGCCACGTGGAAGAACAACTCGCCCAAGTACGCCCCGGAGTGGGTGAAGCTGAACAACCGGCGCTTCCCGCGTGTGATCACGAAAGACGGGGAACAACGAGACTCACTCTCGCCCGTTTTCGAGGAGACGCTTGACGCCGATCGCAAGGCGTTCGTCGAGCTGATGCGGCATCTCGAGGCGTTCGACCCGCAGCATACCGTCATCATGGTTCAGCCGGAGAACGAGACCGGCACCTACGGAAGCGTGCGGGATTACTCACCGACGGCCGAGCGGCTGTTCCAGGGTCCGGTTCCCAATGAGCTCGTGCGCCGGCTTGGACGCAAGGCAGGCACGTGGCCGGAGGTTTTCGGTTCTGATGCCGACGAGTTCTTCCACGCCTGGCACATCTCACGGTTCGTTGACCAGGTGGCGTCGGCCGGGAAGGCCGTCCATCCTCTGCCGATGTACGTCAATGCGGCGCTTCGCGACCCGATCAACCCACAGGATCCGCTCACTTACTCGGCGGGCGGCCCCACCCACAACGTGATCGACGTGTGGAAGGCCGGCGCGACATCGATCGATCTTATCGCGCCGGACATCTACTTTCGTGAGCACGAAAGGGTCACGGCCGTCCTCGACCACTACGCCCGACCTGACAACGCGCTCTTCGTTGCCGAAATCGGAAGTGACGTTCCGTTCGCCCGTTATGTGTTCCCGGTTCTGGGTCGGGGTGGGATCGGCTTCGCCCCCTTCGGCATCGACTACACGGGCTACTCGAATTATCCGCTGGGCGCCAAGGAGGTCACGGAGAAGACCTTGGAGCCCTTCGCGTCGGTCTTCCGCATCTTCGCCCCGATGGCGCGTGAATGGGCCAGACTGGCCGTCACAGGTGAGGTGTGGGGAACGGCGCGTCCCGAGGATGGGGCAAGCCAGACCCTCGACTTGGGCAAATGGGAGGCGAGCGTCGAGTATGGCCAGTGGCAGTTCGGGATGCCGGAGTGGTTCCCGAATGCCGACAAGCCGGCGCAGGCGACCTTGCCGGTGGGCGGCGCGGCCATTGCACGCCTTGGTCCTGACGAGTATCTCGTCGTGGGCCAGCACGCACGAGTCACGTTTCGGCCGGCTCACGCTCGGGCCGGAGAGCACGGGATGCTAGCGCGGGTCGAAGAGGGATCCTTCGAGAGAGGAGAGTGGCGGCCCGCGCGAGTATGGAGCGGCGATCAGACCGACTACGGGCTCAACTTCACCGCACTGCCCCAGGTGCTGCGCGTGAAGCTCGCGAGGTACTGACGAGGCGGCTCGACCACGGTCGCAATTTCTGAAAGAGACCCTGCGCGTAACATTCGAAAAACTGCCCGACCAGCTTCACTCGATGGGAACGCGGGAATGATCAAAACCATCCTCTGGGACAACGACGGCGTGCTCGTCGATACGGAGCCGCTGTACTTTCGCGCGACGCGTGAAACCCTGGCGCGCGTCGGCGTCGATCTAACACAAGAGCTGTTCGCCGAGTATCTGCTGAAACAGGGCAAAGGCGCCTGGCACGTGGCGGCGGAGAAAGGCGTACCGCCTGCCGAAATCGACCGCCTGCGCGACGAGCGCAACGCCGCCTACGAGCGGCTTCTGCGCCGGGGAAATACCGTCATGGATGGCGTGGAAAAGACGCTGGCCAACCTGCACGGCAAGTTCAAAATGGGCATCGTCACCAGTTCCCGGCCGGAGCACTTGAACATCATCCACCAATCGACTGACTTGCTGAAGTATTTTGACTTTATCGTCACCAGCCTGAATTACACCCACTACAAACCCCATCCTGAGCCCTACCTTGTGGGCCTCGAAAGGACCGGCTGCCGTAAAGAGGAATGCGTCGTCGTCGAGGACTCGCCTCGAGGGCTGGCGGCAGCCAACGCCGCCGGGCTGCGCTGCCTGATCATCCCCACGGCATTGACGCGAGACGACGGCTTTTTCGGGGCGTATAAGGTGCTGAATACCATCACTGATGTCACGCCTGAACTGTTGAGAAGCATACCGG